>CACYPS010000023.1 GCA_902776305.1 uncultured Lachnospiraceae bacterium | reverse complement strand
ACATATAGGATAGCATAAAACGATATCTGAGTAAATATATAACAGTATATAACAGTGTACTAAAATACCGTTATATACTGTTATTGGCAACTGCAAAATTACCCCTACTCACATCAGGAATCACAGATTCCACGCGAATCATATCTTAATATTCTACGGATTACATCTCTTACACGGATCATATCCCTGTGCAATAGCCTCATCCCGGGTGCCGTAAAATGCTTTTTTGTTATGCTCCGCCATAGATTCAACACTGTCGCAATCCGGTTTATGGAACTTCTGACTGCTCGTATTAAGTATATAATCCGGGCTTTCTGCACTGTCTTCTTCTTTAGCGGTTTCTCCACTTGGAGCATTGTTTGAGTCTTCACCTTCCGTCTGTGTATTGTCTGAATTCCAGGCATCCGTCTGCGCATCCTGTAATTTTTCTTCTTCAGACCGCACTGCATCTGACTTCGCATGATCCGGCTCTGCTGTCTGTTTTTCTTCGTCTCTGCCGGCAGCTTCCAGAGACCTGTCATCCTGTACTGCCGGGGAGCTGTCCCCGGTCGCATAGTCAATTTCTATCCCCGGCTGAACATTATAGCAAAACACGCAGTAAGCGAAATCATCATCCTCCACCGACCGGGCTTCCATAAGAACTCCTGTCGCAACCAAATCATCTCCGTTAAATACCGGCGTTACACGGTATAGAACATGATTGCCTGTTCTGCGTATGTAGTACGCCGTATCACTTTCATACGGTTCCATTCCTTCTGTGTTCATATATCGGGTTCCGGTTATCAGATTCAGCTCGTTGGCATTCTCTCCGCACAGCTGGTAACCGATCAGATGACATCTGTTATAAAGGTAGTTTCCATCGATTCCTTCATATTTTTCCAAGTGCCACCCTGACGGCTTTATCATCCCTATGGATTCTCTTGCAGCAACGGGCATCGTTTCAGGTCCAAGACAAGCCGTCACGACTCCGCATCTGCCAAGCTCATCAAGCTCAGGAAATCTCTTAAAAGCAGTTGCAGTAAGCTCGCTGTCCCGGAAATAAGGAACATTGCCATTTATTTCCGCTGAGGGGTTTCCCGAATATGCAGGTACCGACTCCGGTGAGAATTCCACACCGTTTCCAGTACCCTGCTCACTTTCCTCTATCTTTCCCTGCTCTCCCGTGGCATTATGCTCATCACCGGACTCGGATTTCTCAGTGAGGTACTGACTGCTGTCTACGGAATTCACACCTTCAAAAAGGTTACACGAGCACAATAAATATGCAATTGTAAGTGTTAAAAGTAGATACGACAGTCTTCTCATATTTATATATATTAGAATTCTCATAGAAAGGTACACATTGTTCAAAAGCATACTACATTCTGTAAATTTCTTTTTCCATTGTACCATACTGAAGGTTCTTTTTATATTTTCACTTCTCTCTTCGATAAAATATCCAATAGAGTAATGACCTTGCAGTGTAAGTCATGAAATATATTCCAATCATTCCCGCAAAATGATATATTGCTAACAGCGACTGTCTCTATGTTGTCAGACAATCTCTACTTATCATTTGGGCGATTCTGCCCGTTTTTCCTACTATTTTTTATACTGCGATTTTATTTCGAGTGCATGGAAGGTATAATATATCTTATCGGAAGTTGCGCAGCAACTTTCGATAAAAAGGCGCATTTATGCGCCGAATTATGATTATCGGGTTCGCGAAGCGGTTCCGATAATAAATCTTAGGGAACTACCTGCTGATGTATTGTCGCTTTCTACCCAAATCATTCCCTCTTTTGCAACGATTAGAATCGCCGCACTTGCAAAGGAGGACTGATTATGAGCGAAATTACAGTAAACCGCTGTTACAGGGAATAATAGTGAACTGATGGATAGATGCCGAACACTGTCCGAATACTCAGCCTTCATGGAACGTGTAAGAAAGAATCAGGCACAGGGAGCAGATATACTGGTCGCTGTCAATGCGGCAGTGGACAGCTGCATCAGGGATGGTATTCTGTCGGATTTTCTCATCAGACATAAAGCGGAGGTAATGGATGTGGTATTAACAGAATATGATGAAGCGAAACATATGAAATTGATAGAAAAAGAGGCGGAGGCGAGAGGTGAAGCCATAGGACAGGCAAGAGGCGAGGCCATAGGACAAGCAAGAGGACAGATCATAGGTGCTATCAAACTCGCACAGATGAATCCCAATATATCCGACGTAGAGATTGTAAGTAGTATTATGGAGCTTTTCGAGTTGCCTGAGGATGAAGCGTGGGAGTATTTCCGCAGCTACAAGTAATTGCCGAGTTACGAAGTAAACACCAATTCTTACTTTACTTCGGTAATTTCATGCCGACAACAAAGCAAGCCAAACCTGCATTTACCGAAGTATCGGCTAGTCTGACGTTTTCTTCGGTAATTCCACGCCGACGACAAAGCAAACCAACCCTGCATTTACCGAAGTATTGGCTTGTCTGACGCCTACTTCGGTAATTTCTCGCCGACGACAAGGCAAGCCAAACCTACATTTACCGAAGTATTGGCTTGTCTGACGCCTACTTCGGTAATTCCACGCCGACAACAAAGCAAACCAAACCTACATTTACCGAAGTATTGGCTTGTCTGACGTTTTCTTCGGTAATTTCATGCCGGCGACCAAACAAACCAAACCTACATTTACCGAAGTATTGGCTTGTTTGACGCCCACTTCGGTAAATGCACGCCGACAACAGAGCAAGCCAAACCTACATTTACCGAAGTGTGGGCTTGTTTGACGCCTACTTCGGTAACTGCACGCCGACGACCAAGCAAGCCATGCATGCATTTACCGAAGTATTGGCTTGTTTGACGCCTACTTCGGTAACTGCACACCGACACAAAGCAAGCCAAGCACGCATTTACCGAAGTATTGGCTTGTTTGACGCCTACTTCGGTAACTGCACGCCGACGACCAAGCAAGCCAACCTACATTTACCGAAGTATTGGCTTGTTTGTCACCTGCTTCGGTAATTTCATGCCGGCGACAAAACAAACCAACCCTGCATTTACCGAAGTATTGGCTTGTCTGACGCCTACTTCGGTAACTGCACGCTGCCACCTAGCAAATCAGATAATTAAATACACATAAACAACCCGGCGAAGCCCATAGGCCCCGCCGGGTATAAAGGTGAGGAAGCAAAAGATAAAATCTCTTATGCCACAAACTATGTCATTTTGATGCCCGCCTGAGAGGCAAGTCTTTCAGCACCTCATACAGCCCGTCGTCATCCGCAGACGGCGCGACCATATCCGCCAGAAGCTTCAGCTTCTCCGGCGAATTGCCCATCGCAATGCCGAGCCCGCAGGCCTCGAACATGGAACTGTCGATCATTTCGTCCCCGACCGCCACGGTGTTCTCCGGCGATATGCCGTAATAGTCGCACACGGTCCTGACCGCTCTGCCCTTGTTCGCTTTTCGGCTCGTTATCTCCAGATAGCCGGCTTTGGAAAACAGCATTTCCATGCCGCCAAACTTCTCCTCTTTCCGCCGTACAAGCTCTTCCAACGCCTCGTGACTTCCGATACAAAGAATCTTATGAATAGATTCTGCAAATGAACCTATACTCTCAAGGTTACACTCCACCGGTCCAAGTCCCGTGATATCTGACTCCCGCACGACCATGGGATGCGCTTTGTTGTCCGTTATCCACACATCGTAAACGAAAAAATTTACATTGATATCGTACGGAAGTGTCTGAATGAACCTGTAGAGTTCCAGAGCTTCTTCCACCGGAATGCCGCATTCGGCGATGATCTGTTCCTTATCACCAACGACCAGCCCTCCTCCGTAGCAGATGCAGGGATTCCGGAGGCCGGTCTCACGGCGTGTTTCCATCGCGCCGCTCGGAGATCGGGAAGAATTCAGGACAATCGAAATTTCTTCCTGATTCAGTTTTTTAAAGAGCTGCTTCAGATTTGGGGAAATCCTGTTCTGTGTATCCAGAACCGTCCCGTCAATATCGAGAAACAGCATCGAATACTCCTGCATATTCAAACTCTGCCCCCAGTTCAGTTCTCAGGATCCTGAACCTGCGGCTTCTTTTGCTGCTCGATAGCCCGTAGAATCTTGCGGACATTGTTCCTTCCGTTCCTGATTCCAAGCCCAATGGTGATGCCTCCCGCTGCCCCGAGTAGCAAAATTATGACCCCGAGTATAACGAGCCAGATATTTTTCTGCGGTGCTGACAGCGCAAAATATATGAGAAGGACGCCCATTGAGGAGACTGCCAGGCACGCTGCCAGCCAGTGACCGAGACGTTTCAAAGCTGCTTCCTGCAGCCGGGCCTCTTCAGCAAGAAGTTCCGCGTTCATAAAAGTATCCTTTCTTAAACAACAGGGACAGGAAGCATACGTTCCCGCCCCTGCTCGGTCGTTTCAGAAACAATTCAATTCTCGTTTAAAATTAGTATGTCAGACCCGGATCGAAGAATCCGATCAAGCAGCCGACCAGAGCTACAACTACAAGAATCAGCATGACCTGAATCGGAGATCTCTTCTTCTTAGCCATCAGCCACCAGCAAAGGATAATTACGATTGCTGTCAGTAATCCCGGGAATACTTCGTCCAGCTTCTGCTGAAGGCTGAGGTAGGTTTCACCTTCGGCATTGACAAGCTTGAACGCAGTCGTTACAGAGACCCATGTAGCTGAAACTGCACCGATAACGAATCCGCCCAGAGTGGAGACAGCATCACGGATAGCTTCACCCTGTGCGCCAACCAGGAATTCAACGGCCTGGCCACCGAGTTTGTAACCTGTATTGTACAGATAACGCATTCCGAAGTATGCGAAAAGGTTCCATACAATGATGTAGAAAATAGCGCCGAGCGGTGATCCGCCGCCGGACATACCCATTGCGATACCAAGGAGGATCGGGATAACGGTACCGACTACCAGAGAGTCACCGATACCTGCGATCGGTCCCATAAGACCTGCACGAAGACCGTTGATGGTCTCGTCATCGACTTCCTCATCGCCGTTTGCTCTTGACTCTTCAAGACCGGCTGTCATACCTACGATAACAGTACCGAGCTGCGGCTCTGTGTTAAAGAATGCGGTGTATGTGCTCATGGCCTTAGCCTTAGCTTCATCATCATCCGCATACAGTTCTTCGCAGAGCGGAAGCATGGCGTGCAGGTAACCGAATGTCTGCATGTGCTCCTGTGAGAAGCAGGTCAGATGTCCCCAATACCAATTGTGAAATGACTTACTTAAAGCCTTTTTGGAAAGTTTTTTCTCAGTACTCATCGTCAGATATCCTCCTCCTCATCGTCGTCATATGCGCCTCCTCCGGCTCCGGCTGCTGCTGCAGGTCTAGATACCTGGATCAGCTTCAGTCTGTAAACAAGGATTGCGAACATGCCAGCAACTACAGTAGCAGATACAAGGTTGATTCCGATACTTCTGGCGAAAACAAAGCCTGTAAGATACGGAATGAAATCAGTGACGTTGCGTACGATCTGTTTCAGAAGAATCGCAATACCAACGCAGGGAAGAAGTGAACCTACTGTGAACAGTGTCTTCATTGCAAGACCGTCCATCGGAAGATGTGTCTTGATTGCATCAACAACAGGTGCTCCGAGCATACACATGATGACTGTCGGGATCATGGAGAATGCAAGGTGGGAAATCCACGGATATACGCGGTCTACAAGGAAAATCTGCTTGTAGTTCCTGTTCTCGATTGCCTTCCAGCCGATGTGCTGCCATACAAGGTTAAGTGTTGCTGTACCGTAGAAAAGAACAGTACCGACAGTACCGACCATCGCGCCGAAGGAAGTAGCAAGAGCCATACCCTGTTCAGAAGCAGGATCCAGACCCTGGGATTTGATTGCGAGCATTGCCAGCGGGATACCGATATAAGATACTGCACGAACGTCGGCTGAAACCGTTCCGCCCGGAGTAACCAGAGCGATATAAACGATCTGCATCGCAACACCGACGAGAATACCGGTCTTAATGTCGCCAAGGACTATACCGCAGACCAGACCGCCGACCAACGGACGACCCAGTGTATAGTTACCGATAGAGGAACTTCCCATACCGGGCATAGATGAAAGGGATGCAAACAATCCTAAAATGATTGCCTGAATTATACTGATTGACATAACGGAACTCCTCCTTATCAGTTAAAGCCGAACTGGCCTCTGAACTTCTTCCAGTTTCCGATAGCTGCTTCTTTAATCAGTGCGAATTCAACTTCATAGCCCTTCTGCATGATTGCTTCGAGAGCTTCAGCCTCTTCCTGTGTGATGGACTGATTGTTGCCCAGCTTCTTAGCGCCCGGTCTGTCGTTGCACGGTCCGATAATGACGGTCTTAACGCCCTGCGGATCAAAATTGCCGTCGACCAGGATCTTCTTCATGTCAATCGGGTTCTTTGTGATCAGGAAATACTGATCTTTGGAAGCGAGTACCTTCGGGGACTTGTCAAGGAATTCCTGTACGCCCCATACAAATGTCTTCTTATCGGAAGCGCTCTTATATGCCTGCTTCAGAACCGGGTTCTTTGCAGCTGCATCATTGACTGCGATAAGACCTGTGCACGGATACTCCAGTGACCAACGTGTAACAGTCTGTCCATGAATCATTCTGTCGTCAACACGAATAAAACTTACTGCCATTTCTTTGTTTCCTTTCTCTTTTCAATACTTGTCAGATATCATCATCTGCGCCGGCTTCCGTTTCAACGGAGAAAACTTTAACCCCTGCGGCTGCATCTTCGAGAAGCTCTGTCTTGATTTCGTCAAATGTCATATCATCTTTGGACAGTACTCCTGTCAGAACGAGCGGAAGATTCATTCCACCGATCATGAGAGTCTTGTCAAGGAGACCTTCTTCGGCAATGACATTGGCCGCTGTGGAGAGCGGTGATCCTCCGACGATATCCGCAAACATGATAATTTCGTCTTCCGGTCCCAGTTCCGGAAGAATTTTGCGGAACTCGACTGCAAATTCGTCTGCTCCCATGTCTCTCAGCAGTCCGATTGAACGAATCTCATCGCTCTCGTTTCCGCTGAGCATCTTGACTGCGTCATGAATGCCGTTTGCAAACATTCCGTGACTAACAATTAACACGTATCTCAATTTGTTCTCACCTCACCTTCTTGAAATTGATAACCTTACAGCTCGCCGGCTATGAGCCTGATGATGTTATTCTATAGGTTTTACTTATACCCAACAACTGAACATCGTCATAGATTCGACATGACATTTGTCATGTTTTTTATGAAAATTACATAAAAAAAAATATGCATAATCAATATGGTTCATCACATTGACCATGCATAGTCGAGTATAATTCCTAATCAAATCCCGGCATGTCCGCATGTCCGAGAACGCAGATATCCTATCTGTATTTAAAGTATCCGGATCTTATTGCATCCCCGCTTGCCCACGGACGCAGAACAATGCCCGGGAATATTGCGCTTATCTTATCTCTCACGCCCCCAGCAAAATATTTATATCATGCTGCGAACTGGTCAGATAATTCTCCAGCGCCTTTCCGCTCTCCAACGCAGAATCCACCGCGCTCTCCGCCATGATTTTTGCCTGACTGTATCTCCGGAATCTCGGAGCCGCCACGCCCGTATTCATAATATCATGGATAACTTCGCGATCGATAGCCTTATCGCCCGGCACACCCTGGAACAGCCTGTCCAGCACTTCCCTGTCCTCCGCAACGGCAATCAGTGGTGAGAGCCCTACTGATGACGAGAACATCTCTTTCTGAAGATCTTCATCTGCGGACAGGAGCTTCATGAGATCCCATACCATTTCCTTATGACGGGTACGCGAATTCATACCAATCAGAGTGGATTCTATCTCACATACGTTGCTGCCGCTCGGACCTGCCGGCATCTCCACGCAGTCCCACTCAAAGTTCGAGTACTTCTTCACACGCCAGGGATACGGCTGGTAAACCTTGTAATCCGAAAACAGGAACGGTCGGAAGGCAACTCTGCCGGAATCGAAGTCCCTGGCCGTGACGGTATAGCCGTTATTCAGCTCCCTCAGTTTCTGATCGAACAGCACGGCGTCTCGGACTTTCAGGTTTCCGAGATAACATTTTTTGCCGTCTTCCGAGAAAAGGACGGCGTCATTTGCATAAAGCATATCCGTCCAGCTGTAGTTGTACACTCCGTACGCCTTCTCCTTCGACCCTTCGGCGGAAGCTTCGGTGATCTGACTGCAGATTCGGTAGAAATCATCCCAAGTCCAGGAGTGTGACGGCATGTTGATACCGTATTCCTCAAGGAGACTTTTATTGACGAACATCAGCGTCGGGACACTCTCGTAGGGCAGTGCATATTGGCGGCCTGCCATCTGACCGGCATTCTTACACGCCTCGTAATAGCAGGACAGATCGAACGCTTCATCCTGCCTTATGGTATCATCCAGCGGATAGAGTGCTCCGGTATAAGCCAGTAGCGAAAAATCCTCCGGGAGGACGAAGAACAGGTCCGGTCCCGTCCCTTTCATGAACTGTTCCGCAAGCCATTCACTGTAGTCGTCCTTTCCGATACCGCTGACGTACCGGACTTTCACCCCCGGATGTTCCTCCTCATATATGCGGATCGCTTTGTCAAGGACCTGATACATGTTCCCGACAGACGTACCCCAGTAACTGCCCGCGTAGACGCCTACCGTAAGCTCGATCGGTTTTAATGTGTTATACCAGAAAAGCACATACAGAAGAACCGATGAGACGATCACGCATCCTCTTATAAACCATTCTTTCATATATCAAATAGATCCTTATTCACTACTCCTGTCTGTATCGCCCAGATAGCCAGCTGGGTCCTGTCACGCAAATGCAGTTTATTGAGTATGCTGCTGATGGAATTGCGGACAGTTCCCTGAGACAGCCACAGTGTTTCGGCGATTTCCTTGTTCGACATGCCTCTGGCAACGGCCTGTATGATGTACCATTCGCTTTTGGTTATTTCATCCGTATTCAGATCCGAAAGCTCCGGACTCACGATATTCTGGGCCATGGTGGAGAACTGGCGAATGACGGTGTTTGCAACAGTCGGATTGAGCATCGCGCCTCCCGTATGAACAGTCCGGATCGCCTCAGACAGCTCCTCCACACTGCTTCCTTTCAGCAAATATCCGCTCGCCCCGTTTTTCAATGCCCCGAATATGAACTCGTTGTCATCAAATGTCGTAAGCGCGATAACCTTTATATCCGGATAGTTCTTCTTGATGAGCGCAGTACACTCGACCCCATCCATCACCGGCATCCGGATATCCATAAGGATTACATCCGGCCTGCTTTCGGGGCGCATCTCCCTGAGTTTCCGAAGCGTCTCATCTCCGTCCCCTGTCATGCAGACGACTTCCATATCGCTGTTCACTCCGAGTACAATTTTCAGGCTTTGACGAATCAGTTCCTGATCATCCACAATCATCACTTTTATCATTCTATCCCTCCAAGTGCATGCTCCAAATTGTCTTCTGTTCCCGTTCCATGCTGTAAACGGTTTTTCTCACAGATTCATACAGCCAACCGGATTTTCGGTTACAGGCCCACGCTGCCTTTCGGTATTTCCGTTTCCGGATTCACGCCCCTTACCGG
The DNA here is from genome assembly GCA_902776305.1 of uncultured Lachnospiraceae bacterium. Lineage (GTDB taxonomy): Bacteria > Bacillota > Clostridia > Lachnospirales > Lachnospiraceae > Chordicoccus. Next base: position 32,232 of record CACYPS010000023.1, on the reverse strand, counting down.
TATTTCCGCCTCCAGGAAGAAGCCTCTGCTGCCATCCTCTCTGTTGCCGTAGCGAAGAGTCCCTTTCAGCAGTTCCACGCGTTCCTTCATATAATTCAATCCGAAGCCGGTCTTCTTCCCCTGCATTCCGACGCCGTTGTCAAAAATCCGGACTCTCAGATTCCTGTCTTTTCTGTCTATGATCAGATTTATCTGTGTAGCCTCGCCGTGCCGGATTGCATTGGTCATACCCTCCTGAACAATCCTGTAAACCGTGACCTCCTCATCCTGAGCCAGAAGAAGTTTTCCTGCCTCCTGCGCGTATCGTATGTCAGCTCCGGTCGTCTCACGGAAGTTCTCAATCATTTTCTCCAGAGCAGACTCCAGGTCGTGACTTTCCAAAGCATCGGGACGCAGCGCGCGAATGGATCTGCGCACATCCTCGAGTCCCTGTCTTGCGGTCTGCCCGATCACGTCAAATCGCGCTTTCGCCTCCTCAGGCGCCGCATCGAACAGAATTTTTCCCGCATCCGCACTTACAACAATTCCGGTCAGAGCGTGTCCCAGAGTATCATGGATTTCCCTGGCCAACCGGTTCCGTTCTTCTATCTCCGTCATACGCTTGATGGTCTCGCTGTACTCCTGCAGCTTTACATTTGCTTCATGAAGCTCGGCATTCTTGCCGGAGAGAGCCATATTAAGCCGCAGAATTCTTGAATTTTCTGCTTTCTGCCGAATGATCATCGTGAGAACAAACAGCAGGAACAAAAGAATATTTGTAAATGTCATGAGGCTTTCCGCGACGATTATCCAGCTTCGCACCATGGGATCAAAACCGGACAAATATGAGGAAAACTGAATGTTGTTATCAAAATAAGAAAGGATTGCATCATTTCCGATGACGAATTCCAGAACCTGCAATACGATGAAGAATACTCTGGGCACCTTTTTGTTTTCGTAATACAGCAGATCTGCCAGGACCAGCAGCGCTATTCCGCTGTAATAGAAATTCAGTGTACGGACAACTATTAAACTGAGCGCCATTTCTCCCGCACATATCAGGACGCGATTCAGAATATTCTCGTCATAGATATCCTCTTTGGCAAGAATCAGGGCACACAGCGCTCCATAATATATAAGTAGATCTCTGCAGAGAGTAAAGGTGTCATGCGGTATGCATCCTGAATTGGATAAAAATGCGTAAGCCATATTCATCTCACAGATGACTGACTTTGATACCGTGCAGACAATGACGTAGTACATGATAACAAACAGGTTGACCAGCATCATCGCATACAGGATCCGCTTCTGTAATTTCCTACTTTCCATCACTGCCACCCGTTAATATTGAAACGATCGACATTATCCCGGGTGATGAGTTCTACAGGAACGATCACCTCTTCTCCATAGCTTATGTCCTCCCTGAGGAACCTGTATCCCTGCTCCACAGTCCTCTCTGAGACAATCAGAGGGAACTGAGCGCAAGTCGCAGTCATCATCCCGTCTTTTACCATACCTTTGGCCTCAGGCGTTCCATCAACGCCATAGACCAGAAAACGATCTGTAAGACCCGCACCGCGGATGGCTGCCATTCCTCCGAATGCGCTCGGATCGTTGAGCGCCATCAAAGTGTCCGCCTCCGGATGTTCTTTCAGGAGTTTTTCCATGACCATCATGGCATTTTCGATCTGACCGTCAGACTCTCCCTCCCCGAGGACATTAAAACCCTCATGTCCGCGGATCGTATCAAGGAATCCCCTGATTCTCTGCTTTCCGCTCTCCGCAGTAACGTGCTCGAGCAGCAGGATGTTGGCTGAATCCCTTATGGAAAGAAGGTGCTTTCCGCAGAGTACGCCCGCCTCATAATTATCGGATAGAACCGAGCAGGAAACAAGGTCTCTGTCTTTGACGGGAGTATCGACAACTATGACGGGAACGCCGGCAGCATCGGCTTTTTCGAGAGCCGGCCGCAGATTATCCCACTCCACCGGCGTGAGGAACAAAACTTCCACGCCGGCGTCAATCAATTCCAATATCTGATCCAGTTGCTTATCAGAATCCATGCTGGCGTCCCTCGAGATCAGCCGGTCGCCATTTGCCTCAATCAGTGTTCGGATCTGATCATCAAGCAGCTGATAATACGGGTTGTTCATAGTCATATAAGTCGCACCGAAGACATGCTCTCCCTTCACCTGCATCAGAGATGTATCGATGCCTGACACGAAAAAAAGACAGCTGACGGAAACCAACAGCATAAAGCAGATAGTCGGACATGCATTTGTAATTATGTTTATAAGCTTATCTTCTTTCATGTGTGTAACTTATTACATTTATCATATTCATATGGCTGTTTCCCGGATCGTGAAAACAGCGAAAGTATAAGGTTCCGATGACCTGCGGCTCATGCCGCGAAAACGAGCCTGACATTTTTCAATATAGCCAAATTCAAATATTCGGTCAAGATTTTTATGGTTCATCGCGCAATACTCGTGACTTGAGTCATGAGATACGCGCGCAAAGTGAAACCCGGCTTCATCGTGAGTACAATCTCACGATGAAGAATAAAAGCCTCAGCTACACAATGCTCCACTGGAGCATTGTTACGCATGCTTATGCACGTCGCGGTAAGAACGCCAAGGCGTTCTTGAAGGTTCAGCTGTACAAGTAATGACATTTTACATGTAAAGTGAGCAAAAGAAGAAACGCTTAGGCTTGAACTGCAACATTTTTTGTGAGATACTACGGAAGGTTCTTTTTAAAATTTCTTAATGAGGAGGCTTTTTAATGGAGAAATTTTTCAAGCTAAAGGAGCACGGTACCGACGTCAGAACCGAAGTCATGGCCGGTATCACCACATTCATGACAATGGCCTATATCCTGGCCGTTAACCCCGGCATTCTTTCCGCTTCAGGAATGGACAGCGGCGCCGTCTTTACGGCAACTGCTCTTGCGTCGGCAATCGGCTGCTTATGTATGGCACTTTTTGCCAATCTCCCGTTTGCACTTTCTGCAGGCATGGGATTGAACGCCTACTTTGCCTACACGGTCGTACTGGGCATGGGCTATTCCTGGGAAATGGCTCTGACCGCAGTCTTTGCAGAAGGACTTCTTTTCATCGTCCTCTCTGTCACAAATGTACGTGAAGCGATCTTCAACGCCATCCCGGGCACATTAAAGATCGGCGTTTCCGTAGGTATCGGTCTTTTCATCTGCTTTATCGGTCTGCAGAATGCACACATCTGCGTAGATAGCGCCACACTGGTAACGATGTTCTCATTCAGCAATTCCATCAAGGAAGGTACATTCAACACAGAGGGCATCACAGTTCTTCTGGCTCTGATCGGCATCCTGCTCACAGCTTTCCTGGTCATCCGTCAGGTCAAGGGAAATCTTCTGATCGGTATTCTGGTAACATGGGCACTCGGAATTCTCTGCCAGCTCGTCGGTATTTACGTTCCGAATCCGGATGCAGGTTTCTACAGCCTGATTCCTTCCGGTATCGTTTCCGCACCGGCTTCAATCGCTCCGACACTGTTCAAACTGGACTTCTCGGTCATCGGAACTGTCAACTTCTTCGTCGTCATGTTCTCATTCCTGTTCGTTGATATCTTCGATACACTGGGAACTCTGATCGGCTGCGCATCCAAGGCTGACATGCTGGACGAGGAAGGACATCTCCCGGGCATCAAGGGCGCTCTGCTCGCAGACGCTGTTGCTACAACAGTCGGTGCCGGACTCGGTACATCCACGATCACGACCTTTGTTGAGTCTACTTCCGGTATCGCTGAAGGCGGACGTACAGGTCTGACTGCGATCACGACAGGCGCTCTGTTCGCACTCTCCCTGCTCCTTTCACCGATCTTCCTGACAGTACCTTCATTTGCAACCGCACCGGCTCTGATCATCGTAGGTTTCATGATGATGCAGCAGGTCGTAAAGCTTGACTGGAGTGATGTACTGGAAGCCATCCCGGCTTTCATCGCTATCATGGCAATGCCTTTCCTGTATTCTATCTCTGAAGGCATCTCACTTGGAATCATCTCCTATGTCGTGCTTCATCTTCTTGCAGGCAAGACAAAGAAGATCTCTCCGCTGATGTATGTTCTGGCAGTTGTATTTGTTCTGAAATATATCATGCTGTAAATAGGCACGGCGGATCGCAGCAGCGCATTAAAGAAGGTGCTTCGCACCCTGCGCGGCGCGACAAGAACGCCGAAACGTTCATAATAATGCATTCAACATAAGAGGGGGCTATCGCACACAGGCGTGGCACCACTATCACGGGCAAATGCCTGCCGCATAGTTGTGACATTACCCGGTGCGACAGCCCCTTATCTGTCAGAGTGATATCGATTGCGCTGCTGAAAATAAAAAAATTTGAAAATAGTTCTTGCCTTTTTGGCTTTCTTAGAGTATAATCCTATCTGTTGCAGATATTGGGCTATCGCCAAATGGTAAGGCAACGGACTCTGACTCCGTCATTTCAAGGTTCGAATCCTTGTAGCCCAGCTTAAGGTCTAAATCGTAAGATTTAGGCCTTTTTTGTTTCTCATTTCCTGGACAATTCTGGTTGTTTTCACGATTTCGCATACAATTCCTGACAATTCCTGATCCGTACTGTTTCGTACTGATTCATGAATGCTTTGATTGCGGCGTATGTTGGTGTGGTATAAAATAATAGGGTAGAATGCAAAGATTTAAAGAGCAATAGCATGTACCGGATAGGAGCATTCTACCCATATGCTGGTCTATGACGGTAGACGGAAATTGGTGTGGCGTAAAACATGTTATTGGGGAGGGAAAATAAATGGCTTCAACATTTGATGAATTTATAACAAACGATCCAAAGCAAAAAGCATTGTTCGATAAGGAATATGAAGCAAAAGAATCTCGCTGTCGAAGACGGTAAGGCAGCCACAGACGCAGAGGCTGCAGAGTGGCTAAAGCAGGATAACGAAGAAGTGAAAGAGTATCTGTACTCGATTTCCGATGAACGGCTTGCTCCGCTTTGCGCAAATGCAGGCATTCGCATGTCCGTATTCCCGCACCTCTACGCGGATGGCATTGTTCTCCCGGCAGAGGGATTTGACAGCAACTCCTATATAAATGATGTGCCGCTCATGATGCTGACCGGTTCTTCCGAGTTTACATTCTTCGGATGCACGGATCCGTACTTTGAGACAATCGAGGATACTGACCAGAAGGCAGCTGCTGTAACATTCACAGATACATACGGCAGTGATTTCTACCGCGTATTCAACACACAGCTGAGCGCTGAGAAGATGGATGCGGCATATAACTCTGATATGTACCTTGTCCAGGTCAATTACGGCGGCCAGAATTCCGCAAGTACGATTCCGCTGTTCGGCGCTTTCCACGGTATCTTTGTTCCCATGCTTTCATCCGTGAACGGTTACTCCACTCTTTATGATTTCAGTGCTGCAGGTTATCAGGATATGGCAGATAAGTACAATGCATATCTGAAGAACTTCCTTACGACAGGCAACCCGAATGGAGAAGGTCTGGATGTGGAATGGCCGACATGGACAAGCGCTGACAAGCAGACACTCATTCTGGATGCCGACGCAACAACAGCAAGTGTCACGACCGCAAATGTATTCAAATCGAACGAAGAGATCATCTCGGCGCTCGATGCGGATGAGACGGTAACGGCTGAACAGAAGGACTACATCATAAAGAACATCATGAACGGCAGATGGTTCTCCGCGGATCTCGATGCGCATACCGGTGCGGCGGATCTCTGGGCGAGTGTGAATGCTCAGTAAGGGAATCCAATAACATATCGTAATTGAAAAAAGGGTCAGACCCCGGGCGGGGTCTGACCCCTTTTTGCCCGGGGTCTGATATCAAAACTGCCGTCAGTAAACAGTTACCATTAACAAATTTGAAGATGAATGGGGACTGTCGCAAAATTTGCTTAGTGCGAGAGCCCCTTCGATTGTCCGGATTATAGTGTCCGGATAATTAAGTGCCGGACTTGAAGCAAATTATGTAAGGGGCTGCTGTAAGCAGCCCTTCCCCTCATCTATGTGTATACAGCCCCGCAATACAGCTCTTCTTGCAGAAGCATATCGCAAATGACACGACCCCGGCGTACCCGTCATCCAGGATGCCGTCCTCATAGCGGCGGGTCTCTATCTGGTCATATGCCTCCGAAAGCCCGTCAGCCATCCGGTTATACTTCTTGCGGACTTTCAACTCAAATATATAGGCCGGGTCTCTCGGCTTCCTGGGATAAAGGACAATGTCCGGCCTGCCGTCCCCTTCCTCCCTGTTGGCTCTTGCCCCGTAGGACGGAAATCCGGTCAGCATGGACAGCAGATAGCCATGGTAGAAGCTCTCATCGCTGTCGAATGTACTGATGGATTTTTCGAGCAGATCCGTCAGGATATTTTCCATTGCTTCTGTATCTTTGCGCATGATTGCCGCATAAAGCTCATTGCGGTCAGTGCTCACCACAATTCTGTCAAACCAGGACCTGATCTGATGTCTGTAAACACTTTTTACTTCCAGATTAGGAATTCTCATAGAAACAAAAATATCTTCACCGTCCCATCTTTCAGAAACCTTTTTCATATACCCGGTGAAGAACAGGAAATTCCAGATATTGTCTTCCGTCTCATACACGTCCGCGTAAGTAATGTCTTCGTGTATACGCTTTTCGATAGTTCCGCCCTGAATCAGGATGTCCAGCTCTTCCCTGATACTTTCATTCGATCGGAGGATCAGCTCCTTTATAATTGAGTTGGAAGAGGTGTTGGACCAATAGGGCTCGGGGAAAGAATCCGGCCTGTCCAACTGTCCATATACATATTTGGTCACGCTCCAGGGATTATAGATTTCCTGATTCCCGAAAAGGTATCCGTCGTACCATTTGCGTACTTCATCAGCTTTATGGGCTATGCCGTAATCCGCAAGCATCTGCATGGTTTCGCCCTCAGTGAAACCGAAGGCTTCCGCAAAATTGTCTGACCGGATGGAGATGACATTCAGGTTGTTCATGCCTGTAAAGATGCTTTCTTTGCTGATCCTGAGGCAGCCGGTAATTACGGCAAATTCCAGCGAGTCATTTGTCTTCAGCGCGAACTCAAAGAGCGAACGGATGAAACTGACCATCTCATCATAAAAATGGTGCTGCCAGGCATTTTCCAGAGGAACATCATACTCGTCGATCAGAATGATCGTGTTTGTGCCATGATGCTTTTTCAGAAAATAGCTGAGTTCTTTGAGAGAAGCAGCGTATTTTCCGCACTCTTCACGGAGGGCGTATTCCCGTTCCTCTCTGCCTGTAAATTTCTTTGCGCGCTCAGACCAGTCGTTTTCTCCCAGCCAGAGTTCCCGAAAACGTTGCCTTTCCTTCTCATCGAGCCGTGTGGAATCTTTCAGATAACTGTGCCTGCTGTATTCATCGATGATTTCTTTTCGCAGCATCAGGAAAGACTGAGAGAAGTCCGGCTGCTTTGCCCCCTTGAGGCTCAGCTTGATGACCGGATATTTTCCCATCTTAGAGAGGACGTCTACTCCGCACTCCATCACTTTCATTCCGGTGAAGTATCGGGAGTTATCCTTGATATTGCCATCTTCATCTAATTCCATTTCAAAGAAGGTCTGAAGCATGGACAGATTCAGAGACTTTCCGAATCGTCTGGGACGGGTCAGAAGGGTCACTATGCCCCCTTTTTCAAGGATATCGCGAATAAAAAGGGTCTTATCCACGTAATAAAGATCCTGGTCAATAAAATCCCTGTAATTTTCGTATCCGATTCCGATTTTTTTCATAATAAGGTTATCCTCCGTCCAAGGATTGGCTTCTGTCTTTCATTTTACACTTTTCGGATGCCGTTTCCAACAGTCTGTTCCAACGGAATATGAAATCGGCTTTTTCTATTAGACTGCGTCTCTAATATTATCTCATTATTCATAGCCATTTACTTTCATTACACGGTAGGCGGTTGCCCGATATTCGGAGTACTGTGAACTCTGTTTACATAGAAACCCTGAAAAGGGAATCTCTTCGAAAGGAGGGCTTGTCATGCTGACATTATCGGACTTCATAGCTGTAGTAGGCTTATACATGGTTCGCCCATTTTTTCAGTCAAAAATCAGAGGAGAGATTGACTATATAAGGCAGTATGCTAAAATACATTTTAGTAAATTTAAATTAACTAAAAAGAGAGGTGCAGACCGTGTTTATCGCCAGAGAAAAGGAACTCGCAATTTTACAGGATACATATAATAAGCCGGGCTTCCAAATGACTGTCATCTATGGACGCAGGCGAATAGGCAAATCCACGTTGATCACGGAATTTATAAAAGACAAGCGGGCGTCATATTATGTCGCTTCAAAAACAAGTCTTGAAGATAATGTTAAGAAGTGGGGAAGGCAATTTGTTGAAGATGTGGTACCGGAACTTTCGGGAGTAGAATTTAACGATTTAGAGAATTTCTTCAAATTTGTGGGCAATTACTGTCGGAATGAAAGATTGATTATGGCGATAGACGAAATACCGTATATTGCAGAAACGGATGCATCTTTTTTGTCAAGGTTTCAGATTGCGATTGACACGATTCTGGCAACTGGAAATGTCTATTTGATAATAAGTGGGTCTGCGATCAGCTTCATGGAAAAGGAAGTCCTGAGTGAAAAAAGTCCGATTTTTGGCAGAAGAACAAATCAGATTTTCTTAAAGCCATTTGATTACCTGGATTCCGGCAAGTTTGTCCCGCACTACTCCGTGGAAGAAAAAGCAATCGTATATGGTGTTACGGGTGGTGTGGCTAAATACCTGACTCTGTTCGATGATACACTGACACTCGATAGGAACCTGATAGAAAACTATTTTACGACATCCGGTTATCTTTATGAAGAGCCCCATAATCTTCTGATGCAGGAATTTCGAACGGTGAATACCTATAACTCCGTTATCGAAGCGTGTTCAAACGGAGCAAACAAGGTCAATGAAATATCAGATAAAACGCATGAATCAACGGCAACGCTTTCCTATGTCTTAAAAAACTTGATGACTGTAGGTGTAATATCAAAAATTCATGCCATGACAGATGAAAAAAACAAAAAGAAAGTAAGCTATGAGATCACTGACGGAATGTATCGCTTCTGGTATCGTTTTGTCCCAATGGCAAAAGCGGCAATAGAGATGGGCAGGGGGGAGATATATTACAATAAAAATGTAAAAGGAAAGCTGCACGAATACATGGGGGAAATCTTTGAGTACATGTGCAGACATTATATACTGCTAAAAGGGCTCGATGGTGAGTTAAACTGTCTTGTAACAAACACAGGAAAATGGTGGGGGCAGGGGCATGACCGAAAGCCAACAGACATAGATGTTGTAGGGATAGACAATATAAACAATCAGGCTGTGCTTGGAGAATGCAAATTCAAAAATGAACCCATAGACAAAGCAGTTTATGAGGCTCTGATTGATCGAAAAGGCCTGATTGACAAAAAGTATGACGAGGTTCAATATGTTTTTTTCTCTTTAAGCGGCTATACAGAATGGGTAAAAGAAACTGCTGATTCGGAGAAGGTGAAGCTGCTGACACTGGAAGATCTGTATGATATTGAGCAGTAAATATGCAGGGCGGGATTACTGAACAAGCCACATAAAAGCTCAGAAAGAAGCAAAAGAGAGAGATGGTAACATCTGCATGATTTGTGGCAAGTATTGTGAAAACGCACAGGGGCATCATGTAATTTATGTAAGTGAAGGTGGTCCAGGAATTACGAAAAACATTGTGACTCTTTGCGATCAATGCCATCGGGACTATCATAGCGGAAAACTAAAGCTGGATATTGGAACATTTAGAATAGACATGATGTAATTCACAATTATTAAAAATAAATCAGATACTGTATTTTTCAAAAACAGACCGTCTCTCAACAATGTGCTGGAGGCGGTTTTTGAGTGTAAGGGTTCTCATGTAAGTAATAATCGGATTCTCAATCAGTCATAAAGCCCGGCCCGGCACAAGGCCATAGTGACAAACATTTCCACAAGATAATTATTGATCAAATATTGAGGCACCGGTGAAGCCAGACGAACCACGTGGTCAAACGGATAATCCTGCTTGCGGGGGTTATGCGTCGTTGTCACAAGAAGCTTACCTGCTTTACAATCCATAAGTGTTTCCATAATTTCAGACAGGATGATGTAATTGCCTCTCACGGACAAAATAATCACCCGGTCGTCTTCTGAAAGATCCCGAAGAACAGACAGATCACTCGGAACGATCACATGATACCCGGAACGGGTGTGAAGATTCTGTTGAATCTGTACAGCCACGGTGCGCATGTTGACCATTCCTGTGACTGCCACAGTATGTCCCGGGGCCAGATAAGAGAGAAAACAGTCCAAATCATTTTCGCGAATCGCCGCCAGAGCCGGACCCAGAATATTGGTCATCACATCCGCAATGTTGTTGGGAGTGATCATAAAATGATTCCGGTCGGGATTTTCCAGTTTGTATTGTCTGGTGATTTCCTCACACATTTCTCGGAATTCTTTATAATTTGCAAATCCGATTTTTGTGATCATTCGCGACACGGACGCGTTGGAAAGCATACAATTTCCGGATAATTCATTGATTGTCATATCCGACACTTCAAATAAATGTGTGTATACATAATAGGCAAATGAATACAGCGTGCTGCTTCTGTCATCGCTGTTCAGAATACTGCTCAATTTATCGAGTAGATACATAACGTAGACCTCCGACTGAGTTCAAGTCTCACCCCCTGAGGAAGTGGGGAACATCTCGCACTGAGATATAAACTCAGTATATCAAATACCGCTGTTTTGAACAACGAACAACCTTTTTTTCAGAATTTGAAAATTTCGCTCATCGACGAACAGAGTTTTTTACAATACGGGTGTAAACAGCAAACAGCAGTGTATCGGAGGATCAATACAGATGGCTAAGAAAAAACTAAATTACCCTGAGGTGGCAGCGAATATTATTCGTGAAGTAGGAGGAAAAGAAAACATAAGCAGCGTCAGACACTGCATTACCCGCGTCAGATTCCGTCTTAAAGATGAAAGTATTGTAAATGATGATACTGTCAAAAATCTCGAGGGCGTCATCTCTGTCGTACACGGCGGAGGCGAGTACATGTGTGTTATCGGTAATCAGGTAGAGGAAGTATACGACGAAGTTGTAAAGCAGCTCGGCGATCTGGGCGTGGATAAAGGCGCTCCCGAAACGGATCAGAAGGAAAAAAAGAATCCGGTCATGAAACTTCTCAACATAATTGTTGGCTCGGTCTTGCCCTGTCTGAACCTGATCTGTGCCGGCGGTATCATAAAAGGTGTTATTACCATACTTAACACGACAGGCATTATGGCTTCCGACACCGGCATGAATACTCTTCTCTCCGCAGCCGGAGATGCGATATTCTTCTTCCTGCCGGTTTTTCTCGGCTTTAATCTTGCCAAAACATTGAAAGGAGATCCTTTCCTCGGAGCCATTATCGGCGCGATCCTGTGCTATCCATCCCTCAACGGATCGGACCTGGTGATCTTCGGACATACGTTCAATGAAACGTATACCAGCACGTTCCTGCCGGTGCTCGCCGTAACTGCAGTCGCAGTTCCGCTGGCAAATGCGCTTAAGAAAGTGATCCACAAATCGGTAGCCAATTTCCTGGTTCCGACAATTACACTGCTCATTACGGTTCCGCTCGGCTACATGCTTATCGGTCCTTTGGTAAGTCTGGTCGGCGCCGGAGTTAACAACGGAATCAACGCCCTCATGAACACAGTTCCCGTCATAGCCGGTATCCTGTTCGGCGGTCTCTATCAGGTCATGATTCTCTTTGGCGTCCACGGTGCGCTGACATCTTTCAGTTTTATGAACCTGCTTTCCGGACAGCCGGATTATATTATGGCAATTGCCTGCACAGTCTCCTTCGCCCAGATCGGCGTCGTACTTGGTATGATGCTCAAGACCAAAAATGAGACGCTGAAGGAAGTCGCACTTCCGGCCTTCATATCCGGCATTTTCGGAGTTACGGAACCTGCAATTTACGGTGTCACACTTCCGCACATCAAGATGTTTATTCTTTCCTGTTTAGGTGGCGCTCTGACAGGTCTCCTGACAATGATTTCGGGAACAAAACTCTACGCTTTCACCGGCCTCGGAGTATTCACTTTCTTTGGTTTTATCAGTCCGGAGCAGCCCGGTTTTATTTGGCCGATCCTGATTATGGCTATTCCTTTCCTGGCAAGCTTTGCAATCAGTTATGTGCTCTACAAAGATGAGGAACCTGCTGCAGAACATCGGGAAGCAGACGCTTCCGCTGAAAAAGAAGTTCCTGTCATCAAGGGAAGATTTGAAATAGAAGCTCCTGTGCCCGGAAAAGTGGTTGCTCTCAGTGATGTACCGGACGCTACATTTGCAGAAGGTCTCCTCGGAAACGGATTTGCGGTCGAACCTTCCGAAGGAAAGGTCTACGCTCCTTTCGACGGAACCGCGGTTACCGTATTTGAAACACTCCACGCCCTCGGGCTTCAGGCTGATAACGGTGTCTCCATTCTGGTCCATGTCGGTCTTGAGACAGTCGGACTGAACGGCGCTCCGTTCAAAGCACATATTAAGCAGGGTGATCATTTCAGGAAAGGCCAGCTTCTTCTAGAGTTCGATATGGATCAGATCAAAGCGGCTGGGCTTCCGACTATTACTCCGGTCATCGTTACAAATGAAGATGAGGTCGGGGATGTAGTGGTTGAAAACAATAAACTTGTCATCGGCGCATAATATCGGAAAGGAGAAAATCATGAATAGATTTCCCGAGAATTTTCTGTGGGGCGGCGCAACAGCCGCGAACCAGGTAGAAGGCGCCTGGAATGTGGACGGAAAAGGAGTGGCAGTCCCGGATGTGGTAACTGCCGGCAGCCATACAATCGCGAGGAGGGTAGATCCTTCTCTTGATCCCGAGATTCTTTATCCCTCACATGAAGCCATTGATTTTTATCATCATTACAGAGAGGATATCGCGCTTTTTGCGGAAATGGGCTTTAAAGTGTTCCGGATGTCCATCAACTGGACAAGAATCTTCCCGACTGGGGAGGAGAATATACCAAATGAGGCGGGACTTCAGTTTTACGATGATGTCTTTGACTGCCTCAGGGAACATGGTATTGAACCGCTTGTGACGATCTCCCATTACGAATTGCCTTATGCGCTGGTCGAGAAGTACAATGGTTGGATTGACAGAAAGCTGATTGATCTCTACATGAAATTTTGCAAGGTGATTTTTGATCGTTATCAGAATAAAATTAAATATTGGCTGACTTTTAACGAGATCAATTGCGGAACTCTCTTCACGGGAACGGTAATTGAAACGTGTACGTTCAAAGGATATACAGGACCGACCAACGAGGCGCACAGTTCCATGCAGATACGTTATCAGGCACTGCACCATCAATTTGTCGCATCTGCAATGGTAGTCGCTTATGCGCATGAGCATTATCCGCAGTTCAAGATGGGCTGCATGGTCGCTCAGCTTCCGGATTATCCGGCAACATGTAATCCCGATGATATGCTGGCGACACAAAAGCACATGCGCGAAGTCAATTGGTATTGTTCGGATATTCAGGTGCGAGGCAGATACCCTTCCTACAGCAGGCGTTTCTTTAGAGAGAACGGAATTGCGATCGATATGGAAGCGGAGGATGAGGAGATTCTGCTCAGGGGGACAGTCGACTTCTATACATTCAGTTACTATATGTCCTTCTGTGTATCCGTCGATCCCAATGCTGACAGAACGACCGGGAACCTTCTTGGTGGAGTGAAGAATCCCTATCTTAATACATCGGAATGGGGATGGCAGATTGATCCCAAAGGATTGAGGTGGATTCTTAATGAGATCTGGGACCGTTATCAGATTCCGCTGATGGTCGTAGAAAATGGCCTCGGAGCAAGAGATGTCAAAGACGTTGACGGAAAGATTCACGATACTTACCGCATTGATTATATGAAACAACATATCGATGCGATGGCAGAAGCGATCGAAGACGGTGTTGAACTCATGGGTTACACTCCGTGGGCATGCATTGATTCTGTTTCACTTTCAACCGGAGAAATGGCTAAGAGATACGGAATGATTTATGTCAACAAATTTGATGATGGCAGCGGAGATTTTTCCAGAGAGAGAAAAGATTCCTTTTATTGGTATAAGGAGATAATTAAGAATAATTGACGAACTCTGATTCCGTCGTTTCAAGGTTCGAATCCTTGTAGCCCAGCTAAAGGTCTAAATCGTAAGATTTAGGCCTTTTTTGTTTCTCATTTCCTGGACAATTCTGGTTATTTTCTTGTTTCAGCAAACAATTCCCGACAATTCCTGAATGATACTAATCCAAAAAACGACGAATCAGCCGGCATTTCCTGCTTTTTACGGGGTATTTTGTTTTCGTTCTAAATAAATTAGAACCAAATTGTAACCTTAAACAGAATCAAAAAGCACTCCTTAAGCAGCCATGCAAGAATAGCATGCCAAAACACAAGATTTGTGCTAAACTTTTTGTGTTGAGAGAAGGTTTTAACAAAGATGGAGGCAACACGAAGCTTACCGGTTTTTTGCCTCTCTGACACACTTTTGGATAAGAATATGAGAAGGAAGATTTGAGAGTAGCCGCTGGTCTGACTACAAATATGATTGCAAACATGGGAAAGAATAAAGGTATCAGCATGGAAAGCTGGCAAAGATCTGTGATGCGTTCTAATGTGATATCACGGATGTTTCTGAACTGACAGAAGATCTTCCTGAAGTCAGACGAAATTTTAACAGACAGTGTCTGTTAAATTCTCGAAAGGATGATTCACAATGGATAATGAATTGGCTGTACGGCAGGGAAGGAACCTCGAAAAACCGCATAGTTATGCGCTTTTCGTAAAATGAGCATTGGACTCTGACTCCGCCCTTTGAAGTCGAACCGGAAAAGGATGCCGCAAAAATGGTGCATAGAACTTAGAAATATATCACCCAAAGAAGACATTCAGAATATATGCTGTTTAAAATGATAGTGCCGGCATATAATGTAATAAAGGACAGACCTGTTAAGGATAGCATTTTTCTCAGATTTCAGGTCAATTGACGGAGGAGAGCTGATGAATCAAAGAATCCCTGTCAAAGACCTGATTCTCCCTAAGTTAAAAAAATGAAAATCAATCAAACAAAAAAGGCGTCCCCAAAACTGACGTTCATATCAGTGGGGGAGCCTTGATTCTGCTTTATGTAAGAGCTTCAGACATGTGCCGCGAACTTTTATTACATTCCTATTGCGGCGCGCTGAGCTTCCTTGATTTCCATTTCCTGGTGCTGAACTCTCGCAGCAGCCCGCAGGGCGTCTTCAGCGGCCCGCTTTCTGATATCCGCCATGCCTTCTAACCTGCGCATTTCCTTTTGCTAATTCATAGACCAGAACCTGTATTACGCGGACAAAGCAAATCTTCTTCTGCATGAAATCCCTTCATGAATCTTTTCATCAAAAATGTGCAGAAATAAGGAAAAGTATAAATGCCGGCATCGTGTCCGATGTTGTTATATGACAACTTAAAACCATAGAAGATGTCCGGATATCGGTCAGACCTGATCAGTGTACTCAGCGATTTACTCTTACCGCTTCTGGCTTTTACTTCCAATGGAATAAGAGAAGATGCGGAACGAATAAAGAAATCTTCTTCAAGAGTGGAATTATCCCGTCGGTAGTAATACAATTTATAGCCTTGTTTAACCAGCGCCTCGCCGATCATATTTTCATATAGTGCGCCTTTATATACGCCCAAGTTTTTATTGGCACGAAGATCCTCCTGTGATTCGTCATCGAGCATGGAGACCAAAAGCCCTGTGTCAGCAAAATACAGTTTAAAAACATCCGGATTATAATTGCCTCCGAGTGGAAGTTCCGGGAAGTCCATACAATAACAGATGTTGACTATCCCCGCATCAGCAAGCCATTCTGCACAGCCCCGATAATCACGGAATCTCGCCCCCGGCGCGACCTTTGAAATCTGAAACTTCTTATTTTCTCGAGCAAGCTGGGGGGCAATTCTGTTGAAGACGTTGATGATTCTCGTCTGGTCAATCCCTTCCGCATATTTTCGGATGTCTTCTCTGTAGTCGGAAATCAATTGTTTCTGGATATCGAGCGAGCCCTCAAATGTATTTTTTTGAATATATTCCTTAACAACTTCCGGCATCCCTCCCAGAATGCTGAAATCAAGGAATAGTGAATGATACACACTCATTTCCAACTCGCTGAAGGGTTTAAGATTCTGCATATGTGATAGTATATCTGTGACGGTATCCTCCCCATACCCTTTGGCCCACAGGAACTCCTCAAAGTCCATCGAGTACATATCGTAGTCCTTTTTGTACCCGACACTGTTGCTTTCGATTTTTCTGTAATTTACACCAAGCATGGAGCCGCTGCAGATCACATCGAACTGTCTGTCAATGGCGAAAAACTTGAGTGATGTGGCTATTTCCGGAAACGCAGTAATCTCATCAAAGAAAATCAGAGTTTTCCCGGGAATAAAACGCTTCGACGGATCAATCAGAGAAATATTTTTGATAATGGTTGAGACTTCATATCCATCTGATATGATTCCCTTATATTTTTCGTCTCTGACGAAATTTATCTCAATGATGCTTTCATAGTGTTCCGCTGCGAAATGCAGGACGGATTCTGTTTTGCCAACCTGTCGACTCCCTTTGATGATCAGAGGTTTTCTGTCCGGAACTTCTTTCCACTCGGAAAGAAATGCGTCTACTTTTCTTTTCAAATACATTATATTTTTCTCCCAATACGAGCTACTTATATTATGCACATTTTCAGGGGGAATATCAATGATGTTGTCACAAAATCAGGGTGAAAAAATCGTGTTTTTCCACATTTGCCTATTTTATGACAAACAAAACCCGACCAGGTATCTGATCGGGTTTTGCTTGATTTATAGATAAGTTCCTTTTCGATAATTGTATTCATGATCTTTATATCCTTTCTGAATCTCTGATTTATTTCTGTCTTCACGCTTCCGCGTGGAATGTTTATGGATGTCTGTCAGGTTTTCATTCGCCTGACATATGGAAGAGAACGACAGGGTAAACATGAGCGGGGGCGCTATCAACCCGGTAAAGGTCTATATAAAGGGACTCCGCCGAAATTTCTTCCGCAGCATGATTATCTGGCTCTTCTTCGTGGGCGTCATGCTCATGGGTTCCGTGAACCTTCAGGTCTGTGCGTCCTGGGCAGGCCCCATGAAGTATCTTTCTTCAATCGTCGCGGCAGTCATGCTCACGGTTTTTGCAGTCTTTATGTCGGTTTTTCCTGTGCTTGCCTGTGCAGAGGGGGCATAAAGGATATAATCAAAATGGCATTAGAAACTATATTATTGTCCCCGCTGGGGACGGCCGGCTCGATGACCGTCTACGTGATACCGCTCATACTGATCAGACTTGATACAGTAAACGAGCCTTTGTATGCGTTCATTTTCTGCTTCTTCGGCTGTGCCATTCTCGGTATGACCGTCACAAAGCTTCTTATGAAACCGATCGACCGGGTCTTAAGTCTCCATAAAAGGACGGAAAGGATATGAAAATGATTGCACTCACCTCCTGGAATATCGAAGCTATTCGGCAGAAAAAAACACGCACAAAGGCCCTTGTCCCGGTCAACGGCGGCCCGCTTGCTTCGGACGATGTTACGTTTGAAATAAAAACGTCTGAGGAGGACGGCATCCTTAAGGCGGCTGTGGATATTTCCGTCAGACGTGAGACATTCACGGATGTGCCGTTCCTTGAGACGGATGACCCGATTGCCGTGTCCGTCCCTCTTGCGGAAATACCCGGGAAGATCACGGCCTTCTATATGTTTAACCCCTGGTGGACGCGGCCGGCCTTCATAGACAATACCGCGGACATCCCGGAGAAGACTCAGATCGCTCTCTTTAAAATGAAAGACCGTGTGATCTGTTTACTCCCGATGGTGGGAAAGAACTTCAAAGCCTGCCTCGCCGGCGGAGAGCCGGGTAAGCTGGTTTTTAAGATGACCGCAGGCCTCGGCGGCATTGCGGATGTACACGAAACCCTCTTTTACGCGGGCTGCGGAAAAACGGCGGCGGAAGCCGTGCATAAGGTGTTTGCCCATCTCGCCGGGAAGACAGGGCTTAAGCTGCGTGAAAGCAGGTACCTGCCGGAGATGTTTAGGTATCTCGGCTGGTGCAGCTGGGATGCATTTTACACGGACGTCACGGAGGAGAAAATCCGTGTAAAGGCAGCGGAACTCAAGGAAAAGGAGGTTCCGGTGCGCTGGATCCTCATCGACGACGGCTGGTTCGGGGCTGAGGAGAAGATGCTGGCTGACATGAAGCCGGACCATATCAAATTCCCGGACGGTTTTAAGACCATGACGGACGATATCCGAAAGGAGACCTCCGTCGACTGGTTCGGCGTCTGGCATGCGCTCGGCGGCTACTGGGACGGAACGGCCCCGGGAAGCCCTGCGGAGAAGCAGGCAGGCGGAAGTCTTTTCATGAATCCGGCGGGACGGCTTGTGCCGGATCCGGTCATGGGGGCTTTATTTTACAAAGAATGGTACGAGATCCTGAAACGCGAAGGAATCGATTTTGTCAAGGTGGACGGGCAGAGCGCAGTCCCCTTCTACTATAGAAACAGCTTTCCGATCGCGGATGCGGCCGGGAAGATAGGTTTTTCTCTCGAGAGCGGCACAAGCCTCATGGGCGGCGCAGTGATCAACTGCATGGGCATGGCGATGGAAAATATTCTCGCGCGTCCCTCCTCAGCGGTCTCGAGAAACAGTGATGATTTCCTGCCGGCGAAGGAGGAGAGCTTCGCGGAACATCTTTTACAGAACGCTTACAACGCGGTATACCACAACGAGGTCTACTGCTGTGACTGGGATATGTTCTGGACCAGGCACAGGCATGCGAAAAAGCACGCGCTGCTTCGGGCCGTGAGCGGCGGCCCGGTCTACGTGAGCGACCGGATCGGGGTGACCGAGGCGGAGGTCTTAAAGCCACTCGCTTACGCGGACGGCGAAGTTCTCATGATGGCGCGGTCGGCTAAGCCTGCGGAGGAGTGCATTTTCACGGATCCAATGAAAGAGGGAGCTCTTAAGCTCACCAATTACGGGCGCTATGGGAGCGGGAAGGCCGGCGGCATTGCAGTGTACAACCTTACCGGGGAAAAACAGGCCTATACGGTCGCACCTTCGGAGATACCGGAGCTTGATACAGATGAGACGTATTTCGTTTACGACTTTACGGGACGGAAGGCTTTGGTGCTTTCAGGAAATGAAGCTCTGACCGGGAGTCTTGGCCCGGATGATTACAGATGGTACGTGTTCCTGCCGAAGGGAAAGAACAGCAGCTGCGCGGGCCTCACCGACAAGTATGCCGGTTTCATGGCGGTTCAGGCGTTCTTTTCGGAGGGCGACACGGACACTGTGCTTCTGAAAGGTACCGGAAATGTGACTTTCCTTTCGGAGCGGAAGATCGCGCGTGTGACTGCCGGAGGGGTTGACGTGACGCATGAGACGGTGAGCGAAGGCAATCTTCACACGGTGAAGCTTCCTGAAAGCACAGAAAAGACGGTTATTGCGGTTACATGGATAGAATGAATGAACAGTAAAGAAGGGAAATGAAAGCATGAGCATTCGTTTCGACAAAGAGAAAAAATAAGCTGTGGATCATTTTACGCCGGCTTCACAGTGCCTCTTCTTTTATTTTCTATATTTGGCACGCAAGAATCCGGTTCTGAAAAAAGACGCGGCATCAGCGCTTGGACTGTGATGTTTTTCGACTATCAGTAAGGAACAGGGGATGCAGCTGATACAGAACCTTTATAAGCTGTGAACTCATATGCTGAGAGATAGATCAAGCATTTTCCGAACCGAAAAAGATTTGTGGAAAAACAACCGTTTTTGACGCGGAAAATAGCCTACTGGTAAGGATTTATTTACTGATCCAAACTGACCTGTAACATGCGTAATCATTGAGTGACCGGAGTTCACAGCGGAAAAAGCGCATAAATAAAGGAATTTCCAAAATTTCCCAGCTCACTCTGACTCCGTCATTTCAAGGTTCGAATCCTTGTAGCCCAGCTAAAGGGGCTGTCCGCAGCAGATGCACGGGTCGGGGAATCACGGGAGGAATATCAGATGGATAAAATGAACGGAACGGAAAACAGAGCAGAGATCGAAGAGCTCAGCATCAAGTTCGGCAAGGGCCTCGCTGAGCCGTTTACGGCACGGGACGGCACAGAATATATACAAAAGAGGGCGGCTTGCACCGCCCGGAACATAATAAAGATCAGATATATCAAGACACAGTGAATTTTCTTTTCATGCAAAAGTAAAACGCCCGTCATGTACGGGCTTCTTTTTTTGATTATTTCACGATAAAGGGTGCTAGTGGACAGCCAGTCCAGCATATTGCAGGGGCATTTTGCTATACTAAAAATAAATAATTATTCGATTCAATGCGGAAGGAAGATAAAAGATGAAAAAAAAGACGGGAACGAATAACAAGGCATTGCGTATCCTTCAACTGATCGGATCCGTGTATCTTCTGATTTGTACTGGCGGAATGCTCATCGCTTTACCTATGGGCGCACGCTCGGTGTCTGAGAAACATGGAAATATGGCTCTCTATGTGTTGCTGATCCTGGGATTTGCTGCTGCATTTGCTTTCGTTGGTATCAAGGGAATCTTGAGTTATAAAAAATGGAAAGCATCACAGTCAGATACCAATCCCCAAAACAAGTCTGTTCAGCCTAAGGAAGATACCATGTCTAAGGCTGTAAAAAAAGAACTTTACAAGGAGCTTGGAGCCGGTAATCTTTATGCAATCAAAGAGGCTCAACATTCTTCACAAGCAGATTCCCTTCGTTTGATACATCACTATAAACAGCTGGCTAATGCATATGCCCATGAGGAAAACCTATTTGCGGATAATCCCAGAAAGAAAGAACTGGAAGAACAGCTTCTTGCCGGAGGGAAAGACGCGATAACAGCAATCAGAGAATATCTGATCAGCTGCGGAGCAGGACAGGTTTCCTACGGCTGGTGGAACGGTGCGGCCGGATTAACATGTATGCTCAGAAAGATCGCCGGCAAGGATGCGGAAAAAGATTTGAACAGACTGAAAAATCTGCCCACCAATATCTGGGAATACCATACGCAGGTAAAAGAAACTGCCGAGAAAGAATTATTGGAATTGAAAAAAGAAAACGGAGGATATGACAGCGGTCATATTCCTGCCGAATATGCCCACGCGGAACTTCTAAACCTGCAGAATATCGGTTCGCCAGAAAAACGTATGGAGAAGTTTTTTGCCATGCAGGACAGCGTCAGCGCATGGTCAGACAAGGACAAAGCTTTCTATTACTTTATTGCCGGCGGTGCTGCGCGGGTTCTTTTCAAGGATAATAAATCCAATCTTGCCTTCTATGCTGCGCAGGTTTCCTGTGATCCTGCCCCGACGAGTATGGGCTGGAATCATCTTCGTGATGCTGAAGGAGACAGTATTCCCGATACCCCAACACCTGAAAGCATTCAGCGGATGTGTGAAAAGTATCCTTTGCCAAAGAATCTGCAGGAGACGAGAGACTATGTCTGCGGCATAAGTGACAACTCCAAAGACACAAATGTCGCTGATACTGCGTATACTCTGGATCAGGGACTGAAAGACCTCACTGCTCTTTTCCGTTCCTATCCCGAATTGGATACGGCGGGAATACAGGCCGTCGGGCAGAAGATCTATGATGCAAAGATCCCGCTTGTAAGCGGAGTCGGTGGCATGCACCAGCTGTATATGCGGTTCAAACAACAGATGCCGATGTATGCACCGGAGCTTTCCAGGATCTGGGATGGAATCGGAGACTGGTCTGACTGACATCCTGCCCCGGATGCCGTTTCACCTGTGTGACTTACAGAGGGGCAATGAAAATTTCAAAGATATAAAGCAATATTTGGATTGATGCCGGTATATAAGCCATAAACCAGCGCAAGGAGGATGAATCATGATCGACTGGACAAAACCGATCGAGGATAAAACAAAGGATTCCAGGCTTTGGAAGGCTCGTGGAAAAGAAGGAGTACATGGCGGATGTTACATCTGCGGTTCGACAGATCACGCTAAGGAATACGCATTCGGCCGCCTGCATATCACCACATTAGAGCGGCATATAACTGCAGATTCTCGTCTGGCTACCACAAAGCAGTATAGCTATGCCCCGCCTGTGCGCCGATACTTGTGTGATGACTGCCTGCGATGGGAATATCAGAACCGGATTGTTAAAAGAGATTTTGCTTTATTTCTTTTCTTTGGGATTCTGTTTCTGGTATTCGGCATCGTTCTTGCCTGTTTTGGCGGATTCTCAAGTGGTACTGGTCTGATGATTATGAACGCGCTGTTCTTTTTGGGAGCTGTCGCATTTCTGGCTGCAGCCTTCTGGCAACTGCGTCCAAGAAAATCATTCACAGATGAGGATGGTGATGTAGCATTGGCTTCTGTCTTTACCGGGATCAGTACACATGATATACGGAATCTGGGCTATTATACCCGTTCCGAAAGCGGAAAAGCCCCCAATGATCCTTTGCTGAAGCAAACAATAGGAACAAGCATATGGAAAAAGTAAATTCAAAAAAAAGATGGATCATAATACAAATTTTTATGTTGTGTTTATTGCCCATTACATCATGTACAAAACAAAAAGAAACTGTCTATGTCTATCATGAGGAGCCGGTTTACATCTCTGTAGGAGAAAGCGCTGCATTCCCTCTGGAAAATATTCCGGAAGGAAAGACAGCTGCCGACTTTACCTGGACCATTACAGGCGATACCGCAGAGATTCATGATGGTATAGTGACCGGCATACAGACGCATCCCAGTTACCTTTCCGGTAAAGAAACCGCCAGTGCTGAATTAATCGTCGGAAACAAGAGATATTCCGAAGTCTTTAATGTCGTTGTTGAGAAGAATATCGAATCTATACAGTTAAATTATCCTTCCTATACATTGCTGAAAGGTGAAAAAATAACCATTACCTATAATACGGAGCCTAAGACCCTCAGCAAAGGTCAGCGGGTGGTATGGGAGATTACGGATGAAGAAATCGCAGAGCTGACGGAAGTGTCCGATCCAAATAAACATTTTGTGCTGAAAGCTCTGAATCCGGGCAGCACAGAGCTGGTCATAAAAACCGGCGGTGCAGAAGCATCTTCGAAAGTATATGTATTTGATGAACCTTCTACTGCAAA
Source organism: uncultured Lachnospiraceae bacterium (assembly GCA_902776305.1). Lineage (GTDB taxonomy): Bacteria > Bacillota > Clostridia > Lachnospirales > Lachnospiraceae > Chordicoccus. The sequence continues at coordinate 8,929 of CACYPS010000023.1, read as the reverse complement.
TGAAAAACTACGATATCTTTGTGCATGGCAGGACAGCTTTTCCGAAGCAGGAGAACTGAACGGCAGTATCAACGAAATAGAGATACCGGTCTCAGAGATACCGCAGTTGGGTACAAATGGTTCGGGAAAATACATGGTGATCTGGAATTGCGACTACAACAAACTTCCCGGCAACTCGTATACAGAATGTAACTGGAATACCAAAGAAGACTGCTCATACACCGCTGCCCTTCCTTTAGAAGTCAGGCCGGATACATGGGAAGAAGTTGAATACATTATCCGTGTAAAGGCAGATTATATGCAGGTGGGAACGTACGAATCCGGAATACGGGCTATGTTGAATGTGGTCAAAATAACAAAGGAATCAATCGACGGAGAAGTCATTGAGGAGCTTGATCAGATCCAGGGGAATATACCGGATGAGATTTACATAGACAAATCCATGACGCCTTCTCCGGAAGCGTATTATGGTTCCCTACCCGATAAAAGCAGAGTAGAAGCATCGTTGTCAGCGATTTTGAAAGAGCTCATGTAATAAATCTTGGAAAGGAGTAGAAGAAATGGGTATATTTGGTAAGTTTTTTAAAGGTAATCAGAATAAAACGTTTAAGCAGGCAGAAGAGACCCTGAATGCCGAAGAAATCTTGAATATCGTAGCAGATAAAATGCCCAATGCCCGTATCGAGTATTATTATGAAATCAAGGACAAAATAAGAAATTGGTCAGACCGGGAAAAAGCCTTGCTGTATCGATGGATAGGGAAAGCATGTGATGCGGGTTTAGCAGATAAAGAGTACCGGAACAGCACAGTGTATCTCAGCTTTTATGCAGCCAGTCTGGCTCTTGACAGTAGATATGAACGTGACTGCTGGGTTCCGTTCGACATTAAATACGGCTTTCCGGCTTCACAGCAGAACGCCGATAAACTGCATGCATATTATCCGCTGCCGGAAACATTGGAGGAAGCAAGAAATTATAAAGTGGAAGCTCTGTATAATAAATAATGGTTAACAGTGGGTTGAGGAACAAAAATAGAGAGATAAATCTCAGAGCAGGGGCCATTATAGCTCCTGCTTGTTTAGTACCATTTTTCCGCAGCAGATAGAGCATCCAGAATTCTGTCTATTTCGATTATTTATATATGTAGCCCCTTCATGTCCCAAGCTGCAACGCCAATATACATTTTTCTTTGAAAACTCGGTGAATTGTTCTGGTCGCAATTGCCCGTTTCATAATATTCAAAACATTTCAACTCTGTAATCAAATGTCTCAATTCTATTCTTGATTGATCGGCATAATATCCAACACTCACGCCTCGTCCTGTGAGCAGCTCATCCTTGATCGCTTTTATGGCGTCTTCATTTATCCTGTATGGTCTCGAGTCGCCCAAAACATACGCCGGCAGGATGTTTGTATTTTCAAAACATTTCAAAACTAGTATCCTATAATCATGATGTATCGAACTCTGAAGTGACCGGCTCAAACATCTCTTCCGTTATTCCATACTGAAGCTCATCTGATTCTAAAAAACACCCCAAGCGCAAAGACTTTCCGCAACTGCACGTAATAGTTATTACTGTCCCAATACTTGTCGGACAAAAATTGTAGGAAAACTTGTTTATCAACAAATGTCTGCGTATATATTATACTATACGGTAAGCAAAGGGCTTTAAAATACCTTACACTTAATCTCACGGGAGGAAAATCAAATGGCAAAAAACGACAGATTCGAAAAAGTTTATTCCCAGGGAACCATGAACATCACCGAGATCTGGGTAGACAAAGAGACCGGTGTGAACTATGTCTTCCATGTTAGCGGATATGCCGGCGGCATGACCCCCCTGCTGGACCGGGAGGGAAAGCCGGTGATCACAACGGTCGTGAACAGATAAGATTCAGGATATGGGTTTGATTGGAGGAAAATTATGCGCATCCTTATGCTCGGGAACAGCTTTACATCTGCAAATGATATGCCCGCCACGCTCGCCGGGCTCACCGGAGCGGAAGTCGTGCACCATACCCGTGTCGGGGCCTGCCTTGCGGAACATCTGGACCCGGATTCCGAACTGGGAAGAAGGACACAGGCCGCACTGGATGAGGAATTCTGGGACTACGTCGTCCTTCAGGAGATGGGCAGCCTGCCGCTGACAGCAAGGAATTCCTTCCTCAAAAGTGTCGGGAAGCTCTGCAGCTGGATCAGGGAAGAGCGGGCCACTCCCCTCCTCTTCACCACCTGGGCCTATCAGAAAGACAGTCCTGCCATGCAGGAGATCGGATGGATACGACATGAGGAAATGGCAGGCCGCCTTCATGACGCTTATCTCGAGGCCGCCGGGCAGAATAAAGCCCTGCTCGCGGATGTCGGACAGAAGTTCAGCGAAATGCAGGAAACGCAGGGGCTCTACGCAAAAAACGGACGGGATCCCGGCGAGGCCGGTTCAAGGCTCGCCGCCGAGACCATCGCTGCTGTCATTATGCAGGACCGGGAGGCGAAGGAGGCTGCACGCAGGATCGAGGTGGACCCCAACCTGAACCGGAATGATATCCGCCTGCGCGTGCTGTACATGTACCAGCTCCTCCTGCGCTATACCGACGCCGACCACCAGCTGACGACCAACCAGATCCGGGCCATCATGGAGAAGGAGCACGGCATAACCATGCACCGCACGACCGTCCCCGGGGACATTGAGATGATGAGGGCCGCCGGGATCGATGTGCATGCGCGGAGGTCCCGCCAGAACAAATACTATCTCGACAGCAGCCAGTTCGAGCTGCCGGAGCTCAAGGTGCTGATCGACGCGGTGGAATCCTCCAAGTTCATCACCCAGAAGAAGAGCCGGCTCCTGGTCGACAAGCTGCTGAAGCTGACAAATGAGACAAATGCAGCAAAGCTCAAGAGGAACCTGCACACCTCCGGCAGGGTGCGGTCCGGAAATGAGAAGGGCTATTATATCGTCGACGCCATAAATGAGGCGATCAACACGGGAAAGCGCATATATTTCTTCTACACGGACGTGGACGTGCACAAGAAAAAAGTGCTGCGGAACGACGGCAGGCCTTATGTCGTGAGCCCCTATACACTGATCTGGAACGGGGATTATTACTACATGGTCGGCTGGAACCATAAGAACGAGGAGATCCGCACGTACCGCGTGGACAGGATCTACGAAGCACCTGAAATCTTACCTGTGGACGCCTTACCGGCACCCGAGGATTTCGATGTGGCCCGCTATACACGGGAGGTCTTCCGCATGTATGACAGCCAGGAACCGGAGGAAGTGGCGTTTTTATGCTGCAACGAGGTCATGAAGGGCGTCATCGACAAGTTCGGCAGGGATATCCCGGTAGAGATCGTGGACATTGATCATTTCAGGACCAGGGTGAAGGTCTGCCTCTCCCCCACTTTCTACAGCTGGGTGTTCCAGTGGGACGGGAAGATCCGGATCGAGGGACCGGAGGCGGCAGTGAACGGCTACAGGGAAATGGTGCTGAGGGCGCTGGGATAAAAAAGGAAGTCTTAACTATCTTTATGCCTACGGGGATAGATGGGCATGACAGTTGCGTTGCAGAAGCCGGATTCGAACCGGCATATTACACCTTATGAGGGTGCTGCCTCCCTTTCGAGCCATTCTGCAATAGTTGCGGGTGCAGGGCGCTGAACGTCCAGTGGACGTTCGTTTAGCGCCGACCGGAGCGGAGCGAAGACCGAACCTGCTATCTTCAGTTTATGAGGCTGAAATGGTCTTCCGTTCCACTCACCCGCTATGTTTTTATACCGGCAAATCGAAGTGAGTGGAATTGCACCACTGACCTTCCGCGTATCAGACGGATGTTCTTCTGACTGAACTACACTTCGATGATTGAAAACGTCGGACTCGAACCGCTCCTCTGCGTCCCAGGCGCAGCGTGCTGCCATTACACCACGTTCTCAAGAAGCAACCCCAGCGGGGCGCTGGATGTCCAGTGGACATCCGTTCAGCGCCGACCGAAACGGAGTGTAGACCGAACCCGCGCCTCCGGATAGACAGTCCGGTGTACTAACCGTTATACTATGGAGCTATGTATCCTGTGCGGGCCGGCGTATTCCGGCCCGCCTTCTTTTTAATATGCAAACATTTTCTTCAGCCAACTCTTATCGTGATGGTATCTACCACTACGATCTCGTCCAAAGTCACATCCAGCATAGCTGCCAATATGACCAGGTTGTCAATGGTAGGCATTGCCGTACCCCTGAACCATTTGTAGATCGCCTGCGGGGTAGAAAAACCAAACACAATCTGCATGTCCCTTACAGAAAGACCGGCTGCTATTCTCAACCTGTTTATGTTTTGTCCGGTTGCGACAGTGTTTATAGACGGAATCTCCATCATATCGCACCTCCCTGTTCCGGCAGTGCCGGCACGGGGAGTGCCGGCTATGCTGCCTTATTCTGATTTATTTCATGATCAGTGTCTTCTGTTTTTATCTTCTTTTCTCTCATCTCCCCCGACGGGAGCAGGTTCATAATACTGTAATCTCGTAAATACCTATTCATAATAATCCTCCAAAATACGACATAACAAAGAGTCGCTTTGCGACTCTTTGCGCGCTGATGCGCGCAAGCGTCAGCTTGCATCTTCAACTGCGCATCAGTCGCATCCTCGCGAAGCGTTTTTATGTCATAGGGAACGAAGTTTCCTATGACATAAAAAACCGCCTGTCTTTTCGGACAAGCGGCAGTCTCAGCAAAGTAACTGTAATTTATCTGATTATCCCAGCATGTGTTTAGATGCACCTGGTTCCAGATATCCACTTGATCCGGCCATTTTTAGGCATGTCTTATTAAGCCTTTCAGCTTTATCGGCTGAGGGCAGAATAATTCCCTGAAGATCATACGGGCGATATGTATTCATTAAGCTGTTCATATGTATCTGCAGCATTGCCTTACCTTTCCGGACCTTAGATCCTAATTTTTTATCTATCCTTACTATAGCATAAAAAAATTACCGTGTCATTATACTCCCGGTATAAATGTTCAGATAATGCCTGCATGCGGCATCTGAACGCAGACAGCAGGTCCGGGTCCTGCATTCCGGTCACCCGGACCTTCCTTAGCGGGGAAGTGCTTTTGCCAATTCAGCCATGTCTGCAAAGCGCTGTGAGAGGGACTTGCGACGGCACGAAGTGCCTAGTCCTTTAGGAACCCCCCAGTCCGCCTGCACGGATCACCGGTTTTTCCCCTTCGGGGACTACGCGCTGCGCTTGGTCGCTACCGGCCCATTACCAGTTGTGGCATCACAGCGTAATACCCATGACGGGGCGCTGGATGTCCAGTGGACATCCGTTCTACCCACAGGGCACGAAGAGCGCCGACCGAAGCGGAGCGGAGACCGAACCCGTAAGCCCGTAAGGGCACATGAGTCTGAGTCATGTCCGTTTACCAATTTCGCACCTGGGTATAAAGTACAGGAGAAGGGAGTTGAACCACGGGTATCTTCTTGACCTGTGGTCAAGAAGCATCGCGGACAAGCCGCTCAACTCTGTATTTGAAGCAGATACGTATTCCAGTTCCGTCACTCCTGCGCAAGTGCCCCTGGTGAGATTCGAACTCACACTGGATCTTAGTCCGGCCCGGGTCCTTAGCCCGGCGCATATTCCGTTCTGCTACAGAGGCATCAATACTCCCGGTGAGATTCGAACTCACACTGGACCGGGTTTAAACCAGCACCCTCTTCCGATTGGGATACGGGAGCAGAAAGTGGGCAGGGTTGGAGTTGCACCAACGGTGTTTCTGATGTACCTGATTTATCCGGTGGACTAGGCACTTTGTGCCGTCGCGTCAGGTGCCCTTGCGGTAAGGCTCTCTGCCCAAAATAAAAACCGCCTGCGTGGAAATCTCCCCAGACAGACGGCTTATGATCTATGGTTCTTAACATGAAGATCATGGATGCCCTTGCTTTACCGGAGTTTTCCCACACGTCAAACTGACCTTGCTGCCATAGGGCAGAAGGGACAGATAAAGAACGTATGAACTTGATAAAACATGGATGCACTTCATCTTCTCGGACCTTTCCTTTCATTGTTTTCTGTAAACATAATACCCTGACCGGTCTGGTTTGTCATTCTACCCGTAATATAAAGCGCATTCTTAATGTCTAAAAAATGATCATGAAAACCGAAAATTGCCTGCACAACTTCACAGGATGTCGTTCATGAGCGACGTCTCGTTTCTTATCGAAAATTTATCTTGCATATCGAATATCCGTTTGTTATCATTGTTAATAAAAAAAGCGGTCTGCTCACGATAGAATTTTTTGCAGGCCCGAGGGGGTGACTGAATGAGACATAAAGACACGGAATTAATGAAAAAAATAAATGCATATATCGGCGGATTCTATATCGAGAATGACCGGACGCCTTCCACGACAGAGATTGCCCATCATTTCGGCGTTGCCAGGAGCACAGCGCAGAACTACCTAGTGGCCATGAACGAGCGCGGGATGCTCTCCTATCAGGGCGGCAGGCTCATCGTGGACAAGATGGAAAAGCTCCGGACGGACCGCATACAGGCCCCGATGGTCGGCAGCGTCCCCTGCGGCGAGCTGACGTATGAGGAGGAAAATGTCGAGTGCGTCGCCGCCCTCCCGACTGCGATCTTCGGCGCAGGCCCCTTCTACATCCTGCACGCTTCCGGGGATTCCATGGAGGACGAAGGGATCGCGGACGGGGACCTTCTGGTGATCCGGCAGAAAGCAGAGCCGAAGAAGGGAGACCTCGTCATCGCCCTCGATGCGGAGAACCGCAACACGCTGAAGAAGTACGGCGGCACGGACCCCGGATCCGGGCAGGTCATCCTTGAGTACTGCAACCGGGCGGTATATGGGGACAGGAAGATCCTGATAAAGGAGCTTGTCTGCCAGGGTATCGTCAGCCACGTGATCAAGGAGAAGTAAAAAATATATTATCAAGAACGCCTTGGTGTTCTTGTCGCGCCGCGCAAGGTGCAAAGCACCTTCCTCGTTGCGCGGCTGCGATCTGCCGGAGGCTTGATCTCTGACGCAAGAATTATGCGTCAGAGATTAATTGGATTTTTTGAAAGGGGTGAAAAACTGACATGGAGGACAGGGACAGTGCCGGGAAAAAGGGGAGCTATAAGCTGTATGTCGAAGTCGGCGTGGTCTATTCGCCGGGCGGCGCCATGGAGCCGAAGTACATCAGGCTGTCTCCTACCGGCGAAAAATACATGATTGACCGCATTTACCGCCACCAGCGGGCTGCCAGCCGCAAGGCCGGCGGCTGCGGGATATGCTATTTCGTCCGGGTGAGGGGGCAGGAAGCAAGGCTGTTCTATGAGGACGCCCCGGACGCATGCCGCTGGTTCGTGGAAACAAAAAATCCGATAGCTGAGGACATATCGTTCTAAAACGGCGAAGGGAAGCAACATATTTCAAATGGATTATTACAGAACAGGAGATCCGCTCCGGAAAGGGATGACTGAATGAGATATTTTACGGATGAATTCATCAAGGAAAAAGCGGCGGCGCTTGGGGATCCGCACAGGAAGTTATACAAGTTTATCGAGGATTATTACACAAGGTGGAACCATGCACCGCAGATCGAGACAATGGCTCTTGAGATGGACGGTGCAGCAAAGGAACAGGTCTATGTGTTCCTGTTCGACCTCACAGCGGCAGGCTGCCTGGCATCCTGGAACAGCCTTGCCGATATCCGGCCTGTCATCAGTCCCGAAGACGCCATGATATGGTGCGGGGATGACAGTGTGAATGTAAGCGAAAGGAAGTGCCGCATTGAAATGGCCATTTCCACGTCCTGAACGGAGCATACAAAATGGCCCATCTCGATGGAATACCTTACATACAATCCGCGCGAACCGGTAAAGGAGAGCCTCCGGCTCCGCTTCAGGCGCCTGAATGAAAAGGAAGCAGACGTTGACTTTAGGGGGATCATATCACATGGATGAATCTGTCTTTTTAGAGGACCGCCTTCGTGATAGGTGCTTTTTAAGTGGCAAAAATATGTAGATAATGGTATTCTAAATATATACAGGAGGAAGATTGCAGAGGAGATTATTTCGATGGAAAAGAGATAGAACCGGCTTTTTTGTCGATTAGTAGAGTATCAATAAGGATAAGCAGTGTTTTTCAATATGTCATGTAGGGAGGAGGATGTAACAAAACAGCATGTACTCAAAAAGGCTAATATTATGATTGAGATTCCGAATCCGCGAGCGGGTGTTTGGCCCGGAGAATTCGGATACGGCGGCAACGTACCACAACATAGCCTGGGTGTATGCAGAGCAAGTGGACTACGAGAAGGCACTCGAATACTATAAGAAGGCGTATGTTGTACAACTATCAAAACTTGGAGGAAACCATCCGAATACCATAGACCCAAAGGACAGCACCGAGATTGTTGAATTCCGGATGAAATATAAATTATTATTGTTGGAGGATCAACCATGAAAAAACGAATCTATCTGCCATTACTGTCGCTGATACTTGTTTTCTCACTATTCTCACTAGTTCCTGCCGCTAGGGTATTCGTAAAAGAATTGTACGACCGTTCGTTCGGTTTTGCAAAAAAAGCTGTCTCGAGTAACAACAGCCAATCTGAAAATACCGGCTCTGCCAGTTCTTCCGGTCCCAGATGGGTCCTGGTCGATACATCCCACACTCTTTCGGATGACAGACACAACGAATATTATGACGTTACATATTCTTTTGAAGAAGACTCTGACGGAACGGTGCGGTTTACGCGTTCCGGCGGTTATTATCAAGATGCACGCAATTACTTCCGCAGCGACGACTATTATGAGTGCATGAAACCGCCGGCATCGCTGACTCCCGGTCAGTCGATCACTATGACTTTGAAAACGACGGTGAAAAACTATGAGCATGCCAGCAGCAACGGAACAAAAGCCGGCGTACAC
>CACYPS010000022.1 GCA_902776305.1 uncultured Lachnospiraceae bacterium | reverse complement strand
TTATACTATATCGGCGGCAACTCGTCCACCTTGAAAAACAGGTGGGTTTATTGGCTATACCCAAAACTATGGCTTGCCCACTACTTCGCATTCATACTTGATTTTTAGCATCTTAATCATAATGATATCAGTGGTATTTCTACAGCATGAGGACAGCGAGTATGTTTACAGCAGAGCAGGTCAAAAGCTTCAATGAACTGGAATTCGGCGTATATCAGTATATCATTCAGCATCAGGCTGCTGTTCCCTACATGAGAATCAGGGAGCTGGCAGCGGAAACCCATGTCTCGACCACTACTATCCTGCGTTTTTGCAAAAAGGTAGATTGTAACGGATATGCAGAGTTCAAGTTCAGGATGAGGGAATATCTGGGGCAGAAAAATCCAATTCAGGTCCCGGATGGTTTAGACGAGCTGCAGCTTTCTCTGAAGAGGTTTGAGAACGATACCTATCAGAAGCTGCTGGATGAAGCAGCGGGAGCTATTGCAAAAGCAGACCATGTGCTCTGTGCAGGCATATGCAGTTCCGGATATGTGGCCCAACACGCAGCCAGATGCTTTACTTACTATGGCAAGTTCGCGCTCTCAGTGACCGATCCCTTCTATCCGGTTCAACAGCTGGATGAGAAAGTGAATACGATCGCTGTCGTGTTCTCCGTGTCGGGGGAGGCAGAAAAAGCCGTAATGCTTGCCAAAAAGTTGAAGAATAATGGCTGCCGTCTGATTTGTGTCTCGAACACGGATCAGAATACAATTGCCAGGTTCTCGGATATTACTTTGCCGTATTTTATAACCCATCGCCGGATCTGGGGTGACTGCGGGAGAGGGACTGAAGATATTGATTATACTTCTCAGGTGCCTGCTGTAGCGGTGGCGGAACTTCTGGCTAAACGGCTTGCAAGCCGTCTTGTAGAGGAATAAAAAACAAATTGTTATTTTAAAAAAACAAGTCTCAAAAAAAGGGACTTGTTTTTTCTATGCTTCAAATGCTGAAAATTGTCAAAAATTTCTATAAAATTTGTTTTAACAAATCGGTACCGTACAGTGATTATCTGTCTTCCCTTCGGACCGGCCATCCTTTGGGAAAGTAGATTTCAAAAAGGAGCCAAGTACTGTCCAACGAATGCGAAGCATGAGTTGCTGACAGCACTGGCATCCGACAGAGTAAGTCAGATATAAAACTATGTTTTATAGAGGAGGAAATGACAATATGGCAAAAAAAGTACGTGATTATGCCAAGCTTGCAGCCGATATTAAAGAAGCTATCGGCGAAAGCAACATTTTAACAGCAACACACTGCGCCACCAGACTGCGTCTTGTCCTGAAAGAAACCCCTGACGAGTCCGTGACAAAGAAAATCGAGCAAATGCCCGGCGTTATTCAGATCATTCAGGCAGGCGGTCAGTACCAGATCGTCATAGGAACTCACGCCAAGGATGTGTACGAGCATTTATCAGGTATGATGACATTCGCGCAGGATGCTCCGGAAATAAAAGAGAGCCTGCTCAACCGTGTCATCGCCATGATGTCCGGCTGTATTGCCCCGTTCGTTTATGTTCTGGCAGCTGCCGGTCTGTTGCAGGGTCTTCTGATCATTATCAGACTGTTCGTCGATATCTCGGCAACCGGTGCAAATCAGGTCTATGACATGATTTCCTGGACGCCGTTCACCTTCCTGCCGGTCTTTATCGCGGTGGCAGGATCCAGGCATTTTAAGTGCAACCCCTATATAGCATTGTGGTGCTGCCTGGCTCTGACGAATCCCACCTGGGCAAGCATTGCCGCTTCTATCAGCGAGGGAACTCCCCTGAAGTTCTTCTTCATCCCGCTGACTTCTGTTACCTATACATCTACAGTTATCCCGCCTATCCTGCTGGTGGCTGTACTCAGCTGGGTCGAAAAGAAAGTCGAAAACATGCTTCCCGATACCTTCAAGGCTATCGGTACTCCTTTCCTGTGTACGGTAATCATGGTTCCGCTGACCATCGTTGTCATCGGTCCTGTTTCCACTTTGCTGGCAAACGGTCTTGCTGCCGCTTACAACACAGTGTACGCATTCCTGCCCTGGCTCGCATCTGCGATCCTCGGTGCTTTCTGGCAGGTACTTGTCGTGTTCGGCGTCCACTGGAGTTTCACACCGCTGTCCATTGCCAACTATGCTAACATCGGATTTGACCAGATGCAGCCCTACATGGGTATCGCGGTTTGCGCTCAGACAGCAGCCTGCTTCGGCGTATTCCTGAAGTCAAGAAATTCCGAAATCAAGAACGTCGCAGTCTCTTCCGCAGCCACCGGTCTGTTCGGTATCACAGAGCCTGCTATCTATGGTGTAACGCTTCGATTCAAGAAGCCTTTTATCTGCGGCTGTATCGGCGGTGCTATCGGCTCCATCGTAGCATCCTTCTTCAGTGCCCGCTACTTTGTCTATGCAGGTCTTACAGGCTTCCTGTCCATCCCCAACGCGATCTACAATGAAGCGGCTCAGCAGAACTGCCAGGCTCTCGGAACTGCCGGCAATTATTCCAGTTCTGTCATCGGCGTACTGATCGGTACCGCTGTCGCCTGTGTAATAGCTGTTATCCTGGTTCAGATCGTCGGATTTGATGATCCTGTAGAAATTCCCGAGGAGGACGACTCTGTGAACGACGCGGAAGCGGGGCTTTCTGACCTGACTGTATGCTCTCCTATGAACGGTGAACTTGTAGAGCTTTCCAAAGTTCCGGATGCTACATTTGCAGACGGCGTTCTGGGTCAGGGCGTAGCCATTCTGCCTTCCGAAGGAAAACTCTACAGTCCGGTGGATGCTACTGTCGCCTCAGTATTTGACACAAAGCACGCCATCGCCCTGATGACCGATTCCGGCGCTGAAATGCTGATGCATGTAGGCTTAGAGACTGTCACTCTGAACGGAAAATATTTCACGCCAAAGGTAAAAGACGGCGACAAAGTGAAAGCCGGAGATCTGCTCCTGGAATTCGATCTGGATGCCATCAAAAAGGATTTCAAGACATTTACACCGGTTCTGGTGACCAATGCAGACGAATTTACCTCCGTTGATGTGATTAAAGCCTCAGGTCCTGTTAAGGTGGGAGATCAGATCTATACCGCAAAAGCCTGATTACCCAACCAAAGTAGTACTATTGAAAACGATGGGACGGTCAGTCTTTCATGCCGGGAAGTATCTGACCGTTACGAGATTGTATTTACGATGAAGCCGGATTTCAATATGCGCGCGTATCATAGACTCGCGTCACGAGTATTGCGCGATGAAGAATAAAACATAACAGGAGGAGACAAACTCATGGCATTACCTAAAGATTTTCTGTGGGGCGGCGCAGTTGCCGCTCACCAGTTGGAAGGCGGCTGGGACCAGGATGGCCGCGGACCTTCCGTCAGCGATGTTCTGACAGCCGGAACGGTTTCCGAGCGCCGCCGTATTACAGATGGCGTGATAGCCGGAGAAAGTTATCCTAACCACAAGGGCATTGACTTCTATCATACCTACAAAGACGATATTGCCCTCTTTGGAGAGCTTGGTTTCAAGTGCTTCCGCACATCCATTTCCTGGAGCCGGATTTTTCCGAACGGCGACGAGCTCGTGCCCAATGAGGCCGGTCTCGCATTTTATGATGACATGTTCGACACCATGCATAAGTACGGCATCGAACCGGTCATCACGCTGAGCCACTTTGAAATGCCTTTCTATCTGGCTAAGCATTACGGCGGCTGGATGAACAGGAAGTGCATAGACTTCTTTGTCCGCTACGCCGTCACCGTCATGGAACGGTACAAAGACAAAGTCAAATACTGGATGACCTTCAACGAGATCAACAACCAGTCCGACACATCTCTGGATATTTTCGGATGGACGAACTCCGGCATCAAATTCTCAGAGTTCGAGGATCCCAAAAAAGCGCTTTATCAGGCAGCCCACCATGAGCTGGTAGCTTCCGCGCTGGTCGTCAAAAAGGGTCATGAGATCAATCCTGATTTCCAGATTGGCTGTATGTGCTCCTTTGTTCCCGTATATCCCTACTCCTGCAATCCGGATGATGTCATGCTGGCCAATGAGGCGATGCACGGAAAATTCTACTTCATGGACGTCCACTGCCGCGGTCATTACGGAGCCTATGCCAAAAAGGCATGGGAGCGGGAAGGCAACGCCCCGCACATGGAGCCGGAGGATGAGAAAATCCTGGCTGAAGGCATTGTAGACTACATCGGCTTCAGCTACTATATGTCGGACGCAGTTAAGAGCGGCATTGTATCGGAAATCAAGACCGTAGGAAGCGCGACAGCGAACTCCATCAAGAATCCTTATGTAAAGGCATCCGACTGGGGTTGGCAGATCGATCCGGTAGGCCTCAGGTATTCCCTGAATGTCATGTATGAGCGCTACGAGAAGCCCATGTTCATCGTAGAGAACGGTTTTGGCGCCATTGACAAGCTGGAAGAGGATAACACCTGCGACGACAGCTACCGTATCGACTACCTGAAGGCCCATATCATAGAGATGAAGAAGGCTGTGGAACTGGACGGCGTAGAACTTATGGGCTATACGCCATGGGGCTGCATCGACGTTGTATCCTTCACCACCGGAGAGCTGCGCAAGCGTTACGGTTTCATCTATGTCGACCTGAATGATGACGGGACCGGAAGCGGCAATCGCTATAAGAAGAAATCCTTTGGCTGGTATCAGAAGGTCATTGCCAGCAACGGAGAAGTATTGGACTAAAGTTACGAATATTGCGCGATGAGTCAGGAACGCCTCTGCGTTCTTAACGAGACGTGCGCGTCCGCCAAGGCGCCTACCACTGCGCACGTCTGCGATTCGCAGGACTCTACGCGGAGTTTCTGACGGAAAATTTTGTCAGATCCTGGTTGAGCCCTTTTGTTGTGACGCTGCCGGCAATTTTGCGGCAGCGTCATTTTCTGTCGATGTTTTACACTACGGGTATAGTGAATTTCCCTGAGTAATATGGTATGGTAAGTAATAGGATCATTAAAGGGGAAGTGAGAATAATGTTAGAGATCAAGGGAAAAGTCAATACAGCGATCTGTTATGCAAATGTAATTGAAGAGGAAGCAATCGAGCAGATCCGCCGTATGTGTGATTACGAATTCACGGCGGGAAGCAGGATCCGTATCATGCCGGATGTACATGCAGGTGCGGGCTGCACGATCGGAACGACCATGACAGTGGTGGATAAGGCTGTTCCGAATATTGTCGGCGTCGACATCGGATGCGGAATGTACACCGTCAATCTGGGTAAGTCTGCTCTTGATTTTGAAAAGCTGGATGAGGCAGCGCACTATATCCCGTCAGGTATGAATGTCTGGGAGGGAAGACAGGAACGATTCGATCTGCAGGAATTAAGAAGCTACCGCAGCCTGAGGGACACTAAGCGTCTGGAGCGCAGCCTGGGAACTTTGGGAGGCGGTAACCATTTCATCGAGGTCGATGAGGCGGCAGACGGAACGAAGTATCTGATCATTCACAGCGGAAGCCGCAATCTGGGAAAGCAGGTCGCAGAGCTGTATCAGCGCCTCGCGATCGACCTTAACAAGGGAAAAGAGACATATTTTCAGCAGCGGGATGAGATTATCCGTACCCTTAAGGAACAGGGAAGACGAAAGGAAATCCAGGCCGCTTTGGAACAGATATATTGGGACAAAAAGGAATCAACGATGCCGGAGGATTTATGTTTCCTTTACGGAGAGTATCTGGCCGACTATCTGCACGACGTGGAGATCTGCCAGCGATTTGCACGCAGAAACCGTGAGAAGATGGCGGAGATCCTGCTTGAGAGGACCGGAATTACCGGCGGAGAAGCCTTCCATACGATTCATAACTATATCGATACGGAAGAGATGATCCTTCGGAAGGGCGCGATTGCAGCCCATGCCGGGGAGAAGGTTCTGATCCCGATTAATATGAGGGACGGAAGTGTTCTTGCTGTCGGCAAGGGCAATGAAGAATGGAATTATTCGGCGCCTCATGGGGCGGGAAGAATTATGTCCCGCCGCACAGCGAAGGAGCAGCTGAGTCTTGAGGAGTACCGGGAGACGATGAAGGGGGTTTATACCACATCCGTGAACGAATCCACGCTGGATGAAGCGCCGATGGCATACAAGTCTCTGGAGGATATTATCGATGTGATCCGCGATTCCGTGGATATAATCGATGTGATGAAGCCGATTTATAACTTTAAGGCTTCTGACTGAAATTATCATATTTTTGCAGTTGATGGGGCTGTCGCACTAAGGCGCGCCATCACTATATGTGGCAGACGTTATTTGCAAATGTCTGCCATAAATAGTGGTGACACCGTCTAATGCGACAGCCCCTTACTTTTCGTACATTGGAAGATATACATCCGGGGATGAAGAGCGCAGCGGACGTCATTTATTAATCTCTGACGCGTCAGAGATCGAATTAAGTTCGGGGATTCAATCCCGAATCGCAACATGATACAATGTTAAATGAAAACAGTTCAGTATCACAAAGCGAGATTAAAATCGGGAGATTAAGACATGTTCTGTATATCTTGTGGGAGCGCCCTGCCGGAAAATGCAACTTTTTGTCCTGTCTGCGGGAAGAAAGTCACATGGGAAGTGAAATCGGAAGGGTCCGGACTGCGACAAATCAGGTGCTCATACTGCGGAAGCAGCAACGTTATAAAAACACGGGCGGGTGAATATCGATGCGAGCACTGCGGAACGAAGTTTTTCACAGAAGAGAAAAAGTCCGAAGAAGAGAATCAAAAAAGAGATGCCGAAGTCGCGGTTCTCATCTCGGAGGCACAGGCATATGCGGATAAAAAGAATTATCAGAGTGAGCTTCGAACCCTGGCTAAAGCGATGCAGATCGATCCGGAAAACAACACTGTGCTCTTAAGGCTCGGGAGAGCATACTGGCGTCTCGGTTTACCGGAGAAAGCGATAGAATACTATCGGATCGCTGAAGAACTGTATCCCGGCGACCCGATTGTCTATTCAAATATCGGTGCGGCTTATATCAAGCTGGGGCATTATGCGGAAGCCAAAGTACAGTATGAAAAAAGCATATCACTTATCGAATCGGATCCTATGTCCGCGTGCGCCGAAGATATAGCCATCACCTACGGGAATTACGCGCTCTGCATCGGCAAACTCGGAGACAAGGATGGGGCGAAGGAATATCTTACCCTTGCAAAGGAAAAAGGGTATAGTAAGGACTCCATCAATTCAGTCTGTAAGCAGGTGCATTTGAACAGATTCACAATCTGAGTGAGAGCCGAGATGAAAGGGGCAGTCTGAAGAAAAAACCGTTATAAATAGCAGAGGCATGTGCATGTATCTGCTATTTATAGCGGTTTTGCTTATTGCGGCAGCTTTATATCCATCTGTGCCAGCTTCCTGCGCAGTTCTTTAACGTCATCGTGAAAAACGATTCCCTTCATGCCGATATTCAGGGCCGCCTCAATATTGGCCGGCACATCATCGATGAAAACACATTCTTCTGCGAGAACGCCGAACTTTTCCAAGGCACATCTGTAAATTTCCGGCTGCGGTTTTATGAATCCGTGGAAAGCGCTGACGCACAGATCGTCAAAATACTCATGTCCCGGAATCCTATTCCAGTAGTTCGGGAAGTCTTTGGCTGCGTTTGAGAGCAGATAGATTTTGTAACCTTTTTGTTTTAGTTCTCCTATCAGTTCCGCCATTCCGTCCACCGGCATGATATCGCCGACATACCAGTTGACCAGCCCTTCCACTGTTTTGTGCAACTTCTCGGGGAGGCGTTCGCATATGATTTCCACTGTCTCGGAGGGCGTATGTGTTCCCCGATCCTGCATGATCCACTCTGCGCTCAGAAATACCTCCCTGAGAAGCAGGGTTCGTTCCTCGGGGGTACAGTCTGCGGCGTGACGATTCATGAAGATTCCTCTGTCAAAGCGGAGGAGTACATTTCCCATATCAAAGATAATATTTCGGATCATATTCAGGGTCTCCTTTCTCACCGTTCTTTGTTCTCATACCCATCCGGCAGACGCCAAAATTTCATCCCATACCCGAAGGCTCTCTTCCTTGAGCTCTGCTCTGGCATAGACATAGAGATAATAGAAGACTTTGTTATGTTTAGCAACGTAGGCTTCGCTGTACATGTCGATATCCTGCGCTACGTAGTCGTAACTGAAGCCTTCAGCCGTTTCGCTGCCCAGAGCCCTTCGGCAAGACGGTCCTTCATGAAAATCGTAGGGCTCCATGGCTCTCCTGATGGAAGTCTTCATGTTACTCACGGCGTCTTTTGCCCCGAGAAGCAGGGACGTCACAAAGCCAAGCGGTCTCCAACCGACGGAAACGATTATATGTCTGTCCGGATCGGTGAAGACTTTGCCCGGACCGTCCTCTAACATGTTCAATTTATTTCGTTCTTCCGCGCCCATCTCGCGAAAACCGTCCGGAATAGTAAGGACCAGTGTGTTATTACATGTTACGGTAGTGCTCATATTTCATCCTCTTTTTATCGGTATGCGCAGGTGCTGAGTACCTCTGCATTATTCATTAAGGTTTATTCTTCATCGCGGCAAGAACGCCGAGGCGTTCTTGAACTCATTATGATGGGCGACCGAAAAGATGTCAAGTTGTACAGGGAAGGCGTGAAGCAGCGGTACGGACAGAAAAAATGCAGCAAGACTCGCGTCCGGTTCGAGGGCCGGGATTGGGGAGGTTCATACATTGAGGAAAATGTGTGCGCGGATCTCCTCAGGAAATTTCGAAGCAAATGAACAGGTGAAAGCAAGCCGGCATCAGAGGCAAAGTCATGATGTGGAGAGCGTATTTCCGCAAAAATGAATGCATTCGTTCTTATTAGATGCATAAAATAGCTGGATATTCACTGTAGAATGTGTTATCTTACATCAATATATGGAAGTTACAGAGACCGTGCATCGGTTCCAACGATACTGCTTTCTGTGCGTTTATATGCGTATCCGGAAGAGAATGTAAAAATCGGGTTCGTGACAGCACAGACGGAGATACTGCAAAAGCCTGTGAAAGGAGACGACACAATGGATGAATATAACGAGATCGGCGCAAGGCTGAGAGAGCTGCGTGAAGTCAGCGACTATACAATAGAAGAACTGGCACAGGAACTGGGTCTGAGTCCTGAGGTCTATGCATCCTACGAGGAGAACGGCAAAGATGTGCCGATCAGCGTGATTTATTCTATCGCAACAAAATTCAAGGTAGACTTTACGGAGATCTGTACCGGACAGAGTGCAAAGCTGGATACGTTCCACATGATCCGCAGAGGCGGCGGTAAGGTTATCAACCGTAATCCGGAGTATCATTTTGAGGATCTTGCTTTCCGTTATGCAAATAAGATCATGCAGCCTCTCCTGGTAACTCTGGAGCCCACAGATGAAGTGGCGAAACTGATCACGCATAAAGGCCAGGAATTTAACCTTGTACTGGAAGGCACTGTTATCGTTACTCTGGGAGACAGGGAGTTTGTTATGAATCCCGGAGATTCGATTTATTTTAACCCGACTATACCCCACGGACAGCGCTGCGGCGGAGACGTAAAGGCTCGTTTCCTGACGGTTATCGCAGAGTGACGGGAAATAAACACTCAAACCAAGTATGTAGAAAGGGAGTGAAGCGGCTTTGGATTACTTACTGAACAAATATCTTCCCCAGATTGAGTTTTCAAGCTATGAGGAGTTCAGAGACAAACTGAAGATCAACGTACCGGAGGATTTTAACTTCGGTTATGATGTTGTGGATGCATGGGCAAAAGAGGAACCTGACAAGAAAGCGCTTGTATGGGTGAACGAGGAGGATGAGGAGCATATCTTTACCTTCACGGAAATCAGCCGTCGTTCCAATCAGGTAGCCAACTATCTTAAGGAGCTGGGATTCAAAAAAGGCGATGTGGTCATGATGATCCTCCGCCGCCGCTGGGAATACTGGATCTGTGCAACAGCTCTTCACAAGCTCGGCGTCATCCTGATCCCTGCGACCCTGCAGCTGACCAAGAAGGATATCGTTTACCGCGGCAATGCAGCCTCCGTGAAAGGTATCATCTGTGTAGATGACGATTTTGTCGTGAACCAGACAGAATTGTCAGAGGCGGAGATTCCTTCGCTGCAGTATAAATTCCTGGTCGGTGAGCCGAGAGAGGGATGGAAGAGGCTCCACGATGCATTTGACACATGTTCAGATGTCTTTGAACGCCCGACAGGGGAAGAGGCGACCCGCTGGAACGATATTATGCTGGTTTATTTCACCAGCGGCACCACGGGAATGCCGAAACTTGTTCAGCACAATTTTGCATATCCTCTGGGACATATCGTCACGGCAAAATACTGGCAGCATGTGGAGGAGAATCACCTGCATATGAGCGTGTCCGATTCCGGCTGGGCCAAGTTCGGCTGGGGCAAGATTTACGGACAGTGGGTCTGCGGTGCCACGATCTTCTGCTATGATATGGTAGGCAGGTTCAACCCGAAGAACCTTCTCTCCAAGGTAGAAAAGTATAAGGTGACGACTTTCTGCGCGCCGCCGACCATGTACCGTTTCATGCTTCAGGAGGATCTTTCACAGTTCGATCTGTCCGCACTCCATCACTGCGCGACAGCCGGTGAACCGCTCAATCCCGAGGTCGTAAAGCGCTGGAAAGAGCTGACCGGCCATCAGATTTACGAGGGCTTCGGCCAGTCCGAAGGTCCGGTCCTGATCGCTAACTTCGGCAGCGAATGGTTCGAGCCCATCGAGGGTTCTACAGGAAAGCCGAATCCGTTGTTCGATATTCAGCTTTTGAATTCGGATGGTGAGATCTGTGAGGACGGTGAAGAAGGTTCACTTACCATGATGGATGTGAAGCACCATCCGCCTGTCGGTCTCTTTACGGGTTATTACAAGGACCCGGAGATGACAGAGGAGAAGCTCGGCGGTATCGGATACAATACCGGCGACGTTCTCTGGCGTGACAGTAATGGGTATTATCGTTTTGTCGGTCGTAACGATGACGTAATCAAGTGTTCCGGCTACCGTATCGGTCCTTTTGAGGTAGAGTCTGCTCTGATCGCTCACGACGCCGTAGTGGAGTGTGCTATTACCGGCGCTCCGGATCCTATCCGCGGGCAGGTCGTTAAGGCGACCATCGTGCTGGCCAAGGGTTATACACCTTCGGATGAGCTGACAAAAGAATTGCAGCGTCATGTTAAGAAGCTGACGGCTCCTTACAAATATCCGCGCGTCGTAGAATACGTGGATGAACTGCCAAAGACTGTCGGCGGCAAGATCAAGAGAGCTCTGATTCGTAAGACAGATGAGAATAAGTATAAGGGTGCCAATTAAAGGCACCCTCTTTTTTAAAGTTTGAAAGTAAACTTTCAAACTTTGATTGGCGGGTCAGATGACCATGCAAGCATGGTCGCCTGACCCTGGATGAGAAAATTATGAAGATCAAACTTTTTTCGGAAATTCCATATCTGCAGGACAAAAATCTGGTTCTGAAGAAACTCGAACCGCGCGATGCAGATGCGCTTCTGGAGCTGGTGAACAGCCCGAGGGTGTACCGCTATCTTCCGACATTCCTCTTCGAGAAAAAATATGATGACATAAATTATGTGATAGGGCACCTCTATGATGAGTGCTTTCAGGAGTCTATTATCCTCGGCATATTCAAGGACAATGAATTCTGCGGTCTTGCGGAAATGTACGGTTATCGTGAAGAAATTCATAAAGTAAGCGTCGGTTACAGACTCCTTGAGCGAAAATGGGGGCAGGGCATCGCATCAAATGCGCTGAAGCTGATGATTCGATATCTCGAAGAGTCGACAGATATTGAGATCATAACTGCCAGCACGATGGTCGAGAATAAAGCGTCTGCCAGAGTTCTTCAGAAAAATGGGTTCGAGCTGGTCACATCCGGAGCGGAGGAGGACTGGGGATATGAGAGGCCGACGTTAACGGATAAGTGGATAAGGTAAAAATTCAAACGGGAGATATATGTAGTACAATACAAACTATAAGGAGACTATATAGGATTCGGAGGAGAAAGTGCAGACCAAGCAGAAATACCCGTCCAAAATCAATTTAATACTGCATTTTCTTTCAGGCTCAAAGCGGTACTTTGTCCTCGGCATGCTGTTCGCGGGACTGGTATCGCTGCTTGACATGGTCAATCCGAAGATTATCTCTTTTACCGTCGATTCTGTCATAGGCACAAAACCGGCGGTTTTTCCTGCCGGCGTGAGCGGCATCGTCTCCGCGGGCGGGGGTGTCGAGGGTCTGCGGAACAGACCGGTCATACTTGCGGCAGCGGTACTCGGAGTAGGATTAGTGGCGGCCATCTGCCGGTATATTTTCCGGACGATGAATGCGAGAGGGGCAGAGACATTTGTGCAGAAAATGAGAGATGATTTATTTGCACACATCATGTACCTGCCCGACACCTGGCACGGGGAGAACAGCACTGGTGACATCATTCAGCGCTGCACTTCGGACGTGCAGACGATCAAGCGATTTGTCTCGGAGCAGCTTTCGCAGCTTTTCCGCACGATTATTCTGATTGCTCTGTCACTCTTTTTTATGGGACGGATTCACTTCAGGGTCATGCTGGGGTCGGCCGTCATGATTCCGGTCATCGTGGGATATTCGCTGGTGTTCCATTACAAGATCGGGAGCGCATTTGAAAAAGTCGACGTTGAGGAGGGCGTTCTCTCGTCCATCGTGCAGGAAAATCTGACCGGCGTGCGGGTCGTGCGCGCGTTCGGAAGAGAGGATTACGAGCGGACAAGATTCGAAAAGCAGAATAATTACTACACGGGGTTCTGGATCCGCCTGATGACTATCTCATCCATGTTCTGGTCCGTCGCGGACATTCTGACGGGCTTGCAGGTTCTGTTCATTGTCCTGTTCGGATCCGTCGCCTGCATTCACGGGACGCTGACGGTCGGCGATTTTATCGCGATGACTTCTTATAATATGATGCTGATCTGGCCGGTCAGGCAGCTTGGCCGTGTCATTTCGGAGATGAGCAAGGCAGGCATTTCCATCGAACGTCTCAGATACATCATGAATTCCGAGCCGGAGACGGACCGGGAGAATCCGCAAAGGCCGCCGATGGACAGGGATATTGCATTTGAGGATGTATCATTTTCTTATGAAAATGCATCCGGTCCCGCCATAAGGAATCTCACCCTGACCATTCCCGCCGGTTCGACTCTCGGCATTCTGGGCGGCACCGGATCGGGAAAATCCACACTCATGTACCTTCTGGACCGCCTGTATGATACTGCGCCGGGAAATGGCCGGATCACGATCGGAGGCGTGGATATTTCTGATATTGACAGACAGTATCTGCATAAAAATATAGGTATGGTCCTTCAGGAGCCGTTCCTCTTCTCACGAACACTTGCAGAAAATATCGGCATTGCCGGAAATGAGCCTGATATAGAGGCTATCCGCCATGCGGCCAAACTCGCGGGGATTGACGATACAATCGAGAGCTTTACGGCGGGATATGATACATTTGTCGGTGAGAGAGGAGTGACCTTGTCAGGCGGACAGAAGCAGCGGACTGCGATCGCGCAGATGCTGCTGCGGAAACCTCCGATCATGGTGTTCGACGATTCTCTTTCGGCGGTCGACGCCGAGACGGATATGAAGATCCGCCGTGCGATCCGGGAGAATACCGGGTCGTCCACGGTCATTCTGATAGCGCACCGCATTACGACGATTATGAATGCGGACCATATCATAGTCCTTGATCAGGGCAGGATTCGGGAGCAGGGTACGCACGAGGAGCTGCTTGAGAGGGGCGGTCTGTATCGCAGGATTTATGAGCTGCAGACGGCGGGGATTGATGTGGAAGATGATGCTGAAGCAGTTGATCGGGATTATAGGACGGTGGAGATTGATGAGAAAAATTAGGCACGATGAGAAACAGGTAAGCCTCCCCTTCTTCGGGATCCCCAGGCTGTTTCCGTATCTGAAACAATACCGGGTGAAAATCATCTTTATGATTCTGCTCGGCGCGATATCCAGCGCGATGGACGCGGCCTTTCCGCTGTTCAACAGGTATGCTCTGAATCACTTTATCGGGGAGATGACGCTGAACGGTATAGAGATATTTGCCGCGTTGTATGTGTCCCTTCTGCTCGTGCAGGGCGTGATCAATTATGTCAGCTCTGTGGAATGCGGGAAGGTCGAGATGTCTGTGGACAGAGATCTTCGGAATGATGCGTTCGACCATCTGCAGACGCTGTCATTTTCTTACTTTAACAGGAATTCTGTCGGGTATATTCATTCGCGTGTCATGTCGGATACCGGGCTGATCGGGGAGGTCATCTCCTGGAGAATGATGAATCTTGTGTGGAACGGTTCCTATGTGATCGGAGTCCTTGTCGTCATGCTCATTATTGACTGGCGGCTCGCGTGTCTTATTTATCTGCTTGTGCCGATCGCTGTGGGGCTTATGATGCATTTTCAAAAGAAGCTTCTGGAATATAACCGGAAGATCCGTGAAATCAATTCAAGAATTACCGGAAATTACAATGAGGGAATTACCGGTGCGAAGACGGTCAAGATTCTCGGCGTTGAGGAGAAAATGATTCGTGACTTTAAGGGCGAGACGGCGCATATGCGGCGGATGTCGATTCGCGAAGCGCATTTTTCGGCATTTTTTATCTCGACGGTGACCATGATGTCCGCGCTTGTGCTGTCACTTGTTCTCTGGCAGGGCGGCCGCCTGACGCTGGAGGGGCTGATGCAGATCGGAACGCTTTCCGTCTTCATGTCCTACGCGCTGGAGATGCTCGACCCGATCCAAAGCATCATCGAGACGCTTTCCGGTTTCATCTCCATTCAGGCCAATATCGAGCGCGTCACCCGTCTTCTTGCGGAGGAATCGGATGTCGCGGACAGGATAGACGTAATCGAGAAATACGGGGATTCGTTCCATCCCAGAAAAGAGAACTGGGAGGAACTTGTGGGTGATATAGAATTCAGGGATGTATCATTCAAATATCCGGACGGCGATGATTACGTGCTCCGCCATTTTGACCTGAAGGTTCCTCACGGGACAAATGTCGCTATCGTCGGGGAGACCGGAGCCGGCAAGTCTACGCTGGTCAATCTTGTCTGCCGTTTCTACGAGCCGACGGAAGGACAGCTGCTCATCGACGGTAGAGACGCCAGGGAGAGGTCACAGCTGTGGCTGCACAGCAATATCGGCTATGTCCTGCAGTCTCCGCATCTTTTTTCCGGGACGATCCGGGAGAACCTGCGTTACGGGAAACCTGACGCTACTGACGAGGAAATCATGCGTGCACTTCGCATTGTTTCAGCGGAATTTGTTCTGGATAGGATGGAGAAAGGGCTGGATACGGACGTTGGCGAGGGCGGAAACATTTTGTCGACGGGTGAGAAACAGCTGCTTTCATTTGCGAGAGCGATTCTCGCGGACCCGCGGATCCTGGTACTTGACGAGGCGACGTCATCGATCGACACGGTGACGGAGAAGGCTATCCAGAATGCGATCGATGCGGTGATTCGGGGACGAACGTCCTTTGTCATCGCTCACCGGCTTTCGACCATCGTGGACGCGGATGTGATCCTGGTCGTGAGGGGCGGGAAGATTATCGGCCGGGGAACCCACAGAGAGCTTATGCGGGAGAGAGGGTACTATTATGAGCTCTATACGAGGCAGTATGAGGAGTTGCTGTGGGGCGAGGGGTGATTTTGGATTGGCAGGAATGCCGTCGGGATAGAAATTACGGAAGTAATGGAGGTTTTGCCGGCTACTTCCGTAACTCGCAAGGAAAATCAATGCCGCGAGCTCCGGATTTACGGAGTAACGGGGGTTTTTGCCGCTGCTTCGGTAAATTAAGACAAGAACCCTACACTATATAGAAAGGAATATATAGGATGAATACAGATTACAAGCTTCTTATACAACAAGCCGAGGCGCTCGTTCAAGGTGTACCGCACCTCACCGCGAACCTCGCAAACATCTCCGCCCTGCTTTACACCTCCTTAGAGGACATCAACTGGGCAGGATTCTATCTCACAGAAGGCAGCATGCTGGTCCTCGGTCCCTTCCAGGGCAACCCGGCATGTGTTGAAATTCAATATGGAAAAGGCGTCTGCGGCACAGCTGCTGCCACAGACAGGGCGCAGCTTGTGCCCGATGTTCATGCATTCAAGGGGCACATCGCCTGTGACAGCGCATCCCGCTCGGAAATCGTCATTCCGATACATCAGAACGGAGCTGTCGTTGGAGTCCTTGATATCGACAGCCCGTCACTTGGGCGATTCACGAAGGAAGACTTAGAAGGACTTCAAGAACTTGTTATCATGTTGGAGAAGAAAGTCTTTCACTGAGTGTTTCTGAAGCGCTCACTTCTCCTCCACAAATATCCCCGTCAGCCTCGGCACGTCAAACCGGCTTGTAAACAAGTCGCACTTACACAGAAGCGCGTAGAAGACATGATAGCCCCGTCCTGATAACGACTCATAGTTTCCCTGCCCTTTCGACAGGATCACATCTGCCCCATCAAGGACCGATCGGGCTTCTTCCGGCAGCAGGGAGTAAATCGTCCCGCCGACAGGAGCACCGTTTGACACGATTTCCGCTGCCTGATCCAGACCGACGTAAGCAGCATCCGCCTCCGTAACATCATTGAGGATATTTCCTCCTCTGACCATAGCATAGAACTTCAGCTGCGGGAATCGCAGGGACAGCTGCTCGATGAGGAGCTTGTCGAGCACGATCTCACCGCAGTTGTCGCACAGAAGAAGAAAGCTCTCAGCCCTTGCGCACGCTTGCAGGAAAGATGCATATACCTTTTTCTCGTCCTCCCGCAGCTCAGTATCCCGGAACAGACCAAGGAAGGTATCTGTATCGACATGATTCATTGCTCCGAAGTCGATATAGTTACCTATTCTGGCCATGACCAGCGCTTTGGCAATCGGGTCCGCGGCGTTTTTGATTTCCGCTCGTAGGTCTTCCTCCATCCCGAGAACAAGATCATTGTAGGTCTTCTTGACCTGGGTGTAATCAGCACCTGCTCCGAAAAACTCTTCATGGACCTTGTTAAACAGGTATACCATGTATGGGCTGGTGTCATCCTCACCGCGGTTGTCGAGCAATTCCCTTATCCGGGCAAGATACTTCGGATCATCTGCCTTGTTCTTCTGTTTATCATAGAGACATGCTGCGCAGCTGTCATTTATTCTCATGCCTTATTTCCTCATAATCCTTCTCAGCCCTCTCGCAGCTTCTCCTCAATCTCCGCAAGCTTTTCGTCTGTCAATATGTATTTCTGCCTGAACCAAAAGAACGCCGCAACAAGCCCGATTATGGGCAGGATTGTCATCGTCATACGAAGCCCGGCCTTGGAAGCGAGGGAAACACCGGCAGAAAAGTCTACCGACTGCTGCGCTTCCGTCGTAGCCTCGCTGCTCAGCGCGAACACGGAAAGAGCGATCGAGGCAACCAGAGCTGCAAAGCCGCTCGCCAGCTTGACGACAAATGTCTGCATGGAAAATACGACGCTCTCGTCACGTCTGCCTGTCTTCAGCTGGCCGTAATCGACAGTATTTGCAAGGAAAACGGTCGTCAGAACATTCAACATTCCTGCGGCCGCAAATATAAGAAAGCCCGGAATGAAGAGGAGAAATACATTTGACATATTCGTGAAGGAGAGCAGCAGAAGAACTGCATATCCCAGCATTTCCATCGCAAGACAGATGAAGAAAATGCGGAGACTCGTCACAAATTTTCTGAGCAAAGGGTAAAACAGCATCATTGCCAGAATCTGTACCGCACCGCCGAAGGTGGTGAACAGCGTATAGGAATTGTACCAGCCGCTGCCGCCGAAATCGTATTTGAAGAAATAGATCACAAGGTTCGACGTAATGTACATCGCACTGTTGATGAGGACGATTGCCACAACGACCGCCATCGTCTGGTCGTTTCCGACAAGGGCGCTGAACATTTGCCCGATTGTAGCAGTCTGCATGTCCACGGTGGATTTTTCGCGGATATTTGCACAGGTGAGAGCAATAAATACTACGAATAAAATGGCAATGATTATCGTAAAATATTTGAAGCCAACGCGCTCAAGCATCTGTGCACCCGCGCCGTCTCCGGCAAATTTTACTCCAAGCGCATGGACACTGATCATCGTTATGATCGTAATAATGGCTGAGCCGACGCCGGCGCAGGAACGGGCAAGAGTAGTGAGGCCTTCGCGCTCGCTACCGCCTTCTGTGAACGCGGGAATCATTGACCAGTAGGGAATGTCCATCATTGTGTAGGTCACTCCCCAGAGTATATAGGTGATCGCCGCATAAGCTACGAGACCGCCGCCGGATAGTGCAGGCGGAGCCGCGAACATAAGGCAAAGAACGATGGCGTTGGTGATCGTGCCGATCAGAAGCCATGGGCGGAATTTTCCCCATCTTGTGCGTGTCTTTGCAACAACGACACCCATGACCGGGTCATTGAAGGCGTCAAACACGCGGGCTGCCATGAGAATAATTCCCATAGCTACTGCGCTGACGCCGCAGATGTCCTGAAAATAGTAGAGGACATAGCTCGCTGACAGCATATAGACCATGTCCTTTCCTATTGCGCCGAGTCCATACGATGCTTTTTCTTTAGCGGTCAGACTTCTCTTGTCGCCCATGATATATCTCCTTAGTAGTGTATTATCCTGTAACAGTATTATAGTCGCTATTCTATTATAACGGTACAAGGCCACAAACTCAAGGAGGGCAGTGTGTCAGCCGGGCGGCATCTCAAAGCACATCCCAATGCGAGAATTACGGAAGCAGGCACAAAA
This sequence comes from uncultured Lachnospiraceae bacterium, assembly GCA_902776305.1. Taxonomy (GTDB): domain Bacteria; phylum Bacillota; class Clostridia; order Lachnospirales; family Lachnospiraceae; genus Chordicoccus. The sequence continues at coordinate 27,189 of CACYPS010000022.1, read as the reverse complement.
AGGACGAGTACTTCCGTAAAAGAAAGCAACCGGCAGAGAAACCAAGACAAGGATTACGGAAGCGAGAGCAAAAAAGCCGGCTGCTTCCGTAAAAGAAAGCAGCCGGCAAAGAAATCACAGCATAGTACGAATCGGCTTTCCTGCCAAATACGCATACACATTCTCAAATGCCATCTCCGCCCGCCGATCAATCGACTCTCTCGTGTCAAATCCGACATGCGGCGTGCAAACAAGATTCGACACGCCAAGAAGCGGGTGGCCCGTCGGCAGCGGCGGATCCTTCTCATAGACATCAATGCCGGCTTTGATCTTGCCTGCTTTGAGAGCTTCAGCAAGCGCCTGATCATCCACAACGGGACCTCTTGCCGTGTTGATGAGAATCGCGCCCTGCTTCATCAGACCAATCTCTTTTTCACCGATCAGCCCACGGGTGTCTGGCGTGAGCGGAGTGTGGATGGAAATGATATCCGCCTGCTTCATAACCTCATCTAAAGGCATCAATTCAATGCCGAGCTCCTTCGCGCGCGGTCTGACACTTCTGTTGTAGCCTATTACGCGGCAGCGGAAAGCTTTGAAGATTTCTGCGGTCCTGCAGCCGATTGCGCCGGTTCCGATGATACCGACCGTGCGTCCTGCAAGCTCGTTGCCGGCAAGTGTGCCTTTTCCGAGCCCTGCCTGTACTGCGGCGTTGCACTCCGTGATGTTACGGAGACAGTCCAGTGTGAGACCGACTGCGAGCTCTGCGACGGCGTCATCACAGTAGCCGCCTGTGTTGGAGATTCCTACATTTTTCTCTTTGCAGGCATCGGTGTCGACGTGATCTATTCCGACGAACGCTACGGAGATGAATTTCAGGTTCTTATCAGCCTGAATGACCTGACCGGGAAGCGGGTGGTTGGCAATTATGAGGATGTCGGCGTCGTCCGCGCGGCGGATCAGTTCATCTGTGTCGGTGGTGAAGGAATCGTAGGCTGTGAATGTGTGATCATCGTCTCTCAGCTTGTTAGCAAGACGTTCAATGATTTCGGGAGCTACGCCCAGGGGCTCCATTAAAACTATTTTCATGACATATCCTTTCTTAGAAGCTCAACTGTTATCTTTGTTGCTTCAGACTCTCTTTACAAGTAGTGAAACTTTTGTAAAAGTGTTGCATGAGATAAATCGGATGATGTAGTTAATTTGTGTCGAAAAATTTCTATAAATGCCGTCGGTGCAAACATGTTCTGCCTTATGACGTCTGCACAAGAATGTGTTTTACTTTATGCCGCCTGATCAAGCGCCTCTTCTGCAGCTTCAGCAACAGACTCTGCCGCACTTTCAACAACGGACTCAACCACAGAATCCGCGGCACTCTCCGTCTCGGATTCGGCTGCTTCTGCAGAAGATGTATCTGCCGGTGTTACCGGTACCTTCACAGCATCTTCTTTGTAGATGGTTGCGAAATCATTTTTCATGGAAACCGTCTCGAGACCGATTTCTGCACATTCCTTAGCGAATTTCTCAGCGGTTTCAAGATTTCCGTAGTCACGATCTGTATCATCGCAGAGGAGCATATAGCCTTTTCCTCCGTTCGTCACGGTGTACTGCGCCATAGCCAGATCGCCGGAGCTGTTGCCGAACACGAGAATCGGGGTCTTGCCGATTTCGTCGAGGATGGAGAAGACTTTATTTGTCTTCTGATTCTTTGTGACAAGGCTTCCTTTCATAATGACTTTGTCGTCGGCTTTCAGGGAGTATTTGCGTCCATCCTCATCACCCTGACCGGTTGCCTCGAGTGAGAAGGTGCTGCCGATGACCTGATCGGAGGGGACCCATTTGTCCAGAACGCCCTCGGTCAGCTCGCGTACGCAGGCTCTCTCGGAACCGCTGCTGATGAAGACCTTAAAGTCATGGTCAGCGAGATATTCGACTAAGGAGACCATCGGAAGGTAGAAGCCTTCGCCGTAGGTCATGCCTTCGAAACCGAATGCCGGTTCACTCATGAAATCACGGATATAGTCGCGGTAATCTTCAACTGTCATGCCTTTGAAGGCTTCGGCAGTGATCGCTGAGGTCGAGAGAGATGTTTCAGGCTGCGGAAGGCCCTTCTGATAAGCTTCCTCGGAAGCCTGGGCGTACTCTTTGACTTCTGCCGGAGCTTCGTAGGTGTCATCATGCAGGACACGGTGAAGCATGAGGCATTCGTCAAAGTAGGTCGGGTAAAGTTCGCCGTAGAGTGTTCCATCGAAGTCGAAAACGACTATGCGGTCGGATACGGGAACAAAAGAATCGGAGGATTCATCCGTAACTTCCGATACATAGGAGACGATAGATTTCATAACTTCTGAGTTTTCTGTCCAGTAGGGAATAGCATCTTCTTTATCGGCAGTATTGTCTGAGGCATCGGCAGCATTGTCTGAAACGTCGCCGGTATTGCTTGAAGCGTCGGCGGTGCTTTCTACAGACTCCGTTGTGACTTCAGTTGCTCCGGCAGCTGCGCTTTCCGCGGTCGTCTGGGTTGTCGCTGCGGATTGACCGCATGCGGTGAAGAGAAGGGCACCGGCGCAAAACAGTGATAGTATGCGTTTTCTCATAATAATGCTCCTTGTGTACGTGTGAAGATTTGAAGTAACTATTCTTTATTATATATGAAATGAAGGGCTTCTGAAAGATAAATTGCCGGAACCTCTTCGCGACCCCGATAATCAAAATGCGGCCGATGAATCGGCCTTTTATCGGGAGCTACTGATCAACTTCCGATAAGAAAAATTATCGGAACCTCTTCGTGACCCCGATAATCAAAATGCGGCCGATGAATCGGCCTTTTATCGGGAGTTGCTGAGCAACTTCCGATAAGATATACGCTCCGCGAGGATGCGCAGGGATTCGGTTTGGAAGATGTCAGATAGCGCTGACCCGAATCCCGCGCCAAGTCTCTCGAGCGAGGCTTGAATATTGTACCTTGCCTTCAGCGAACGTCCCCATCACAGCAATGCTCTCAAAAAAGTACAGACTTAGGTCTTGCAGGATGCAGAAAAAGGTACTATTATGTAAAATGTAAGCGCTTTCATAAGCGCAAGGAGGTTTTTTATCATGGCAGACAAAGAAGTGCAGCAACAAAACCGGGTCATTTGGTCATGGTTCCCGGTCACCCTGCTCACAGCAATCTTCTGCTGCGTTCTGTGGGGCAGTGCCTCACCTGCAATAAAAATCGCATATGAACTCTTCCGAATAGGTCCGGACGACACTGCTTCCCGCATCATGCTGGCTGGCGCCCGCTTTATGATTGCCGGGTGCATGACGATCCTGTTCGGTTCAATAATAGCAAGAAAATTTCTGCTCCCCAAGAAAACATCATGGAAGAATGTTACCATTCTGTCGATGTTCCAAACGGTAGGACAGTATTATTTCTTCTTCATGGCCCTGGCACACACGTCAGGTGTACGCGGATCGATCATCAACGCATCGGGTAACTTTATCGCCATCCTGTTCGCCGTTTACATTTTTCATTTTGAGAAAATGACCCTGAAAAAGCTCATCGGTTGCCTCGTCTCGGTTTTGCCGGCATTCTCCTCATTATGGGAGGCGGAAAAGCACTGATGTCCGGTGGTGCGGTGACTCTTGCCGGCGAGGGTGCGATGTTTGCAGCCGACTTCTTCTATGCGGCTTCGGGATGCCTGATCAAGATATTTTCGAAAGACGAGAGTCCGGTAGTACTCAGCGGTTATCAGTTCCTGATCGGCGGCGCCATACTTTTTGCAATCGGGGCTGTCATGGGAGGCAATCTTACATTTTACAGCACGGGATGCATCCTGAATCTGATTTACATGGGATTCATTTCCGCCGGTGCGTACACACTTTGGGGAGTCCTGCTCAAGTACAACCCTGTGAGCCGGGTATCGATTCTCGGATTTATTAACCCCGTGATGGGCGTGCTGCTCTCGGCTCTGTTTCTCGGAGAGGGGCGGGAGGCATTTTCGCTGACAGGTCTCTTTGCGCTGCTGTTGGTCAGCGCGGGAATCATCATTGTAAATACATCTCAGGGAACATCAAAGTGAGATGTGTCTTATAAATTCTGCATCAACGGTCTGATCTCCGCATTCAGCAGGATTAGACAAATGCAGCGAAAGCCGCTCTTAACGTTTTCTGCGAGCAGCCGGATCAAAATATAAGTGTTTAACCAGGTCAATAGTCATATATGCTGAAGGAGGAAGAACTATGCCTGTACATGTATTAAATGAAGCCAACCGTTGTCTCCAGTGCAAGAAGCCGCTCTGCCGCATGCAGGGATGCCCGATCCAGACAAATATCCCGGAGGTCATTCGCCTGTTCAAAGAGAACAAGATGATGGAGGCCGCTGAGATCCTGTTCGAGAACAATCCGCTGTCTGTCATCTGCTCGCTTGTATGCAATCATGAAGGACAGTGTGAAGGTCACTGCATCAGAGGGAAGAAAGGAGAGCCGGTACATTTTTCATCTATTGAAAATTATATCTCCGACTCCTGTTTTGAGAGACTTGACCTGAGCTGCGCTCCGTCAAACGGCATGAAAGTCGGCGTTATCGGCGCAGGTCCCGCAGGTATCACGATTGCCATTATTCTGGCAAGACGTGGATACAAAGTCACGGTATTCGAAGGCCGCGAAAAAATCGGAGGAATCCTCCGCTACGGTATCCCGGAATTCCGTCTGCCCAAGTCCATTCTGGACCGCTACTATCGCAGAATGCGCGATATGGGCATTCTGTTCCGCCCGAACTTTGCTCTCGGCGGATCTACAAGCATACAGGATCTGCTGGATGACGGCTACCGCAGTGTCTTTGTCGGAACCGGCGCATGGAAACCGCGCAAGCTCGGCGTTCCGGGCGAGACGTTCGGTCATGTATTCTATGCAATCAATTATCTCAATAATCCGGATGTGTATGAGCTCGGCGACAGGGTAGCGATCATCGGTGCCGGTAATGCCGCTATGGACGTAGCCCGCACGGCGATCCGCCACGGTTCCCGCGACGTTACAGTCTATGTTCGCGGTGATGAGGTTGCAGCGTCGAAGCATGAATTTGATTATGCACAGCTGGACGGCGTACATTTCGAGTATCGCAAGCAGATCGTCCGCATAGTGGACGAGGGAGCAATCTTCTGCGATATGATCGACGATCCGGAGACGGGCGAAAAAGTGGAAGATCACTCCACCGAAGCGCTTATTGAAGCGGACAGCATCATAATCTCAATTTCCCAGGTGCCGCGCAGCCAGCTGGTCAACCGTGATCATGCGCTCCATCTGAATGAGCGCGGCAGACTGCAGACAGATGATCATGGCGAGACGACGATGGAGGGCGTATTTGCATCCGGTGATGTCGTCACAGGTGCCAAGACGGTCGTTGCGGCGGTCGCCGTTTCCAAGCAGATCGCGGACAATATGGATGCGTATATGCAGGAGAGATACGGAAATAAAGCTGAATAAAAGCCTCAGGAGGATTGCAGACATGCGCATAGGAAGGCGCCTTAGCGCCGTGCATGTCGTGTCAAATACGCTGAGGTGTTCTTGAAAATATGAGCTGTCACATTAGACAGTGCGCCACTACATATGGCAGACATTTGCAAACAGCATCTGCCATATATACTGGTGACACTTTAATGTGACAGCTCTTTTTTTATAAATCTGATGGAAGAACTTTCGGCAAGGTGTGCGAATCCAGTATAATGATTACGTGCCAAAAGTATCATTTTGACACCGAGCTTGCTCATGTAGGACAGGATTGTGGGAGTGCGAAAGCACGAAACAATCCGTAATCGACTTTTGGCGTCTTAATCATATAATTATACGATATAGAATACGCAGATAAAGATATAAGGAAAAAGCGATGATAAATGAGGAAATCAGAGAAAAACTGTATGACCGTCAGGACCTGAAATACCGTGATTTTCAGGCCAAATTGATCCCGGGCATGGAAACGGAGAAAATGATCGGCGTAAGGACACCGGACCTTCGAAAGATCGCAAAGCAAATGGTAAAGCGGGAGGACATAGGAGAGTTCCTTGAGAATTTGCCGCATGAGTTCTTTGATGAGAACCAGGTGCATGCATTTGTTATATCCGAGCTCAAAGACTACGGCAGATGTGTACAGGGGGTGGAAAGATTTTTACCCTTTGTGGACAACTGGGCCACGTGCGACCAGATGTCGCCGAAAGTCTTTAAAAAGCACAGGCCGGAACTCCTTGATTCCATAAAAGAGTGGATTCGGTCGGAGCACACGTACACGGTCAGATTCGCTGTCGGGATGCTGATGCAGCACTATCTGGATGAGGATTTCGATCCGGAATATCCGGAGATGGTGGCGGAGGTACAGTCGGAGGAGTATTATATCAGGATGATGATTGCCTGGTATTTTGCGACGGCGCTGGCCAAGCAATACGAGGCGGTGTTGCCGTACATTGAGGAGAGGCGGCTTGAGCCGTGGACGCACAATAAGACGATTCAGAAAGCTGTCGAGAGTTACAGGATAACGCCGGAGCAGAAGGAGTATCTGAGAAGTTTGAAGGTGCGGAGCTAACGCTGACCCGAATCCCGCGCCAAGTCTCACGAGCAAAACTTGAATGTAATGAAAATAGAGCTGCCGTGCTGAGCGTCGCAGCAACAGAAGAGGTGGGCGTTACATGAAAATGCCAACTGTATTTTGTTGCGCGTCGTCTTGGTGCGGTAGCTCTTTTTATTCTTCATTGCGTCAACTCCCCCAACTCATAACTCTCCCTGCAGAAGTCCAGGAACTTCTGCATCCCGCTGTTCAGATAGCGTCCCCTGCGCCATACAAGACCGGCCTTTGTGCGTATTTCGGGTTTCAGGGGGATACCGATGATCTCGGGAAACAGCGGAATCATGTCTTTATAGAGGAAGCAGCCGCAGCGCCCCTGCCGCATGAATTTCAGGATCGTCGGTATCTGGCTGCTGCGCATGATGACATGCGGGTGTATGTCCAGCGCGGAGAACTGTGCCTGGAGTATACGGTTCTGAACAGAATCCTGATTATATAGTATCAAAGATTCGCCGTCGAGCATCTCAATACGGATTTCCGGCTCATGTTCATAGTGATGACCGCTGCAGACGCAGTAGTAAAGGGGTTCAGAGGCCAGCTGTCTGGTATGGAACTTGTCTACATTGGGGATTTCCATATTGATGAGCGCTATATCTAGCACATCGTTCTGCACAAGGTCGCAGGCACGGATCGAACCGAACTCCTGCAGTTCCAGCCACACATCGGGATGTACCTCGTGAAAGCGGTCCAGAAGCTCCGGGAAGAACAGCGTGCTGAGCATGGGCGGAATTCCGAGGCGGACGATCGCTTTTGATGCATTGGACGCCGTATAGTTGGCCTGCAGGTCCTCGCAGTCCGCCAGAATGGCAGATACCTTATTATAGAAGACTTCCCCCTCTTCCGTCAGGGACAGATGGCTTCCCGAGTGGTTGAAGAGTGTCAGCGAGAACTCTTTTTCGAGCTCGCGGATCGCTATGGAAATTGTCGGCTGTGTGACATAAAGAGATTTGGCTGCCTGTGTGATGCTGTGATAGCGGGCAGCGGTGCAGAAATAACGGAGCTGAGCAAGTGTCATATTTTCACCTCGGTAGGAACATGTTTGGAATACATTTAGATTCTACTCCGCAAGTGCAGACAAGTCCATAAAAATTTTTTATGCATACGAATTTTCTATTAAATTGTTTTTTGGAGAACCAGGGATTACAATAAAGACACAACAAAGACAGGTGGCCACCGTCAGAGAAGTATGAATAAGAAGTATTGAAATAACATAATGCTGAAAGCTCATATAGAAAAGGGGGATATACCTGATGTCACAGACAACCATCACATTGCTTTTTCTGGCATTTGCCATTATAAGCTTTATCCTTGAAAAAATCCCGCTGGGACTTACGGCTACGATCGTAGCCCTCGGCCTTAATCTTACCGGCGTTCTGGATGTGCAGCAGACATTTGCAGGATACATCAACAGTAACGTAATCCTCTGTGTAGGCATGTTCGTAGTCGGCCAGGCGCTGTTCGAAACCGGAATGGCGAACAAGATCGGCGGTATTGTTACCAAATTTGCCAAGTCCGAAAGAATACTGATCATAGCCGTCATGACGATCGTAGGCCTCATGTCCGGTTTCCTCTCCAACACGGGAACCGCGGCAGTTCTGATCCCGGTCGTCTGCGGTATAGCAGATGAATCCGGTTACTCGAGAAGCCGCCTTCTCATGCCGCTGGTTTTTGCAGCAGCCCTCGGCGGAAACCTCTCCATCATCGGAGCACCGGGCAACCTCATGGGCGTCAATGCTCTTCAGGAGATGGGAGAGCCGACAAGCTTCTTCATGTACGCACCGGTAGGCGTTCCGATGCTCATCGCCGGTATCGTCTACATGGCATTCATCGGTTACAGATTCCTTCCTGATACGAGAGGACGGGAGCTTGAGCAGGTCACGGAAAGCAGAAATTTCGACGATGTCCCGAAGTGGAAACAGTATGTATCCCTGGCAATCCTGATCATCTGCATCCTTGCAATGATTTTCGAAGACCAGATCGGTATCAAGCTTCAGGTGACAGCCTGCATTGCAGCATGTATCCTGGTACTGACAGGCGTCATCAATGAGAAGGAAGCCCTGAAATCCATCGATCTTAAGGTCGTCCTGCTCTTCGGCGGTTCACTCGCTCTGGCAACTGCACTGGATTCCACCGGAGCCGGTGCTCTGATTGCGGACACGATCGTAGGTTTCCTTGGCACAAACCCGAACCCGATGATCCTTCTCCTCGTCATCTTCATCGTAGGATGTGCGCTGACGAACTTTATGTCAAATACAGCGACAACGGCTCTCATGGTCCCGATCGCAAGCTCACTTGCAGCAAGCCTCGGTGCGGACCCGAGATCCATGATTATTGCAACAGTTATCGCTTGCTCCTGTGCTTATGCAACACCGATCGGTATGCCGGCCAACACGATGGTCGTAGGCCTCGGCGGTTTCAAGTTCAAGGACTATGTGGTATCCGGACTTCCGCTCATTCTGATCTCCTTCGTGATCTGCATGGTGCTGCTGCCGATACTGTTCCCGTTCTATCCGTAAACTTACAAAAATACGCACAGCCTCTTAGAAGAAAACTGAGAGCAGATGCATTTTCAGTAACCCATCAACAAGTTTTTTAAAAGGAAGCTAAAGATAGATTTTATAACTGGAGGAAATGTTATGACACATGAAGAACAGGTCAGGAAAATGACCGACATGATCGCCAAGTTTGTTGGATTCACCGGAAAGAAGCTGCCGGACGACGTTATCGCCAAGCTCTCGGAACTCCGGGAGAAGGAAACTGATCCCATGCCCAAAGTTATCTATGACACTATGTTCCGCAACCAGGAACTGGCCGTCAAGCTGGACCGCCCGTCCTGCCAGGATACAGGCGTACTGCAGTTCTGGGTAAAATGCGGCACCAAGTTCCCGCTCATCGACGATCTGGAAGCGCTTCTGAAAGAGGCGGTTGTCAAGGCTACATTTGAGACTCCGCTGAGACATAACTCTGTTGAGACATTTGATGAGTACAATACAGGCAAGAACGTCGGTAAAGGCACCCCGACCGTATGGTGGGATATCGTTCCGCACTCCGACAAATGCGAGATCTACACCTACATGGCCGGCGGCGGATGCACACTTCCGGGCTGCGCAACCGTTCTGATGCCGGGCGAAGGATATGAGGGCGTGACGAAATTTGTCATGGACCGCATGACATCCTATGGTCTGAACGCATGTCCGCCACTCCTTGTCGGCGTCGGCGTCGCAACATCTGTCGAGACAGCGGCACTTCTTTCAAAGAAAGCCCTGATGCGTCCGATCGGTTCCCACAACGAGAACGAGAGAGCTGCCAAGATGGAGAAGCTCCTCGAGGACGGCATCAATGCCATCGGCCTCGGTCCGCAGGGTATGGGCGGAAAGTACTCCGTCATGGGTGTCAACATCGAGAACACGGCCCGTCACCCGTCCGCAATCGGCGTCGCTGTCAATGTCGGCTGCTGGAGCCACAGACGCGGACACATCATCTTTGACGCAGACCTTAACTATGAAATCACAACACATTCGGGGGTGGAATTATAATGGTTAAATACGAAAATGGAAAGAAAATTCTGGTAACACCTATCTCTGCTGAAGACCTTGCTGATATCAAGATCGGCGATATTCTTTATCTCTCCGGAAGCCTGACGACCTGCCGTGACGTGGCACATCGCCGTGTTGTGGAAGAAGGAAGAGAGATTCCGGTAGACGTACGCAACAATGCGATTCTTCATGCAGGCCCGATTATTCGCCCGCTTGAAAACGACAAGTTCGAGATGGTATCCGTCGGACCGACAACTTCCATGCGTATGGAAAAGTTCGAGTATGAGTTCGTAAAGACGACCGGCGTTCGCGTTATCGTCGGCAAGGGCGGTATGAAAGAGCAGACTGCCGCTGCATGTAAGGACTTCGGATGCATCCATGTGGTTATTCCGGCCGGTAACGCTGTTGTGGCAGCGGTCGCGGTCGAGGAGATCGAGAGAGCAGAGTGGAGAGATCTCGGCATGCCGGAGACACTCTGGAACTGCAGAGTCAAAGAGTTTGGCCCGCTGATCGTATCCATCGACGCGCAGGGACGCAACTACTTCGAGGAGAAGAAAGTCGAGTACAATAAGCGCAAGGACGAGGAGATCGAGAAGATCTGCAAGGAAGTAAAGTTCATTAAATAACCTTTTTCTATAAAAGAGAACCGGCTATAGCTGCAAAAACAGGATTTGCAGAGTATAGCCGGTTTTTCTTTTATTATTAACTAAAACTTCCCACTTGCAGTTCTTTGTAAGTCTCATCATTTAAAAATGCATCGTCGGGACGCTGCACAGCATAAGTTCGATCACGGAAATCGAAGATTTCCTATCTCACTTATCCCGCTCGGTCTCGCTGGCAGCGGTACTAAGAATTTTTCGGCGCTGTTAGCTTGAAAAATTCAAGTACCGGCCGCTCGACGACGCCCTCCGTTTGCATTTTTAATGATATCGACTGTATTGCAGATATGAAGTGGGAAGTTTGAGTTATTAATTAAAGTACAGACCGTTCAGCGAAGCCGTTTCGAATGCATTTTTCTGATTATGGCTTTATGAATGTGTGGAGCGGGAAGTTTGAGCTTTTTCTCGCTTACGGTAGAATTGTTGTGTATAATATTCACCAACGGACAGAATCGGGAAGTATCATATTCTCAGGGAGAGGCAAAATGAAGTTAATTAAAACAGTCGACGCGGAAGGCGCAGTGCTCTGCCATGATATCACACAGATCATCAAGGGGGTAACCAAGGATGCTGTCTTCAGAAAAGGTCACATCGTGACAAGGGAAGACATTCCTGTCCTGCTCAGTGTCGGGAAGGACGAGCTCTATGTGTGGGAGAAGGAAGAGGGGATGATGCACGAAAATGATGCCGCCGAGGTCCTCATCAGCATGTGCATCGGCGATCATATGGATAAATCCGGCGTCAAGGAAGGCAAGATTGAACTCTCTGCCGCATGCGACGGACTGTTGAAGGTCAATGAGGCCGGTATGCGCGCGGTCAATGGATTCGGGCAAATGATGATCGCCTCCCGCCACGGCAACTGTCCCGTTAAGAAGGGTGATAAGCTGGCAGGTACTCGGATCATTCCGCTGGTCATTGAAGAAGATAAAATGATGTCGGCCAAGGCAGCCGCCGAAAAGGCGACCGGAGGAGAACCGATCCTGAAACTCCTGCCGTTTCAGAATAAGAAGGTCGGCATCGTGACCACCGGGAATGAAGTTTTTTACGGAAGAATTCAGGATACCTTCACCCCGGTGATCGAAGGGAAATTCAAAGAGTATGACGCCGAAGTGATTGCTCACGAGATCTGGAATGACGACGATAAGAAAGTCACGGAGGCTATCCTGCGCATGATAGAGCAGGGGGCAGACATCGTCTGCTGTACCGGCGGCATGAGCGTGGATCCGGACGACCGGACTCCGCTGGCCATCAAAAATACAGGTGCGAGAATCGTCACATACGGTGTGCCGGTCCTGCCGGGAGCCATGTTCCTCCTTGCATATTACGAGGTGAAAGAGGGACCGAATCCTCGGACGGTGGTCATCATGGGCCTTCCGGGCTGCGTGATGTACGCGAAGCGAACGATATTTGATCTGGTGCTGCCGAGGGTCATGGCGGATGATGAAATCACAGCCGGCGAGCTTTCGACACTCGGGCAGGGCGGGCTCTGTCTGAATTGTAAGATTTGTACTTTCCCGAACTGCGGGTTCGGGAAGGGATGGTGAGTTGATGTGCGCGATCAATACCAACGAGACATAGATTACATACGCATCTCGGTTACGGACCGATGCAACCTGAGATGCACATACTGTATGCCGGAGGGCATTCACCTCACAAGCATGAGTGAACTCCTGACTTTCGAGGAGATCGTTCAGGTCGTGAGGACTGCAGCGGAACTCGGTATACGCCACGTGAAACTGACCGGCGGCGAACCCCTGCTTCGCCGGAGTCTGCCAACCCTGGTCCAAATGCTGAAGAACATTGAGGGAATCGAGCAAGTCACCCTGACGACAAACGGAATCCTCTTAAAGGAGCATCTGCCGGCATTGCTGAAAGCCGGCCTGGATGCCGTGAACATCAGCCTCGACAGCACGGACAGAGACACGTTCCGCAAGATCACAGGCTTTGACCGGCTTGATGTGGTCCTTGCCGCGATCGACGCGGCCTGCGCTTCGGGAATCCGAACGAAAATCAACGCCGTATCGTTGAATCTCGGAGAGGAAGCGATATGGAATCTGATTGATCTGGCTAAGGACAGGCCGCTTGACGTCCGCTTTATTGAGATGATGCCCATCGGTCACGGAAAAGATTTTCCGGTATACAGCCATACGAAGATGCTTGAGCAGTTCAGAGAGCGATACCCGGATCTTACGGCGGATAAGGCTATGCACGGTTTCGGCCCTGCGGTTTATTATCATATTCCCGGATATCAGGGCAGCATAGGCCTGATCAGCGCCATCCACGGAAAGTTCTGTGACAAATGCAACCGCATACGCCTCACATCCACAGGCTTCCTGAAAGGATGTCTCTGCTATAACACGGGCGCAGATCTTCGCGAGATTCTCCGGGCAAATGAAGCGGAGAATGAGAAAAGACGGCATCTGACGGAGACTATGGAAGCTGCCATATATGCCAAGCCTCGCGCGCACTGTTTCGAGAGCGCGGAGGATGTGACAGAGCGTGCGACGATGAATGAGATAGGAGGATGATCTGACAGATCATCCTCCTATCTCATTCACGAAGCCCGGCGAAAAATCCGGGTCAGTATGACCATGCAAGCATGGTCGCCTGACCCTGAAGAAGCAAATTACGAGCCGGATTTGTGTGCTCTTTTACGGGTGCGCCTTATCTGTTTCTTCTCGGATTCGGCGGGGGCTTCTATAGCGTAAGCATCTCCTTCAAAACCTGATTCACCGTGAACCGATCCGTCGCATACTGTTCAATCAGCGAATCGAGATACTCCTGGACCGACTGAGCAAGCTGTTCGTTGAAAAAGACAAATGCCGTATATGGCTCCCTGCACTTCAGAACTGCGACCGCATCCCGAAGGATGAATACCTGCAGATCGCGGAAAGGAGCTTCGGGCAGCAGTGTCAAATGGTAATTCTTCTCCCTGTTCACCAATTTCCGGACCGCTTCTGTGTGCTCTACGTAATCCACGTATGTGTAAAAGAGGGTATGTTCAATCATCTCAGCGCCAAGATTTACAGCCACATCGCCGCGCAGAACACTCTCAAGGTTCGGCAGACATATGATTTCATCTATCCCGCCCGTATCGAGTGTATAGCGCAGCTGAAACCTGCGCTCTTTATAGATGTTTATAATATGTTCCCGAAGAGAGCCTGTAATTCCCTGGCGGTCAAGCATCCGCTCAAGAAGACCTGCCGGCATCGTGCCGATGGACAGACCGGAGAGAATGGAGATCCATTTTTTTGATCTGTACTTCATGCAGACTTTCCAGAAAGCATCTGATTTTTCGGCAGAATATGTTTTCAGGAACGGAGAGGAGTCGGAAAGCATCGCATGAAAGCTTCCCTCCATTGCCTCCAGTCTGCTTTTGTCCGTAATATAATCATACCATCTCTTCTCACCGACGCCTGCCGGGAAAGTTCCGAGAATAGCCTCATGGCCGGGTTGGATGAAAATAGTATGACAAAAGCGCGGATTTTTTACGGTCTTAAATAAGTAGGGTTCTATCATACCCGAAGCATATAAGGGAAACCACTCTTTGATGGCAAATATCATCTCCGTTCCTATCCTGTCGACATTATGGATGATTCTTATGCGGACATTATTTTTGACACATTCCTTCATAAGAAATGCCCACATGATAAAATACTCATTCGATCCCATCATCCAATCCATCGGCTCATCTGAATAGAGAAGCATTTCTCCGCCTTCCCGGACACAATTTGCAAGAAACCTTATGGTAGCCACCCGAAGACCGGAGGTTCCCCAGTAGCGCTTCAGTTCTGTGACAGGCGGAATTTCCGAACCCGCGGTGGACTGGCTTTGTCCCGGCGAGAAGGTATCAATAGACTGAAAAAAGGTTTCCGCCATCTCAGACGCCCGCTCTTTTTCCGTATCATAAAGCCAATCGGCTATTATCTCTGCGTTCAGCCGTGTCGGGTCAGCACCGCACAGTTTTGCCAGTTCTTCTGTGAATCCGGTTCTCTCTGCATATAACAGCAGCCTCTCCGACAGTTTTTCCTTAATGCGTTCATTCCTGTTGGGATGATAAATACCGCTCCGGTATCGGCTGACAAGTGAAACATCCACATTTAAAGCGGAGGCGACCTGTGAGTTGGAGAGTTCCAGAAGATTCATGACCCGGTCAAGTCTCTCACCAAAGTTGCGCCGCCGGTTTTCTCTGGCTAATTTACTCTTTGGCGTGACAAAGTGCGGTGTAGTGAAGCTGCTTTCCGCATACAGCCATGATAGGACAGCCGGGAGCATGGATTCGAAACAAGTTTCATCTGTTCCGCATAATTCTCCGAGGACGGGCAGCATATTTTCATAGTCTGCATATCGATATACACCTTCCGCCAGGCGCTGAACGCTGCGGCTTTCCGGACCGAGTTCTCTTGTGCCGCTCTTCAGGCGGGAGATATTGGAGGGGGAACATCCGGCGAAGCGGGCTATGTCCGTGTTGGTGCACTGCAGGATGTGGAAGAGGGTGGTGATTCTGTCTGAGAGCATTATGTGTCTCCTTATGTTTAGCCGGGTGCTGTATCCGGATTATTTTCCTGCCGGGGCAGATGTGTCCGTCCGGATCACCATCAGTAAAGCCGATTTCTACGTGCGGCTTATGCTCGCGCCGGGTCGGACAGGCAGATGAGCGTCAGCTCTTGGCACAATTTTACTCAATGAGAAAAAGTGTGCCAACACTGACAGTATATCATGATTCTGCTAAAATAAAAGTAAGGATGACGGACAACTCCCTTACTATATAAGAGGGTGCCTGTCATCGGACCGGCTTACAAAGTCGCTGAGCCGGTTTACACGATCCACGCCATAGATACAGATGTTGATGAGACGATGTTCGATATATCAGGCTACCAAATAGCTGACGGAGAATTCTCTGATGTTCGGGTGCTGTGTGTACAGGAATCCAAATTGGGGTTACAGGGAATGAATAGATTTCAGCTGTGAGTCACTAGAAGTATTCTTGACAGGAAACGGACCGTGTGGAAAGGGGCTGCCTGTGCAGCCCCTTTTTTTTTTGCGACCGGTGCGCAGATGTAGATGCAAGCCGACTCTTACGCACGCCGGCGCGCCGGGTTTTGTTTGACAAGTATATTACATTGCCCTATACTTGGGGTTAATGTTAGGTTGTCAGGAAAACGAAGAGCTTTTACAGGTGGTGTCATGGCGGTATTTTCTCTTAATTTTATAGCGTTCGTAGGCATTGCCGTTCTTCTCTATTACCTTGTTCCCCGCAAATACCAGTGGATGCTCCTGCTTTTATTCAGCATTCTCTTTTATTACATCTCCGGCGGTCTGAAGGCCGGCATCTTCATTGTCATTACGATCGCAAATACCTTCTACGGCGCGCTCACCATGCAGCGCATCACCGAGAAGACCCGTCAGACGATAAAAAATTCCGAACACCCGTTAACGAGGGACGAAAAGAAGGCCATCCGCGCAAAGGCACGGGACAAACGGCACAAGATTTTTCTTCTTTCCCTCCTCATAAACTTAGGCATGCTGATCGTGCTGAAATATGCCAATTTCTTCACCGTCAATGTGGACGGACTTCTGTCCCGCCTGCATGTGCCGGTGCAGATTCCGGTCGTCAGTTTCATTCTGCCGCTCGGAATTTCGTTTTACACGTTCCAGACGACAGGATATCTCATCGATGTCTATAATGAAAAATATGACGCAGACAGAAACATCTTTCAGTTCGCGCTGTTTGCATCATGGTTCCCGCAGATTATCCAGGGACCTATCAGCCGTCACGATACACTTGCACCGGATCTTTACGCAGAGCGCTCTTTCAATGAAAGGAACTTCCGGACCGGCATCTACCGCATGCTGTGGGGCTATTTTAAGAAAATGGTCATAGCTGAGAGGTGTGCGATCATCGTTCAGGAGATCATTACGCAGTATGATGCGAAGTCTTACAGCGGCATCACTGTTTTCCTCGGCGTGCTGTTTTACGGAATTCAGATGTATGGCGACTTTGCGGGCGGTATCGACATCGTCATCGGCGTTTCCGAGCTCTTCGGGGTGCATCTCGCCGAGAATTTCCGTCAGCCGTATATGGCGCTTGACGTGTCCGAGTTCTGGACGAGGTGGCATATGACGCTCGGTAACTGGATGAAGGATTATGTGTTCTATCCGCTGGCCTTGTCGAAGCCGTTTGCAAAAATGCAGAAGAACCTCAAAAAGACTCTCGGACCCTATGTCGGCAAAGTTATACCGACGACACTGGCATCGTTCATAGTATTTGTTCTCGTAGGTATCTGGCACGGAGCCAGCTGGCGCTATGTGATCTTCGGTATATACCACGCCACTCTGGTATCGAGTCATACTCTGCTCGAGAGGGTATATGAGAGAATGCGGGCAATTTTCCATATCAACGGAAAGTCCGCGGGATGGAAAGCGTTCAGCATGGTCAGGACGACATTCCTGGTCACGATCGGACGTTACTTCGACTGCACGCCAAACACGGTTGTCGCAGTGCAAATGCTGAAAAAGACGTTTTCGACCTTCAACCCATGGGTGCTGACCGACGGATCTGTTTTTAGGCTCGGTGTGTCGGAGAGAGAATTTTCGATTCTCATGCTGGCGATCATTCTGCAGATCGCGGTTGATGTCGTAAATGAACGCGGCGTCCGGATCCGCGATGTGATCGCTGACCAGCAGGTCGTGTTCCGATGGATCGTTGTACTTGCAGCGATCTGGGCGATTCTGATTTTCGGCGTTTACGGTCCGGGGTTTGATGTCGGGGCGTTTATGTATCAGCAGTTCTGACACAGGTCTGTACCCCGTGTCAGAGATAGAAAGAGGCAAGCGGAAAGTTTTAATTACATTAATTATAAGAAAAGGAGAAAAACAATGGACGAAATCAAAAGCGTACTTCTGGAGATTCTTGAGGAGACCAGACCGGATGTTGACTTTGAGGGAGAGGAAGCTCTTATCGACGACAAGATCCTCGGCTCTTTCGATATCATCTCTATCGTCAGCGAGATCAACGACGAGTTCGATATCAAGGTGAAGGCTACTGACCTTGTGCCGGAGAATTTCAATACGGTCGACGCTATGTGCGAGCTGATCGACAGACTTCAGAATGAGTAAAAACGAGTAAGAAGACGAGTATCACGTTGCGCGAGTATTATAGTCTCAGGCCACGAGTATCGCGCGATGAAGAAAGAATATTGTCATTTTGCGCATGTATCACAGACTTACGTCACGAGTATTGCGCGATGAAGAATAAAACCCATGAAAAGTATTGCGAAGCGTATTGTCACATACATACTGTTCCTGATCATCCTTGCCCTCACGGCCGGGTTCTTTTTCCGTGCCTTCACGCCGGATGACGGGAACTATGTACTCCCGAGAGACTTCTATCGGAAGGACAAGGACCGCTTCGACGTCCTGTTCCTCGGAACATCCAAAATCAAGCAGGGCGTCTTCCCCATGACTCTCTACAATGAATACGGCATCTCCTCTTATAACCTCGGGACAGGCGATCAGACAGCCGCACTTTCCTACTATGTACTGAAGGATGCGATCGAGCGCCAGCACCCGAAGATGGTCGTCCTTGAGGTCGGGATGGGCGATTATCAGACGACCTACGAGGGAACGGAGGATCTCCACTATATAACGGATAACATGCCGTTTTTCTCAAAATCAAGATACGAGATGATTCGCGGCGTCGGGAAGGAGGAAGATGATTTGACCCGCTTCCTGTTCCCGTGGTACGAATATCACTCCCGTTGGACAAATCTGACGGAAGAAGAAGTGATTCATGAGGATTCCGGGGCGGCATACGGCTCCTGGATCCTTGCGCAGGGGAGAGATTCCGGATACTTCGAGCCGGTGACGCCGGATACGACCTACGAACTTCCGGAAATTGTCACCGAGTATATGGAGAAGACCGTGCAGCTCTGCGAGGAGACCGGCACGAAGCTTGTGTTCCTGACACTGCCGGTGTTCGGACCGGGGCTTCTGACAGACAATCTGTATCCGCAGAGAATTAATGAGAGCTATGCGGTGGAGAGATTTGCAAATGCACACCACATCTCCTGCCTCAACCTCATCGATAAGACCACCTCGCTCGGTCTTGACTGCACAACGGATACGCTCGACGGGATGCATCTTAATCTGAGCGGTGCCGAAAAATTTTCAGCTGTCCTCGGAAAAGAGCTGAAGGGTCTGTGTGACCTGCCGGACAGACGGGAAGAGCAGGGCTATGCATTCCTCGAAAAAGACTATGAGAGTTATCTTCACTTCCGGGCACGTCAGTCGTTGGCGACGGACAACCGGACAGCCTCCTATTTTGCCCGGATGCTCGAGACATATGACACCGATAACTACCTCTATGTATTTGTGGCTTCCGGGGATACTACACCGTCCATGACCGATACGGTGAAGGCGTCGTTGAAAGCGCTGGGGCTTGCAAATGTTGACTCCGCCGCCGGCAATCACGCCTACATCGCAGTCATTGACCGGGGAAATGTGGTCTATGAGACAAGCGATTTCTCCCTCACCTCCGACCTTTATGAGGAAAAGGTCGACGGCGTCAGTGTGCTGGCCCTGAGCCGCTCAGCGGAAGAGGGAAGCGGATCTCAGATCATAGTGGATCTGAACAATTATGATCTCCAGGGACCGGGACTTAATATTGTCGTGTTCGACAGGGAGAACGGGAAGAAGGTCGATGCGTCGTATGTGGCGGGCGATGAGATCCTCCATAAATATGGGGAGGAGTAAGCAAGAAAATTCGCCGAACGGCCGGTACTTAAATGATATGCCTGTGCAGTTTCCGCGTGCGGAAAGATTAAAAAGCCTCAGCTACACAATGCTCCACTGGAGCAGTGCTACGCATGCTTAGGCACGGCGGATCGCAACCGCGCATTAAGGAAGATGCTTCGCACCATGCGCGGCGCGGCAAGAACGCCGAGGCGTTCTTGATTAAAAAGAAATAAATAAAAGCAAATTTATTAAAAAACTGGCCCTCTGCTCACGGGAGTCGTATAAAAGCATGTAAGACAAAACGGAGCAGAGGAGCCGATATGGAAATCATAATCGCTGTGGCAGTAATCGCCGTCTTTACAGGAATCGTATCCTACGCAGCAAATTCAGATACGCTATACTGCAAATGGAGTCCGGCACTGGACAACGCCTTCAAAGGATAATAAAGAAAAAATAATCTATGAGCCTTTCACAGACAGGAATAAAGCAGTGTGAATCTCGTAGTTGATATAGATAAAAAAACCACTATCTATGAATGACACAGAACGGTCATTTATATATAGTGGTTTTTACGTTGTTATAAGGTTGTTGTAAAGACGTCATAAGGGTCTCGGTAATAGCCGTCAGCCCATAAGTTTTATAACAGTATCTTTGGTATTGTCCATATGTTTCATGACACTCATATATGTGTCCGCCGCTGCATTTTCATCATCCGAAACAAGATTCCGGAGGATTTCACGATGCTCCTTTGCCGCATTTGCAGGGCGATCTTCGAGCTCGAAGGTCTTCATGGCGATGTCGTAGAGCTGATGGTTGTGGGATTCATAAAGCTTGATCAGCTCGTCATTTCCGCTGAATTCCACAATGCGGCGATGGAAATCCAGGTCGAGGTCCAGAATCTCCGAAAGCGGCGCCCCATCCCGGATAGCCTGCTCCATCTGCTCAAGATCCCGTTCAATGGCGCGAATTACGGCAACTGCCTCAGACTCTTTTCTCCGTGTGTGAAGGAAAAAGGCACAGAAACCTTCCACGGCAGTGCGGGACTGGTAAGTGTTGGTTATGTCCTGGAGGGAAAGGACATGCAGACAGAAGCCCTTGCTCGGAACGATATCAATGTACCGGTCCTGCATGAGACGGACAAGAGCGTCTTTGAACGGTGTCCGGGAAATGCCGATTTCCGAGGCCATCTTCGTTTCAGAGTAGAACTTCCCATACTCCAGCTCTCCGCGGGCGATCTTATCTTTTAAATATTCATATGCTTTTTCCTGTAAGGGCTTAAATCTGGACATATAACTCCTATTCTGAAATCGTTTCGTGCCATCTATATTCTTCATTTTATGGTGGCTAAATTCGGATGTCAACTGTGCGTTAAGACATTTCTCTCTGCACACTGCAAAAGGACGGCACAAATACATTCAAGTCTCGCTCGCGAGACTTGGCGCGGGATTCGGGTCAGCGTTATCTGATATTTTCCAAACCGAGGCGCTGCGGGATACATTTTCCGGCACACTTTGCGGGGCGGCAGGAGTGTGCGGATTTTGCTGACAGACGTCGCTTGTGCGATTTTAACAATTTAAAGTCATCTTTTTTGGAAGCGCGTAGAACAGTATTTTCTTGACGTAGATATTTCGGTATGATACTATATTAACAACAAGCGGTATACCGGTATTCTGAACGGAACAGCCGCTCTTTTACTGCAGGAAAGAACGGCTGAAACACGAAAGATTGCTCTCAAAAAGGAAAGGAAGGGGAAGCCATGAAAGTTGGATTCATAGGACTCGGCATAATGGGCAGACCGATGGCAAAGAACTTACTGAAGGCAGGCGCGGAGGTACTGTGCGCAGACCTTAACAAGGAAGCTGTTGCCGATGTAGTGGCGAACGGTGCAAAAGAAGCGTCATATGCCGAGATCGGCGCAGAGTGCCCGATCATCATCACGATGGTCCCGAACGGAGACATCGTAAAATCCATTCTCTTCGGAGAAGGCGGCGTAGCATCCACTATCAAGGAAGGGGCTCTTGTATGTGACATGAGTTCTGTTACTCCTGTCGAGTCACAGTATTGCTATGAGAAATTGAAAGAAAAAGGCGTCGGATTTGTCGATGCACCGGTCTCCGGCGGAGAGCCCGGCGCAGTTGCGGGAAGTCTCGCAATTATGTGCGGCGGTGATCAGAAAGACTTTGATGCTATGCAGCCGATCTTTGATATCCTCGGCAATTCAGCTCTTCTTATAGGACCGAGCGGCAGCGGCTCAACGGCAAAACTCGCAAATCAGATGATCGTGAATAATACGATTGCGGTTGTCTCGGAGGCTTTTGTATTTGCCGCAAAGGCAGGCGCAGATCCGGAGAAGGTTTATCAGGCGATCCGCGGCGGACTGGCAGGAAGCGCAGTCATGGATGCAAAAATCCCGATGATTATCGACCGCAATTTCAAGCCCGGCGGACCTATCCGCATTAATCACAAGGATATTAAAAACTGTGTCAATTCCGCACATGCAATTGACGTCCCGATTCCCTATACCGCACAGCTTTATGAGATTCTGCAGTCCCTTAAGATACATGGCCATATGAATGATGACCATGGCGGAATCGTTCAGTACTTTGAGCAGCTTGCCGACTGTGAGGTCAGGAGACCGGAATAAGGCGGATCGCAGATATGCGTAGTGGAAGGCGCTTGAAGGCGCTTACGCGCCGCGCATGTCGCGACAAGAACGCCGAGGCGTTCTCGAAAGTTTCGAGCAAGACGGCACGGTGTAAGCAAAGAGTCTGTCGGAATTGACTAAAGGAGATATGCAAAATGGCGATCAGCACAGATATTATTAATTCATATAAGAAAATAGATGAGGCAGCGGTAGATGCTCTCCTTGCAGCGGAAATCGCCGCGAACAATAAAAAGATTGTCGTTCTCGATGACGATCCCACCGGCGTTCAGACCGTTCATGATATCCATGTTTATACAGGATGGGATCATGACAGCATCAAAGCCGGATTTGAGGAGGAGAACAACCTTTTTTATGTAATGACCAATTCCCGCGGTTTCACAGCTGAGCAGACAACGAAAGCTCATCATGAGATTGCGGAAACAGTGGACGCCGTCTCGAAGGAAACGGGAAAAGAATACATTTATATCAGCCGGAGCGACTCTACGCTGCGCGGTCACTATCCGCTCGAGACACAGCTCCTGAAAGCTGACTATGAAAAGTACACCGGAAAACAGATCGACGGTGAGATTTTATGCCCGTTCTTCAAGGAGGGCGGACGGTACACCATCAACAATGTGCACTATGTCAAATACGGTGATGAGCTCGTCAATGCCTGCGAGACGGAATTTGCAAAAGACAAGACATTCGGCTACAAAGCAGCTTCCATGCCCGCCTATGTGGAAGAAAAGACCGGCGGTGCATATAAAGCGGAAGATGTCACCTGCATTTCCCTCGAAGATATCCACGATATGGCATACGACAAGATCGAGGAGCAGCTTCTGGCGGTCAGAGATTTCAACAAGATCATTGTGAATTCGGTAGACTATGCGGATCTGAAAGTATTCTGCGTTGCACTGTTCCGCGCGATGGCCAAGGGGAAAGTATTTATGTTCCGCACGGCAGCGGCTATCGTCAAAGTTATGGGCGGCGTGACAGACCAGCCGCTTCTTACCAGAAAGCAGATGGTCGTCCGCGAGACAGACAACGGCGGCGTTATCGTCGTAGGTTCTCACACCAACAAAACAACGGCTCAGCTCGAGGAGCTGAAGAAGCTCACGGATATCGAATTTGTCGAGCTGGATGCGACGCTGGTCAGAGATGAGGAGGCGTTTGAAAAGGAAGTAGAACGCTGCCTTGCCAGAGAAGAAGAGTGCATCCGCAGCGGAAAGACAGTATGCTGCTACACGACCAGGGCGCTGATCACGGCGGATACCGGTGACAAGGAAGATGAACTCAGACTTTCTGTCAGAATTTCCGATGCGGTTCAGTCGCTGGTAGGAAGACTTACGGTGACGCCGGCATTTGTCATCGCCAAGGGCGGAATTACATCCAGCGATGTAGGAACGAAGGCGCTCGCTGTCAGATGTGCCAATGTTTTGGGTCAGATCAGACCCGGCATCCCGGTATGGCAGACAGGTGAGGAGAGCAAATTCCCGCAGACTCCGTATGTCATCTTCCCGGGCAATGTCGGTGAAAATACGACGTTGCGCGAGGCGGTGGAGATCCTTACAGCGAAATAAGATGATAATTGCAGTGTCAAAAGTATCATTCTGACACTGAGCTTGCTCGAGTGGGAAGAATGGTACCTGGGGCACGCTTGGTGTCTTAATCATACGATGCGAAGAAGACGAGTGTCACTTTACGCGCGTGTCATAGACTTAGGTCACGAGTATTGCACAAAGAAGATTCAAGAACGCCTCGGCGTTCTTCGGCGTTCTTGACGCGACATGCGCGGCGCGTAAGCGCCTTCCACTGCGCATGTCTGCGATCCGCCGGAGGCTTTTATTCTTCATCGCGAGATTGTACTTACGATGAAGACGAGAATCTCTTTGCGCGATGAAGAATAAAATAGAAAGCTGCCCGGACCGGAGCACTGCCGGGCAGCAGAGCCGGCTATAAATGCTGCATGAGCGGATTTAGTTCTTATTTGAAAAAAGTGCTCCAGAATGGAGAAAAATATGGTTAACGGATTAAGTGGACAGAGAATGTTGATTGCACTCGCAATCGGTATAATTCTTCTGATTATCATGGTTCTTAAGACTAAGATTCAGGCCTTCCTGGCTCTGATCGTGACAACTGTCCTTGTAGGTGTTATCGGCGGTATGCCCCTACTGAATATTACTCTGGAAGACGGAAAGATCTTCGGTATAATCAACTCGATTACGTCCGGTTTTGGCGGAACACTGGGAAGCATAGGCATAATCATCGGATTCGGCGTTATGATGGGTCAGATTTTTGAGGTGACCGGCGCCGCAAAGAGAATGGCCCATACATTCCTGCAGCTTTTCGGCAAGGGCCGTGAAGAAGAAGCTCTGGCTTTCACAGGATTCCTTGTCTCTATCCCGATTTTCTGTGACTCGGGATTTGTCGTACTTGCACCTATCGCAAAAGCCCTTTCCAAGGCAACCAAGAAATCTGTCATAGCACTGGGTGTATCCCTCGCTGCAGGTCTTGTTATCACACACTCTCTGGTTCCTCCGACTCCGGGCCCGCTCGGCGTATGCGGTATCTTCGGAATCGATGTAGGTTTCTTTATCCTTCTGTCAATTGTTCTTGCACTGCCGATGGCAATTGCATGTATTGTTTATGCCCGCACTGTTCTTGCAAAGAAGTATTACTGGCTCATGGATGACAATGATGAAGTGCATCCGGCAAAGTATCAGGACCCGGATTATGACGCTGCATTCAGCATGGATATGACAGGGGTTCCCGGTACACTTGAGTCATTTATGCCTCTGATCCTCCCGATCATCCTCATTCTGATCAACACTGTCGCATCTGCTCTCAAGATGACGACCGGCTTCATGCAGGTCCTGGTCTTCCTCGGACAGCCTATCGTCGCTGTAGGTCTCGGACTGATTGTTGCAATCTTCACACTCGGAAACCGTCTTGATCGCGCTACAGCTCTGGCTGAGATGGAAAAAGGCATGGCTTCCGCAGGTATCATCATGCTTGTTACAGGCGGCGGCGGAGCTCTCGGACAGATTATCAAGGATTCCGGTCTCGGCACATACATGGCAGACGGTCTGTCTCAGACAGCTATTCCGATTATTATTCTGCCGTTGGTCATCTCCACGGCTATGCGTTTCATTCAGGGTTCCGGAACAGTTGCCATGACAACGGCTGCTTCCATCTCCGCACCGATCCTCATCGCGGGCGGCGTGAATCCGACACTTGGCGCTATCGCATGCTGCGTAGGCTCTCTGTTCTTCGGCTATTTCAACGATTCCTATTTCTGGGTCGTTAACCGTACTCTGGGCGTCAGCGAGGCAAAGGATCAGCTTCAGATTTGGTCTATAACTTCCACAATTGCGTGGGCAGTCGGCGTTGTAGAGGTGCTTGTTCTGAGTCTCTTTATGCACTGACATATGTAAAAAGCTAACATAGGGACTGTTGCATAGGCGTGAAGCCGCAATGAAGTGCAGATATTATTTGCAAATTTCTTCAATATATTGCGGCGACAATGCCTGATACGACAGTCCCTATAAGTTTTAGATGTGCAATGATGTTTTAATCTCTGACGCAGAAGGCTCGTGACTTTAGAAGTCGTGAGATGAATGCGATAAATGAAACTTGTTTCAGACATGGGATACAAAGTAAGCGTCAGAGATTTAAAGCCTTAGCTACACAATGCTCCACTGGAGTATTGTTACGCATGCATAGGCACGGCAAGAACGTCAAGGCGTTCTTGATGTTAATAAAGAAGGAGATTCGTATGGCGGCTTGTGTAGTTGTGGCTGATGATCTGACCGGGGCGAATGCGACAGGCGTTCTCCTGACCAAAATGCAATATCGTGCAGCAACTGTGATGAACCTCAATGACCGGGACGAGGAGATCATAGATATCTGTGACTGTCTTATATATCCTACGGACAGCCGCGGCGTCGATCCGGAAACGGCATACAAGAGGACATATGAAGCAACGGAAACGTTAAAAGACGATCACGTGCTTCTGTACGGCAAACGCATCGATTCCACGCTCCGGGGAAATCTGGGAAGCGAGACGGATGCGATGCTGGATAGTCTGGGCGATGACTATATCGCTGTTGCGGCACCGTGTTTTCCCTCGTCCGGGCGAATTGTGATCGGAGGATATATGCTGGTGAACGGGGTTCCCCTTCACAGGACAAATATCGCTCTCGATCCCAAATGTCCCGTACGTACTTCAGAAGTAGTCAGCCTCTTTCGTGAAGGAAGCCGGTATAAAGTGGCTTCCATTCAAATGTGTGAGATGATGGCCGGCCGCAGTGCTCTGGCAGAGAAGATCAGGAACTGTAAGAAAGACGGCTATCGGATAATAGTATTGGACTGCGTGACGCAGGAAGACCTTGATATGATTGCGGAAGCCTGTATCGAGAGCGGCGAGAAGATCCTTGCCGTCGATCCGGGCGTGTTCACCGCAACGCTTGCAAGAAAAATCATTAAACCCAGAATCGAACGCAGAGATAATCGTATCTTAGTTGTGGTAGGCAGTGTTAACTCCAGTACGACAGCGCAGCTGGAGGAGCTCTGGATGTCTCAGGAAGTGAACAATGTTCTGGTGAGAACTCGTGAATTCCTCGAGGGAGAAGAGCGGAGAGAGCGGGAAATCAACAGAGTCGTCGATGCAATTCTCGAAAAATCGGCTGACTTTGAGGTCTCTTCCGTTGTAGGTGACGGAATCTATCATGAGAACAGGATTGACTTTGAGCCGTATATGAGCCGGTATAACTGTTCTCTGGAGGACGTTACTCTTCTGATTAACAATGCTCTGGCGCAGATCGCCATGAGAATTCTGCGCAGGGACAATCTTTTCCATGGCCTCTATGCGAGTGGCGGCGATGTGACGCAGGCTCTGTGCAGGAGCTTCGGCGCATCGGGACTGGATCTTCAGGATGAGGTCCTGCCGCTTGCGGCCTACGGACAGTTCGCCGGCGGAGAATTTGACGGGCTTGACTTCATCACGAAGGGCGGAAGCCAGGGAGACAGTAATGCGCTGGTCACGTG
>CACYPS010000021.1 GCA_902776305.1 uncultured Lachnospiraceae bacterium | reverse complement strand
TTTATTAGTGCCGCTGCCAGCGAGACCGAGCGGAAGCGTCCCGACGATGCATTATTTAATGGTAAGACAGCTCGGATATTTCATGTGGGAAGTTTGAGTTATTAAGATGCAACCTTCCGGCTGCTCTAATTCGAATATAAATCTCACTGCCACACTGCAACCATCTCCAGATATTGCCCGGCTTTGTCGAATGAAATATATATCTGCTCGTCACCAAACATATAAAAAGCGCCGGATTTATCGTAATCATAATAATAGATCGTAAAGTCGTCGGTACTGTAGTGCACATCATTATCGTTTTCCCATGCCCTGATGAACCTGTCGATTGTATCCCAATCTATACCCAGTTCACTCGCAGTCTTTCCGAGATTCTCTGTCACATAATCCGTAGACTTCCCGGACAATGCTCTGACCACCACATCCCGATCTATCTGATGCGATACGTTCTGGCAGGAAAAATCCAGATATTCCTTATTTCTGTAAACATTCACATAGTTCGTGTCTTCAGAATAGCCTCCTGAAACAATACCCCTGTCCTGATTGATCTCCATCGCAAAGCCGTTTTCCTCGTAATAGGAGACAAACTCCTCATTCGTCATATCGAAGAGTTCCTTAAATTTAGATTTCTCTTCTATTACAGAGTTGTAAACGTTATAGAAACTGTTGAACTCTTCATCCGACATATTGAATGCGTCTTCCTTCGGGTCATTAGTATCGACCTGCGTGCTCGGACGGGAGGAAATGAAGTGAGTGACCAGAGGTATAACGAGACGGTTCAGGAAAGTCAGAAAAAAGATCATGAGCAAAAATACACGAACGGGTCCCATCTTTCTTGTAGTTTTTGTGTTTTTTGTCTTTTTTTCTTTTCTGGCCTGACTCCGTACGAACTTTGACGTGTTCATGGCTCGGCTGAGCGTCGAGTTACTCTCCTGAACATTCCGACGGACCGTTTTCCAAAGCGTATCTATATCATCAGCTACTTTCCCGGGTCCACCGCTTAATCTGTTCTTAGCCGCCAGTGCCTCCGCGTAGCTTTCCCTCTCCACAGACTCCAGAAATACCTTTTTTCTCTGTTCTTCTTCTATTGCTCTGCGTTTCTCAAAAAACTGCTCTCTTCTTCTTGCCCGCTCCGCATCATTCGCACTGTGATTCTGCTGATTCGGTCTGCGGTTTTCGATTCGGCCGCCACCATAGGAAGATCCTCCCGGCAAAGGGGAATACAGCAGTTCATCCATGCTGCCGCCCGGCAGCGGTGCCTCCAGAATGACATCGAGATGACTTCCCGGAAGCTCACCATACAGAAGTTGATCCAGATGGCTTCCCGGAAGTTCCGATTTCAAAACATCATCGATATACTGCCCAGGCATATCCTCGTATAAGAAATCGAGGTCGGCAATACCTTCGCCATCGCCCGGCGTATTCAGTACTCCGTTAATCTTATCAGCCATAGTTTAGCTCCCCGCATATCGTCTGTTTAAAGTATCCGTGTATCTTATCAGCCCTCTGAGGGGGCTGACGCAGGTTCACTGCGTGAATCCTGCTGAACCTGCTTCGCAGGTTCTGATAAGATACATTATACCACATTCATTACTTTACATCATCCCCTACATTCGGATAGATTGCGACGACTTCTACCTGCGAATCTCACACCGCAGCACCTCACAGACCGCTGCCTTGTACTCTCTCACTGTTTTCGATTTTCTGAGCCTTTTAAGCGGTTTCTCAGCATTCAGGAACATAGTGCCCATGTACCACCAGAGCTCCTTCATTTTGCTGATGACATGGGTATCCCCTGAGAGCTCTTCCAGATATCCGCCGAGAACGTCATCATGAAAAGCGCGAAGAGTCGCGGCTTCAAGAGAATCTCCACCTCTGATTTCCCGGACAAGCGCCGGATTGGCGATCAGTCCTCGGCCGATCATGACGCCGGTGAAATGAGGATCATCCCCGAATCGCCCGAGAATACTTCGGTATTGCTCTGCGGTATTAATGTTTCCGTTGTAGCAGACGGGGATCCGGCTTCGGCTAAGAATCTCTCCGAATGTATCGATGTGGGTATCCCCGTTATAAAACTCCCGCATAGTCCTTGCGTGGACGATCAGTTCGCTGATCGGATAACGGTTAAATATTGAAAATATTCTCTCCCACTCATCCGTCCTCTCCACCCCGAGACGCGTCTTGACCGAAACCCGCAGACCTCCTTTGTCCGCATGCATATTCCGATTGCCCCCGTCTCCGGTTTCTGTCCGTTCTGATGCGTTTCGTTCACTACTGTCGCAGACTTCCGCCCGTTCTGATGCGTCTCGTTCTCTACCGCCTCCGACCTCCGTCCGTTCAGCGGCAAGAAGCCCGTGGCGCTGCAACTCTTCGAAGATGCTCTCCAGAAATCTGTCCAGCTCATCCGGTTCTCCGAGAAAAGCAGCACCCTTTCCCTTAGACGTCACTGTCGGCGACGGACAGCCGAAATTAAGGTTGATCTCCCGGTAACCCAGCGCGGTGAGCTCATCCACGGTCCAGAGAAAATCGTCCGCATTTTTAGTTAGGACCTGCGGAATTGCACAAAGCCCGACATTTTGTGCCGGGCTTACGTCTTTCTTCTCTTTATTCTTCATGGTATGCGTTGCGTGCGCTGCAATAAACGGCAGATAATATCTGTCGATACCGCTGAAGTGACGTGCATGTGCGCTCCTGTAAACATGGCCGGTGATTCCCTCCATAGGAGCAAAATAAATGTTGTGATCAGTTCTCTTGTCAGGCTCCATGCAGCACCTCACCAGCGCGTGATCGAAGCACACTCGATGGGCCCGTATGCATATTTCACGAAGTCTTCTACCTCATCAAGTGTATTAAATGCGGCAATGCACACCTGGTTACCCATCGCACCGGCAAGGGCATCCGGCATTCTCGTCAGCATCTTGCATTTCTCGCCGAACCTGTTTCCGATATCTTCCAATGAGTGATAGTAGGAGATTCCGTCACGTCTTCCGCAGTAGATGCAATACTGGGCAGGTCCTTCGACCGGATGTCTGTTCTCGTCAAATGCAATCATATCCGCCCATATTCTGAAGCAGTCGGCGCTCTGGCTGAAATTCAGCATATCCGGTGTAAAACCGCCGGCAGGTCTCATATTCACCTCGAGACCGACGATATCACCGCGCTTGCCTACACCTTCCCTGTCCTCTGTCAGGCGGAAAAATTCAAGATGGAAGAAACGACTCCGGACCTTAAAGGCCTTCAGCGTTCTCTCACCCGCGCTGCGGACAGACTCGGGAATACTCTTATTCACATAGTAAAAACATGGCTTCCCCTCATTCACCATATCCATGATTGAACCCGGCGTTATATGGCTTGCGGCAAAAAGCACATTGGAATTCGAATCACAGACGCCGTCGAAGGTCGTGACCTCTCCCTTTATGAACTCCTCCATGATATACGGAACTGTCGGCTTATTCCTGAAGAACTCTTCAAGATCATCATCACTGTTCAGCTTCCAGGTAGCCTCAGCTCCGACTCCCCGATCCGGCTTTACCACGATCGGATATCCTGTCTTCTCGGCAAATGCATATCCTTCCGACAAATCCGTGACCATATGCCACCTTGCTGTGGGGACGCCAGCCTTCGCATAGTATTTCTTCATCTCGGATTTGCTGCGGAAGCGCACGATCTCGTCTGACTTCAAACCGGTCGTGATGTTAAAATCCGTGCGGAGGGCTGCATCCTGCTCCATCCAGTATTCGTTGTTACTCTCGACCCAGTCAATCTTGCCATAGTGAAAAGTAAAATACCCCATTGCACGGACCATCTGGTCATAACTCTCCAGAGTATCCACCTTAAAATATTCAGTCAGGGCATACTTAAGTTCATCATTCAGTTCATCATACGGTGCATCCCCGATTCCGAGAACATTCACACCATTCTCGTGAAGTCCGACACAGAACCTTGAAAAAGCTTCCGGGAAATTTGGGGATATGAAAACAAAATTCATATTTTTCCTCTCTCATCTTCTGTATTTTTCACGTTTCACAGTGCATTCTATCACACATCCGCACTTTAATACAGTAAAATTGTTACATTGAGTCGGTTCTGAACCGCTCATTTTATGATTTGACTCATAAAAATGAAATTCAGTTGATTTTAGTAAAACTCATTGCTATACTTTGCATGAAATATGATTGTTATGCATATGCACATGCAATTGCATAGTTTGTCGTAATCACTCTCGTGTTCAAAATATAAGAGGTATTTGCAAATGAAAAGAAAGCTTATTCTCATCATTGCATCCATATTGGTTCTCTCACAGACCGGCTGCGGGGAATCCCTGATGATTGAGGATGCGACGAACGCTGTCGATGACAGCTCTGTCTCAGGCGATGATTCCACCGAGGCAACTCCTACTCCGCGGCAGCCTTCCGGAGGTGCAGCCGCGATCATCGGTCAGCTGAACTCTCATTCAGATGAGAGCAGTACTACGGAAACACCTGATTCAGGCAGCGATATTTACACGGCTGATTTTGTGAACAGTTCCAACAAAGATGTCGTTGACCTCATCCCATACGAGATCATGGATCTCGATCCTGACCGTGATGAGGAGACCGATACCATACAGCTTCGCATCAACGAGGACAGCAGAGACCACAAGATATCGAGCCTGCGCTTCTGGATTGACGGGACCATCAACGATTTCGTCTGCGATGCGGATGAATATGATACATTCCGCGGCGCCTATGTCTGCGATCTGAACTTTACTGACAATGTAAGCAATCTTATAACCGTCTTTACCTCGTCGAGAACAGGCAGACATCAGACTTCGATTTACTCCTACGATGATGATGTCGTAACTCTTTCCGGTACATACGGCGGCTTTGTAGACTTTCTCAGTATTGACGGTGCCGGTGATTTTTCGATCACGGAGGCGACCGATATCAAAACTTCGGAATACGGCTACATGTATGTGCGGAAGAATTTTCAGACTACTCAGACATACGATTCTGAAACCGACGATAACGTCCAGGAGCTGACCATCGCTTCCAATTCGATCGGATATTACCCTGAAGAAGGACATTTCGCGATCGGTTATCCGTTCTCTCTGAAGAAAGAGTTAACACTCTACGTGAACAGTGAAGAGAGTTATGAGACAGGAACTCTCCCGATCAACTTCAGAGGCGTGATTCAGGAAGCCATCATCGAGGATGAAAACTATGAGAAGCCGAATGTGTTCCGGGTCGAACCGGAAGACGGATGGACCGACAGTGAGACCAATGTAGATTCTCCGATTTACGAGCCTTCCGGCGCAGGATCCGATGACTTTGATCCTGATAATTATTCGGGATGGATTTCATATACGGAGCTCACGGATGTTGCGAACGAGGGATTCCATACAGAATCCCAGCAGTGACGAAACAGAAAATAGCCCAAAAAGCAATGAAGGGGCTGTTGCATTAGGTGTTAAACCGCAATATACTGCAGACTTCATTTGAAAATGTCTGCAAGATATTGTCCAGGCACCTAATGCAACAGCCCCTTTAGTATGAAATTCGTTTTATTCTACTACCAGACTCATATCCGCCGTGAACGGCTGCTTCAGACTCAGCCCGTTGGCGAACTCCACATCCGATTCACCGTTGACGGAGAATTGCACACTTTGAACATTACAATCCTCCACAAGAGAATTAACGATTGAATAGATGGTGGCTTCCGGACTGACGGTGAGAACATTTGCCTGAAAAGAAGAATCCAGATTGACGTAACAGATCCCGTCGGAATTCGTCACCGATACGATCTGTACATTGGGCGGTACCGTCGGATGATTTCCCCTGACTTTCGGACCGTCAATCAAACGCTCCACAATTGCCCACTCAAGCGGCATACTGCTGCTGTAGTAAATCGCTCTCGACTCTCTCTTCAGATGCTTGCCGTCCTCGGAAGCATAATACAGGTTGATAGATGCATGTGAGTACGTGTTGATCTGACGTCCTGCATTTTCGATAAATGTATCTGAAGTCATGGCGCCGATTTCCTGTCCCTTGGAATCCGTGATCGGTTTTCCGTTCACTGTGAACATAACTCCTTTTACATGCGGAACCTTCATCAGGGACCTGACAATACCTGCGCGGACAAGAACCTCTCTCGGTTTCTCCATCTCATGATATTCTTTCGAGAAATCAATCGTGACATTTCCGTTCACGACCTCACATCCCTGCACGGTGACATTTTCCGTGAGAAGCCTCTTGTGTTTTGCTTCCTTCGGGCCTGCAATGATCGCCTTCAGATAGCCGTCGATCGACTCCTCCATATTCTGTCCGTCGTCCGTATACGGCTCAAACTCGAGTGATTCCTCCTCATCGTCCAGACAGTAGACGACATTCTCCGCCTCATCTCCCACCGAACTGCCGGCGCCGGAAGCACAGCCGGCAAGCAGAAAGATCGCCATGGTCAGATATAAAATTATTAGGCTGATTCTGCGCATGACCGTACCTCACTTCTGATGCTTTAGCGGAATTCTGACCTGGAACGTCGTCCCCTCATTCACCTTGCTGTTCACTTTAATCACACCCCTGTGCAGAACAATAGCGCTTCGCGCTATGGCCAGCCCCAGACCGGTTCCTTCGATCGTAGTTGAGTGAGACTTATCTCCGCGGTAGAATCGCTCGTAAATGTGATCCTGCTGATCTGCCGGAATTCCGACACCGCAGTCAGCCACGGTTACATAAAAATACTTGTGATCGGCCGTCATGGATATGCGAACCCATCCGCCTTCCACATTATATTTGATACCGTTCTCGATAAGATTCGAGAACGCAAGGGAAAGCTTGCTCTCATCCACCTCCGCATAAACGTCGGGCATCGGCTCAACGAGCAGCGTGATATGATTCTTGGTGGCTATGGGTCTGAGCCTCTTAATGATTCCTTCGATCAGGTTCGGGATATAGCAACGCTCAATATTCAGAGCAGCAGCCTTCTTATCCAGACGTACCATTGACAGAAGATCCGAAATAATTTTGTTCTCGCGGTCTATCTCCTGTGTGATGTCCTGCATGAACTCCTGATATATCTCAACCGGAAGTCCTTCCTGTCCGTTCAGGGAATCCGCGAGGACTTTCATGGAAGTCAGAGGCGTTTTCAATTCATGGGAGACGTTGGACACGAACTCCTGTCTGGAATTATCCATCGCCCGGACGCGGGACAGCATCTGATTAAAGGCCGTCGTGATAGCAACCGTCTCTGTGTAATCGGGGACAGAGATTGCCTCATCCTCATAACCGTCCGTCACGTCTTCGATAGCATGTGTTACGCGCATGAACGGTTTCACAAGCCATCCGGAAAGAAAATATCCGATAATCAGAACGAACAGAAGCGCCAGAACTATTACGATCAGTCCCTGTCGCTCGAGGATTCTTGTATTCTGTACGATCTCGTTTGTCGATATGGAAATCAGCATGACGCCCTCGACTCTCCCGGATGCCGTCAGGAGAGGAAACGTCATCAATATGTACGCATTCCTGTCATCGTAGGAAGATGTTCCCTTGCCCGTTGTAAAAGTGGACACGACCTCTTTCGACACAGATGTCTTGCCCGTATCGACATCGTACGTATCCTTAACAACGCGAAAATCCGAATCTGCGATCAAAATGCGGCCGTTATAGACATTGGAAAGAAGAGACAGCTCGCTGTTGATAGTCGGAGAATCCAGATTATCAAGATAGCCTTCTGTCTCTAAAGATTTGCACAAAATTTCGCACTGGTTCTTTACACTGCTTTCGCGTAAAGAAACAGCGCGGTTCATGTAGCCCCGCACGATTATTCCCGTTCCGATCGCGCACGGTATGATACCGATCAGGATCAGAATGACCGTTATTCGAAAGCGAAGGCTCCTTAAAAAAGAAAATTCAAATTTATTGTCAACTCTGGAAAAAATGGCTTACACCCCGCATGCTTATCTTCAGCTCTGGAAGTAATATCCAACGCCCCACTTCGTGTGAACAAATTTCGGGTCGCTCGGATTCTCCTCAATCTTCTCGCGCAGACGGCGAATATGAACATCGACCGTACGTACATCGCCCGGATACTCGTATCCCCAGACAATATTCAGAAGATTCTCGCGGCTGTACACCTTATTGGGATTGAATACAAGCAGCTCGAGAACATCGAATTCCTTGGCTGTGAGATAGACTTCCTTGTCGTGGACGTAGACCCTGCGGCTCTCGCAATCCATGCGCAGCCCGGCCACCTCTATCGTCCTTGCCTTCTCCTTCTCATCGGCGCTTTTCTTTGATCTGCGAAGAATTGCCTTAATGCGGGCTTTCACTTCAAGGATATTGAACGGTTTTGTAATATAATCATCCGCACCGTATTCAAGGCCCAGGATCTTATCCATATCTTCTCCCTTGGCGGTCAGCATGATGATCGGGACAGAGGAAAAGTCCCTGATCTGCTGACACACATCAAGTCCCGAGATCTTCGGGAGCATCAGATCCAGCAGGATGATATCATATTCAGTTTGTTTTGCGAACTCAAGCGCCTCTTCTCCGTCATATGCACAGGTCACGTCATATCCGTCCTGCTCGAGAGAAAATCGTATGCCCTTGACAATCAATTTCTCATCATCTACTACCAGTACCTTTTTTGCCATCTATATCTCCTCAGCCGCGCATGGTGCGAAGCACCTTCCTTAATGCGCGGCTGCGATCCGCCGGAGGCTTTTAATCTCTGACGCGGGTTTGTATCCCATGTCAGAGACAAGTCTCATTATGCGCATTCATCTCACGACTTAAGTCACGAGAATTCTGCGTCAGAGATTAAACCGAATTCCCGCACATCCTTGCAGAGCATCCGTTACTCGACTGTTATATCATTCTTAATGTTATTGAACAACGCATTCTTGATACCAGTGACCTTCATGATATCCTCAATGGTCTCAAATGCGCCGTTCGTCTCTCTGTACAAAATAATTGCCTCAGCTCTCGATTCGCCAATACCCGTCAGTGTCTGCAATGTCGCTGAATCTGCCGTATTGATATTGACTTTTCCATCTGCAGAGACGCCTTGTGAACCGCTGCTGCCGGTCCCGGATCCACCGCGCGTACCCGCGGTACCGTCTGCCGCAGTTCCCGT
Organism: uncultured Lachnospiraceae bacterium; assembly: GCA_902776305.1. Lineage (GTDB taxonomy): Bacteria > Bacillota > Clostridia > Lachnospirales > Lachnospiraceae > Chordicoccus. The sequence goes on along the minus strand of CACYPS010000021.1, from coordinate 43,823 downwards.
ATGCCCGTCAGTCATGTGAAAAGCACTGCTCGCCGTCTCCTCTTTCGTCGGCACATAGATCTGTTCACCGTCACTCAGGATCCTGGCTTTATTTATATAGCTGCCGTCCGCATCCTGCCCGAGCCCGCCTGCCTTTTCAATGGCTTCGAACACGCGTGAGCCTTCCGGCATTCTGACGACGCCGGGGGAAACCACTGCTCCGCACACATCCACATAAATTGCAGCTTTTCCGCCCGATTCATCGCTATCCGTCTGCGGATCATCCTGTGCTGACGGGAGCTCGGACGCATCTTCATCACGCTCCCGCGGTTGTCCTTCAGCCTGCGTCTCCTCTTCAACCTGCCAGGTCGATTCGCTAAGATCATCGACAAAACGTACATCCTCGGCCGTCTGACCGTGTGCCGCACATCCGCTGAGCAGAATAAAAACCATGACGCAGACAGCCATGGAATTTCTGAAATTATAAAACATCGTGCACCTCCGAAGAACATAGATATGCCTCCGACCGTGCACGATACTATTGTAACGAAATAATTTATGCTTGACAAGTCACTTTCTTAATGATGTTTTTCTGCTCTGAAACAGTATTTTGATTAAGACAACACAAGTCCGTTACGGATGGTTGCGTGCTTACGCACTCCTCAGATACACGCTTCCAGAATCCGGACAGCCTCATCGACATCAGCTTCCGTGATAACGAGCGGCGGAACAAAGCGCAGTACATTGTTGCTGGCGCTGATGATCAGCAGGCCCTTCTCGAGCGCTTTGTTCGTGATCGGTCCCACAGGACAATCCGGTGCGAATTCCAGACCACGAATCAGTCCGAGACCTCTGTGTGCGACGACTTTGTCCGCATGTCTTGCGGCAAATGCATCCAGAGCATCCGCCAGATATTTTCCCATGGCTTCCGCATGAGAGACGATGTCATTTTCCCTGAACAGTTCAAAGACCGTATCGACCGCCGCGCAGACGAACGGATTTCCGCCGTATGTCGTTCCGTGGTCACCGGGGACAAGAGAATTCGCAGCGACTTTCTCATTGAGGACAAATGCCCCCACCGGCACGCCGCATCCCAGAGCCTTCGCACATGTCATGATGTCCGGCATGATTCCGTAATGTTCATAAGCCCAGAGCTTTCCGGTGCGGCCCATACCGCACTGGATCTCATCCAGAATGAGGAGAATATCCTTCTCGTCGCAGATTCTGCGGATCTCGCGGATGAATTCCGGATCTGCCGGATAAATTCCGCCCTCGCCCTGAACAGTCTCCATGATGATGGCGCACGTGGAATCGTTGACGAGTGCCTTCACGCTCTCGATATTATTGTATTCTGCAAATACTACGCCTCCCATGAGCGGCTTGAACGGCTCCTGATAATGCGCGTTGCCGGTGACAGACAGAGCACCGACGGAACGTCCGTGGAAGGAGCTCTTCATCGCGATGATCTCATGATCATTCTTCTTGTCCTTCAGCCACGCATATTTTCTTGCGGATTTGATCGCGCCTTCAATAGCTTCCGCGCCGCTGTTCGTAAAGAATACTTTTGAAAGCCCCGATGATGTGACAACTGCTTTCGCGGCGAGTGCGAGTGGCTCATGATAGTAGAGGTTTGATGTGTGAAGGACTTTGTCAATCTGTCCTTTCAAAGCTTCATCGTAACCGGGATAGTGATATCCCAACGCATAGACGGCTATGCCGGCCATAAAATCAAGGTATTCCTTGCCTTCTGTGTCCCAGACACGGACTCCCTCTCCACGCTCTATGGAAAGCGGGTAACGATTGTATGTGTGAAGTACATACTCATCAACAGTCTTCATGATTTCATTCTGTGTCATAAATGCACCTGCTATCTTTCCTTTTATCTTCTTCTGTTTCCCACTTCATAATGCTGAACCGTCGCAATCAACATAATACTGCGATTATCAGGAACCGCATGTAGGAAATCTGTCATGGACATTCCGAAATTATTTTGCTCCGTGAAAATATCTGCTGTCGTCACGATCAATAATCGCAGTTCCGATACCGCGATCCGTAAAGAACTCGAGAAGGAGTGAGTGCTCCACTCTTCCGTCCAGAATATGTACTCTGGATACGCCCTGTTCTATCGCGGCTATACAGTTCTGAAGCTTCGGCAGCATTCCGCCGCCGGCGTTTCCTTCTGCAATAAAGTCTCTGGTCTCCTCTACGGTGAGCTCGGAAATCAGAGTTGTCGGATCGTGAGGATCCCGGTAGACACCCTCTATATCGGACAGGAATACCAGCTTGTTGGCCTTCTCGGCAGTCGCGATCGCACACGCAGCATCATCCGCGTTAACATTGTAGGACTTGAAGTCCTCCTCGCCCATACCGATCGGGCAGATGACCGGAACGAAGTCCTGGTCAAGCAGCGTATCAATCAGCGCGGTATTGACCGTCGTGACCTTACCGACGTATCCGATATCCTGACCGCCGGGCAGCTCCTTCTTTTTAACGAGCATGGTAGCGCCGTCCTTGCCGGAAATGCCGCAGGCTTTCACACCGTTCTCTTCCATATACTGAACAAGGCCTTTGTTGACGCGGTTCAGCACCATCTCCGCGATCTCCATGGTCTTGGAATCTGTGACGCGGAGTCCGTTCACGAACTCGGGAGTCTTACCGGAGAGCTTGACCCACTTGCTGATCTCCTTTCCGCCGCCGTGAACGATGATCGGCTTCATACCGATCAGCTTCAGAAGGGCAACATCGGTGATGACACTCTTCTTCAGGACGGAATCCGTCATAGCGGATCCGCCGTATTTGACAACTATCTTTTTACCGCTGAACTCGCGGATATAGGGAAGGGCTTCTATGAGAACATTCGCCTTCTCGATCCATAAATCCATATTTCCGGCCATATCTATCTCCATTCTGCCGCCTGATGACGGCATCTGTTTTTTCTTAGGTTTCTGTCTTCTTTATTCTTGAAGACCGTCTCTTTCTCATATGCGAACTGTCTTCTCTGCTCCTGCAGCAAGTCTCCTACTTTCTGCTTGTTTCAGGAACGTCTCACGCGACATGCGCGGCGCGTAAGCGCCTTTCCCTGCGCATGTCTGCTATCCGCCGTGCCTAAGCATGCGTAACAATGCTCCAGTGGAGCATTGTGTAGCTAAGGCTTTTATCCTTATGAGCGGTAGTCCGCATTAATATTTACATACTCATGTGTCAGATCACAGCCCCATGCGTCAGCCTCGGCGTCGCCCATCTTCATGTCGGCCGTCGCGGTGATCTCATCGCACGAGAGAATCTCTGTTGCGAATTCCTCACTGTAGTCCGTCGACACGCCGTCCTTTAAGATCTGCAGCTTACCGGCTGCACTCTCAAAATAGAGGTCGACTTTATCCGGGTCAAACTCTATCCCCGAATAGCCGAGTGCACAGAGGATCCTGCCCCAGTTCGCATCGTGTCCTGCGATGGCGGCCTTGGTCAGCGTCGATGAGACGACGGAGCGGGCGAGCACACGCGCATTTTCCTTCGTATCGGCGTGAATGACCTTGACTTCGAAGAGACATGTCGCTCCCTCTCCGTCCTTTGCCATCTTCTTCGCCAGCTTTGTACAGACCTCGAGAAGTCCCGCGCGGAAAAGTGCGTAATCCTCATCTTCGTCTGCGATTTCCCTATTCCCGGCTTGGCCGTTCGCCATCACAATGCATGTGTCGTTCGTGGAAGTATCCCCATCGACAGATACCATGTTGAATGTATCGGTTACGACGGAGGAAAGAGCCTTCTGAAGCATTTCCTTAGAAATTGCGGCATCTGTTCCGATGAATGCGAGCATAGTGCACATATTCGGATGAATCATGCCGGAGCCCTTGCAGCAACCGCCGATGACTGCTTCCGTTCCGTCAGAGAGGCTGATGCTGACAGCGGCTTCCTTCGGAACGGTATCCGTTGTCATGATGGCGCGGGCTGCACGTGCGCCTCCTTCCAAACTTCCGTCGAGGCCGGGCTTTAAGGCTGTCACGCCCGCCACGATCTTGTCGATCGGGATCTGCCGGCCGATAACGCCGGTGGATGCTACGAGCACGGCATTTGCTTCAACACCGAATTCCTTTGCAGCTGCCTCTGCCGTCTCGCGGCAGTAGCGAAGGCCTTCTTCGCCTGTGCAGGCATTTGCAACACCCGAATTCACCACTATGACCTGAGCCTTATTGCCGGATCTGACCTGATCTCTGTCCCAGATGACCGGCGCCGCTTTTACACGGTTGGTCGTAAACGTTCCTGCCGTGATGCAGGGAGTATCTGAATATATAAGAGCCATATCGGCACTGCCGTTCTTTTTAATACCGGCTGCCCCGCCGGTCGCTGAAAAACCTTTTGCAGCTGTTACGCCGCCTGATATACACTTCATAGTTTTCCCTCCTCGTTTATATTGATACATAATAGACCATTCGGGAAGAAATGTAAACCGTTTTATTATGCATAATTATACATTTATTATGTATATTTATTCATACATTCGCCATTAAAAATCGATTTTCTAAATTAAGTGTTGCATATTTTTTGCATACGTTGTATATTCGTACCTATCAGCAGCCGACAACGGGTGCACCGCCCTTGCGGCTCGTTACCTTGCATATCATCGCAAACTGTGCGGTCATAATCATTTTTCAGGAGGAAACATAATCATGAGTAAAGAGAAAGTAGTTCTTGCCTATTCCGGCGGTCTTGATACAACGGCGGTCATTCCGTGGCTCAAGGAGACCTTTGACTACGAAGTTATCTGCTGCTGCGTTGACTGCGGCCAGGGAAAAGAGCTGGACGGACTGGATCAAAGAGCTATGCTCTCCGGCGCTTCCAAATTATACATTGAGGACATTAACGACGATTTCGCGGAAAATTTCATTATGCCGTGCGTACAGGCCGGCGCTGTCTATGAGCACAAGTACCTGCTCGGTACTTCCATGGCTCGCCCGGCTATCGTAAAGAAGCTCGTCGAAATCGCCCGCAAGGAGGGCGCTGTCGCGATCTGCCACGGTGCTACCGGCAAGGGCAATGATCAGATCCGTTTTGAGCTGGGAATCAAGGCTCTGGCTCCGGATATCAAAGTTATCGCTCCCTGGCGTATGACAGACCTCTGGACGCTTAAGTCTAGGGAAGACGAAATCGAATACTGCAAGGCCCATGGCATCGACCTTCCTTTCGATCATTCCCAGAGCTACAGCCGTGACCGCAACCTGTGGCATATAAGCCATGAAGGTCTTGAGCTCGAGGATCCGTCACTCGCACCGAATTATGACCACATGCTCGTCATGTCCGTCTCTCCGCAGCATGCTCCGGACCGTGAGACAGAAGTTACAATGACATTTGAAAAAGGTGTTCCGACATCCGTTAACGGCGAGGCCATGAAACCTGCCGACGTCATCCGCAAGCTGAACGAGCTCGGCGGCGCCAACGGTATCGGTATCGTGGACATCGTTGAGAACCGCGTCGTCGGTATGAAATCACGCGGCGTGTATGAGACTCCCGGCGGAACGATCCTCGTTGAAGCACACAAGCAGCTTGAAGAGCTCGTCCTCGACCGTGCAACGATGGAGTTCAAGAAGACGGTCGGCGATAAACTCGCTCAGGTAGTTTATGAAGGAAAATGGTTCACACCTCTCTGCGACGCCCTCATCGCCTTCACAAAATCCACAGAGGAATATATGACCGGCGAAGTGAAGTTCAAGCTCTATAAGGGCAACATCATCAAAGCCGGAACGACTTCCCCGTATAGCCTTTACAATGAATCTCTTGCATCCTTCACAACAGGCGATATGTATGATCATCATGATGCTGACGGTTTCATTACACTGTTCGGTCTTCCGCTGAAGGTGCGTGCGCTGAAGCTTCAGGAGGCTAAGTCAAACGAGTCTGCAAAATAAATTCAAGAACGAATAAATTCAAGAGCGCATCGGCGTTCTTACCGCGACGTGCGCGGCGCGTAAGCGCTACACGCTGCGCACGTCTGCGATCCTCACAAAGCATAATGAAAGGGCTGCCGCAATCGCGACAGCCCTTTCTCATAATTCATAGATAAGTTAAATCTGAATTACAGGTTCTCCTTCATGAATGCTTCAAGCTCAGCAGCTGCTACATCTTCGTCAGCGCCTTCAATCTGGAATTCAACAGTCTGGCCCTGCTTTGCGCCAAGGCTCATAACTGCAAGGATCTTAGCTGCGTTTGCAGCCTTGCCGTCCTTGATGATAGTGATCTTGCTTGCATAGCCTTTGCACTTCTTAACAAGTTCACCTGCCGGACGTGCGTGGATACCTTCTGCATCTGTGAGTACATAGCTGAAACTCTTCATTTTTATTCTCCTTGTCTATGATTTTTCGGCGGAACAGGTAAATGTCGCTATGATCATTTCTCTCCTGCAACCACCATGCTAAGGTAAATTATACCATAAGTTCTTCTGAAAAGAATACAAATATCCGACATTTTTACAGTTTCTTTAGTGTTTTTTTCAGTCTTTGGGGGACAATCTTCTCACACGAAGGACCCCGTCTATTTCTTTGAGCCGTTCGACCGTGTCGTGCGGCATCTTGGCATCCAGATCTATCAGTGTATATTCATAAGCGCCCTTGCTCTTACTGGAAAGATTCTCGATATTAAGTCCGTTCTTTCCGAAGAAAGCCGTGATCTGTGAAATCATATTCGGCAGATTCCTGTGCAGAATCGCTACTCTGGACACAGACGTGCAGATTCCAGCGCTGAGATTCGGATAGTTGACGGAGTTGGAGATGTTTCCGTTGTCAAGATAATCCTGCAGCTCCTTGACCGCCATGATCGCACAGTTCTCCTCCGCTTCCTCGGTGGATGCACCCAGGTGGGGCAGAACGACCGCGTGTTTCATATGAGCAGATATTGGATTTGCAAAATCCGTCACATAGCACTTGACCTTGCCGGATTCGAGAGCTTCTGCCATAGCTTCCTCGTCAACCAGAGCGTCACGCGCAAAATTCAGAAAGCTCACGCCATCCTTCATCTTCGCAATTCCTTCTCTGGAGATCATGCCCTTAGTGGAAGGCATGTACGGCACATGGATCGTAATGAAATCGCTCTTCTCAAAGAGATCGTCGAGCGTCTCCGCATAGTGGACAGCGCGGGACATATGCCAAGCCGCGTCTACCGAGAGATACGGGTCGTAACCGTATACATCCATTCCGAGCTGAGAAGCGGTATTGGCTACCTGAACGCCGATTGCGCCGAGACCGATGACGCCCAGTGTCTTGCCGAGTACTTCATTTCCCGCAAACGCCTTCTTTGCCTTCTCCGCTGCCTTCTTTATGTCCGGATTGTCCGCATTCTCTTTCACCCAGTCAGCACCGCCGACTACGTCTCTTGCGGCCAGCATGAGGCCGGCAATGACCAGCTCCTTGACCGCATTGGCGTTAGCGCCCGGCGTGTTGAAGACAACGATTCCTTCTTCGGAACAGCGCTCGACCGGAATATTGTTGACGCCTGCACCCGCACGTGCGATCGCGCGGAGATTCTCCGGGAATTCCATTTCATTCATATTGGCGGAACGAACGAGAACACCTGCCGCTTCATCCATGGAATCGACCAGGGTGTACCCGTTACGAAACTTTGCTGTACCTACTTCACTGATGTTGTTCAGGCAGAAAATCTTTCTATCTTTCATAATGCACTCCTCAATGCGTGATGATTGCCGACTTTGTGATTTCTCAGCGCCTCCTGACGGGGATTGCTGAGGTTTCCAAATTCATTTGTATATAATACACATGAAAGCATGAATGGGCAAGTTTTTTTTAAAAGCCTCTTTTATATCTACGAAAGCAAAACCTCTTACCAATTCTTATGCTTCATGCTGTAATACACAGTCAAATCATTAAAAATGCAAAATGTTTTTATTGTATCAAAATGAACAGTCGTTACAATGCCTATATATTTCCATTTACAAGATCTTCAATGGTGATGTGATAAAAGAAGTCGTGAACCATCGAATCATATTTTTTCCACATGGGTAAGGTTTTGCAAACCTTTCCTCTCGGACAGATATCCGCATCTTCATCCAGGCAAGCGACTGTTGCTAATGTGTCTTCTGTAATCTTCAGTATTTCTCCAATTGTATATTCTGAAGGTTTACGCAGCAGCCGATATCCACCGCCTTTTCCGCTGGCCCCTTTCACCAGCTTTGCCCTTACGAGAAGATTAACAACAGTTTCCAGAAACTTTCTGGATATTTCCTGTCGTAAAGCGATGCCTTCAAGTGGAACCGGGACTCCTTCCTACTGTTCAGCTAGATCTATCATAAATCGAATTGCATATCTTCCTTTGGTTGAGATCATGGTAACACCTCCTGATTCTCCTATTTTACCGGAGGGTAATAGGTGAATTCAAGAAAAAATAACATTTTCCCATTTTCCTATTGATTAAGTAGGGAAATAGGTATATAGTAACATCATCGAATTTGAGCAACCAATCAGGAAAGGAGAGGAATGCAATGTATAGATCTAACAATTCTTATGAATCCATCATGTGTTGTAGTCGAATGTTGTTCTCCCGGGCATATCAGTGTGGCCAGGTGCATTCGTCTGCTTTGTGTTGTCGCTGCACCGATGTATGACATTTCAGAATGAAATGCTATAATGCCAGTTGCCCGGGAGCTTATGAAGAAGTCCCGGTTTTTTTATGCTCAGATTCCATGCATCGGCTGACAAAAGCCCAATAAATCAATTGAAATGAGGTAAAGAAAATGAAATATACATTCAAAAAAATCGGAGCGGCGCTCCTTGGATTGACCCTTGCAATCACTTCTCTTACCGGCTGCGGTGCAAAAAATGCAGCGCAGGATACTCAGGCTCCTAATAGTATTGATTCTGTCGTATACAGAACCGTAGATGAAATCAAAGAAAGCGGCACTATCAACATTGGCGTATTCTCCGATAAGAGCCCTTTCGGCTATGTAGATGAGAAAGGTGAATATCAGGGCTATGATGTCTACTTTGGTAATCGCATCGGCGAAGATCTTGGCGTAAAGATTAATTATGTTTCAACTGAGGCCGCTAACCGCATTGAGTATCTCCAGACCGGAAAGGTGGATATCATTCTCGCAAACTTCACCGTCACAGAAGAACGCGCACAGGAAGTTGACTTCGCACTTCCGTATATGAATGTTGCTCTGGGTGTTGTTTCCCCTGACAGTGCAGTCATTACCAGCCTTGATGAGATCGGAGCTGATGATGAAGTGATCGTGATTTCCGGTACAACGGCTGAAACTTATCTGGAAAAGAATTATCCGAATATCAAGTTGCAGAAATATGACGCATATGCGGAGGCAAAAACTGCATTTGAAAACGGAAACGGCATTGCATGGGCCAATGATAATACCGAAGTCATCGCATTCGCCATTGAAAATCCCGGCTACACCGTGGGAATTCCTTCTCTGGGCAGTGCAGATACCATTGCAGCAGCAGTTACCAAGGGCAACGAAACCCTTCTGAACTGGTTGAATGCTGAGATCGTTGCACTCGGCAGTGAGGCCTTCTTCCATGCCGATTATGAAGCAACCCTCCTGGACACCTATGGCAAGGACTATGAAGATACTCTCGTTGTAGAAGGCGGCGTTGTTGCAAATACTGCGCAGACCGTTGTTACTGAAAGCAAAGGCACCATTACAGTAGCAGCATCTCCCACTCCCCATGCAGAGATTCTGGCTCAGGCAGCAAAAATTCTTGCCGGGCAGGGCTGGACACTTGAAGTAACCGAATTTGAAGATTATGTTCAGCCGAATCTTGTCGTTGAGGGCGGCGATATTGATGCAAACTACTTCCAGCATGTTCCTTATCTCGACAATTTTAACGAAGAGAACGGCACTTCTCTTGTATCTGTCGCAGGCATTCATTATGAGCCCTTCGGTATCTATCCGGGCACCAAAGCCGATCTTGCAGCGTTGAGTGACGGCGATGTGATTGCAGTACCAAACGATACAACAAACGAAGCAAGAGCACTTCTTCTCCTGCAGGATAACGGTATCATCAAGCTGAAGGACGGCGCCGGTCTGTTGGCCACCGTGAAGGACATCGAGGAGAATCCTCATAATATTAAGATCCAGGAGCTTGAAGCTGCACAGGTATCCCGCGTAAAAGATGAGGTCGCATTTATTGTTTTGAATGGCAATTATGCCCTTGAAGCAGGCTTCTCCGTAGCACATGATGCTGTTGCCTATGAAACCAGCGATTCCGTTGCGGCACAGACCTATGTCAATGTGCTTGTTGTGAAAGCAGGCAATGAAAATAATGAAGGAATTCTGGCACTGGCTGAAGTATTAAAATCTCAGGAAATCAAACAGTACATTATTGATACCTATGATGGCGCGGTTGTTCCATTTGAGGATTAGATGGCGTGACTGTTCCGTTTGAGGATTAAGTAATAAGAGCGGGCAGTGTATATGCTATCACTGCCTGCTTTTCTAATGACAGAAAGATAGGAAACGTTTTATGAATGATAATTACATTACGCTGAATGCAATATCCAAGCATTATTCAGCCAAAAACGGTACTGTCGAAGCGCTGAAAAACGTATCTCTTTCTCTTCCGCAGAATGAGATTTTCGGAGTGATTGGATTGTCCGGAGCCGGAAAAAGCACCTTGGTACGATGTATCAACTTGTTGGAGCGACCAGATACCGGGGAAATCATCATTAATAGAGAAAACCTTTTGAATCTTGGCAGCGAAGAACTCCGTCTTCGGAGGCAGAAAATTGGAATGATCTTCCAGCATTTTAATCTGCTGGAGCAGCAAACCGTGTTAAACAATGTGTGTTTTCCTCTGGAAATTCGAGGTATTCCGAGAAAAGAACGCAGAGAAAAAGCCATGGGACTGCTGGAAAAGGTAGGCCTTGCGGAAAAGGCAGAAGCTTATCCGTCTCAGCTTTCTGGCGGACAAAAGCAGCGTGTTGCCATTGCAAGAGTCCTGGCAAACGAACCGGATATTCTGCTCTGCGATGAAGCAACAAGCGCGCTGGATCCGGAAACGACGAAAACGATCCTGGGACTGATAAAGACGATTCATGATACGATGGGGATCACAGTAGTAATCATTACTCATGAAATGAAAGTAATTCAGGAAATCTGTTCCAGCGTCGCGGTACTGGAAAACGGCGAGGTGCAGGAAATTGGTACCGTCTCCGAACTATTTGTAAATCCGAAATCCAGGGCTGCCAAACGTTTGCTGCTATTAGAAGAAGAGGAGGATGAGACATATGTGGGATAGTACGATGACCGTCATGATGCTGGAAGGAATCCGCGACACCGTGTATATGACGGTTGTTTCTACCCTCTTCGGCTATATACTCGGCCTTCCTCTTGGAATTGCCCTGACGCTCACGGATAAAAACGGACTTCGTCAAAACCGAACCATATACAGGACACTTGATATGATCATCAACATTACAAGAAGCGTACCTTTCTTAATCCTGCTGATCGTAGTAATGCCCTTGACAAAACTGCTTGTAGGAAAAAGTTACGGATCAACAGCGACCATCGTTCCTCTTACACTGGCAGCTGCACCTCTCATCGGACGCATGGTTGAGTCATCTCTGAAAGAAGTAAACAGGGGTGTTATTGAAGCTGCTGTCAGCATGGGAGCTAAGACAAAAACAATCGTTTTCAAAGTTTTGATTGGAGAGGCCCGAACCTCTCTGCTTGTGGGAGTAACGATTGTACTTGGAACAGTACTTGGATATTCTGCCATGGCAGGCGTAGTTGGCGGTGGTGGGCTCGGTGATATCGCAATCCGCTATGGCTACTACCGTTATGACACGCCGGTCATGCTTGTAACATTGGTATTTATTGTCGCCATTGTCCAGCTCATGCAAGTTGTCGGAACCCTTCTGGCAAAAAGAATGGATCACAGAAATAATGAATAATACGGAGGTGTGGAATCTTGAATCTGGATGTGATGATTTCTTATCTCCCTTTATATAGAGATGCACTGTTTTTAACCATGCGGGTGGGATGGAAAGGCGTTGCAATTGCTGTTTTGATTGGCCTGATTGGATCTGCAATCATACATTTTGAAATTCCGATTGCCAGATATATTGTGTCTGCCTATACGCAGTTATTTCGCAACACGCCTCTTCTGGTTCAACTATTTTTCATTTACTTCGCATTACCGAAAATCGGAATATGCGTCTCTCCTGAAGTCTGCGGCACATGGGGATTAGGACTGTTGGGAGGAGCATATATGACAGAGACTTTTCGGAGTGGACTGGATAACATCCCAAAGATTCAGTTTGAAAGCGCAGAGAGCTTAGGTATGAGTCGCAGTCAAATGTTTCGTTATGTGATTCTCCCTCAGGCGGTCGCATCCAGCATTCCGGGCCTGGTTGCAAATGTCATTTTTCTATTAAAAGAAACGAGTGTGTTTTCTACGATCAGTCTTATGGATCTGATGTTTACTGCTAAAGACCTTATCGGGATGTATGCCAAGACAATTGAATGCCTGGTGCTTCTGGTCATCTTTTATCTGATTATGCTTTTGCCAGTATCCGTTCTCGGAGACCTGCTGGAAAGGAGACTTCGCCATGCAGAATTTGGGGATTGATGTTCTCTTCAAGGGAACAAATTTTGTAAGATTACTTTCCGGCCTGTGGGTAGCCGTTCGAATCAGCCTGATTTCCGTCATTATCAGCATTGTTCTTGGTTTGGTTGTTGGCGCTCTCATGACATCGAAGAATCGTATTTTGAAAGTTATCTTCCGTATTTATCTGGAAATTGTACGAATTATGCCGCAGATGGTTCTTTTGTTTATTGTCTATTTTGGAACGACCAGGGTATTTGGCTGGAATCTGGAAGCGGAAGTATCTGCGATTCTTGTATTCAGTTTCTGGGGCATTGCTGAGATGGGGGATCTGGTGCGAGGTGCGTTGATCAGCATTCCCAAGATTCAATATGAAAGTGCTATGGCATTGGGAATGGATGGAAAACAGATCTATTATCATGTGATCCTTCCCCAGACGATACGCAGACTGATACCCTTATCCATCAATCTGATTACGAGAATGATCAAGACGACCAGTCTTGTTATGATGATCGGCATTGTAGAAGTATTGAAGGTTGCGCAACAGATTATTGAGGCAAATCGAAGAAGCTCGCCGAATGCGGCATTTGGTATCTTTGCTGTCGTATTCCTGCTCTATTTTCTGATCTGCTGGCCTATCAGTAAGTTGTCTGTTTATTTGGAAAAGAGGTGGTCGTAATGGAGAATTCCCTTCTATCGATCAAAAACCTTCACAAGGAGTTTGATCGGAATACTATTCTGAAAGGTATTAACCTTAAATTAAATAAAGGCGAAGTGATCGTTATTATCGGTCCATCCGGATGTGGCAAGAGTACACTTCTCCGCTGTCTTAATGGATTAGAGGATATTCAGGGTGGAGAAATCTATCTGGGTGGCAAGCTGCTTCAGAAGAATGCAAAAGATATCTCATCCATGAGGCAAAAAATCGGAATGGTTTTCCAGAGTTATGACCTGTTTCCGCACAAAACGGTTTTGGAAAATATTCTTCTGGCACCGGTAAAGGTTCAGAAAAGAAAGCGCGCAGAGGTTGAAGCGGAGGCAATGGAGCTTCTGGAAAGAGTCGGGCTGGCAGACCGAAAGAATGATTATCCAAGGCAGCTATCCGGCGGACAGAAGCAGAGAATTGCGATCGTGAGGGCGCTTATTATGCATCCGGAAGTGCTTCTTCTGGATGAAATTACGGCAGCGCTTGATCCGGAGATGGTTCATGAGGTTTTGCAGGTCGTGCTTGATCTTGCCAAAAGCGGTAGTACCATGCTGATCGTCACCCATGAGATGGCCTTCGCAAAAGCGATTGCTGACCGGGTGCTGTTTTTTGAACATGGCGAAATAGTGGAAGAAAGTCATGCTCCCAAAGCCTTTTTTGAACGTCCTCAGACAGAGCGGGCAAGACAGTTTTTGAAATCCTTTGAATACTAATTTGCGTGAAACGGAGGCAGGGCAGATGTGGAAGATATTATGCGTGTTCTGGTTGAAGATGATGAGTAGTCATCCGGAGAGGGGAAAAGGAACATGAAAAAAGCATTGATTGCCATGAGCGGCGGAGTTGACTCCTCTCTTGCCGCAAAACTGATGAAAGACGCCGGGTATGATTGCATTGGCTGCACGATGAAGCTGTATGACAACGAGGACATCGGGATCAGCCGCCAGCATACATGCTGCAGCCTTGATGATGTGGAAGATGCCAGAAGTGTCGCATATGCAATCGGCATGCCGTATTATGTATTCAATTTCAAAGAAGGATTCCGAGAGAATGTCATAAACCGTTTTGTTGAGGCATATGAGCACGGCAAAACCCCAAATCCCTGCATTGACTGCAACCGTTATATGAAATTTGACAAGCTGTTTGAGCGGGCGAGGATTCTTGGATGTGATTGCGTGGTGACCGGACATTATGCTCGTGTTGAAAAGGAGGACGGAGTCTATTTTCTGAAAAAGGCACTGGATGAAACAAAGGATCAGAGCTATGTACTCTATTCCATGACGCAGGAACAGCTGGCTCACACCAGGTTCCCCTTGGGGAATATGCGAAAATCCCAGGTTCGCAAACTCGCAGAAGAAAATAACTTTATCAATGCTGCAAAACCGGATAGTCAGGATATCTGTTTTGTGCCGGATGGTGATTATGGCAGCTTTTTAGAACGCTATACCGGCAAATGCTATGCGTCCGGCGCATTCCTTGATTTAGATGGCAATATTTTGGGAACCCATAACGGTAGCATTCACTATACGATCGGTCAACGGAAAGGGCTTGGTATTACATTTGGAAAACCAATGTATGTCAAAGAGATTGATGCCGGGAACAATACAGTGACACTGGCCGAAGACAAGGATCTGTACGGGGACAAGCTAACTGCGGCGGATTTCAATTGGATCAGCGGCGAAGCACCTGCTGCAGAGGTGAAGTGTCAGGCAAAAATACGGTATCGGCAACAAGAACAGCCTGCGATTGCATATCCTATGCCCGATGGCACGGTGAATGTCACTTTTGAGCATCCACAGAGAGCGATTACCCCCGGGCAGGCAGTTGTCCTGTACGATGGGGACATTGTTCTCGGCGGAGGCAGGATTGTTTAAAAGTTCTGATATGTTGAGTGAAACTGTATAAAAGACAGATGCTCTGTTGTGAATAATGATTCACAACAGAGCATCTTACATTTGTGCCAATCCGATAACGACAGTGCTCAGTTTCAGTATTACTGTTTTATGAACACTGCCCTAAACGGCAGCTCTCAAGTTAATTATGAAATTGTGCATCAGCCCTCGTACGGCTTCTTCCAGAAGGAAAGAATCAGGCAGCCGACGATAGAACCGACAGCGAGTGCTACGAAGTACATAACCGGGTTCGTGATGATAGCGATGACCCAGAAACCACCGTGCGGAGCCGGGCTTGCGCATCCGAACATAGCGGAAAGAGCACCTGCGATAGCGGAACCGATGATACAGGACGGGATGACATGACCCGGGTCAGCAGCTGCATACGGGATAGCACCTTCGGAGATGAAGGAGAGACCCATGATGTAGTTTACAAGGCCGGCCTTCTTGTCAGCCTCTGACCACTTATTCTTGAAGAATGTTGTGGAAAGAGCGATAACAAGCGGAGGAACCATACCACCGACCATAACGGAAGCCATGATGATCTTGCCGGCGTCCGTACCTTCAGCCAGCATAGCTGTACCGAATACATACGCAGCTTTGTTGAACGGACCACCCATGTCGATGGACATCATGCCGCCGACGATTGCGCCAAGGAGAACGAGGTTGGATGTTCCCATGCTGTTCAGGACATTGGTCATCGCTGTGTTGATCATAGCGAAGATCGGGTTGACCGTGAACATGATAACGCCGATAGCAAGGATGCCGATCAGCGGGTACAGAAGAACCGGCTTGATACCTTCCAGAGAATCCGGAAGCTTATCGCATGCGCCTTCGAGCCACTTAACAAAGAAACCTGCCGCAAAACCTGCGAACAGAGCACCGAGGAAACCGCCGCCGACAGCTGCGCCGCCGTTCAGCCAGCCCCAGTTATAACCTGCGTTTGCAAGAGTACCACCGACGAAACCTACTGCAAGACCGGGTCTGTCAGCGATAGCCATAGCGATGTAACCTGCAAGGATCGGGAGCATGAAACCAAATGCATCACCACCGACCTGCTTGAAGAAGTGAGCTGCCGGTGTAGCGGAACCGAAATCAGCACCTGCATTCGGTGCAAGGAAACCGTCGATCAGGAATGCGATCGCGATCAGGATACCACCGCCGACAACGAACGGAAGCATGTGAGATACACCGTTCATGAGGTACTTGTAGAAGGAAGCGCCTGCGCCCTGTCCTTCTCCGCCGGAAGCAGATGCTGCCGGAGCAGATCCGTCGAGGATAGGTGCCTCATTGTTGATGATCTTGTTGATGAGTTCTTCAGGCTTATTGATACCTGCGGAAACAGATGTCTGATAAACCTGCTTGCCGCCGAAACGTGCAAGATCGATCGTCTTGTCAGCAGCGATGATGATACCCTTGGCGTTGGCAATTTCCTCAGCCGTAAGGACGTTCTTCGCACCGACAGATCCCTGTGTCTCAGCCTTCAGCTTGAGACCCATCTCTGCTGCCTTCTTCTCGAGAGCTTCAGCTGCCATGTAAGTATGAGCAATACCTGTCGGGCAGGCTGTGATTGCAAGAATGTCATAGCCCTGGGAAACGCCTGATGCTGCAGCAGCTTCCTTAGCGTCTTCCTCAGCCAGCTTCTCATTCTCTGCCTTATCAACGATTGCACGGAACTCTTCGACAGTCTTTGCATTTCTCAGAGAATCCGTGAAATCATCATCCATGAGCAGCATGGAGAGGCGGGAAAGAACTTCCAGATGAACGTTCTCTTTCGTGTTCGGAGCTGCGATCAGGAAAATGATGTTGGACGGCTCTCCGTCCGGTGCCTCGTAATCAACACCGTTCGGCAGTGTCATAGCTGCAAGACCCGGAGCCTTGACAGCGTCTGTCTTTGCGTGCGGGATAGCGATACCGTCGCCGATACCTGTTGTGCTCTCCTGCTCACGGGCAATAACAGCGGCTTTATATTTCTCCTTATCTGTTACGTTACCCTCTTTTGCCATGAGGTCTACCATCTGGTTGATGGCATCCATCTTGTCGGTTGCGCTTCCGCCGAGCTTAATACCTTCCGGCTTCAGCAAATCAGTAATTCTCATTCCCATTCCTCCTTTTTCTTTATTGACGCAATCCGGAATCAAATTACGCAATATATTGATATATACCTACTTGAACATCTGTGCAATTCGCACATATAAAATGTCCTATTTATACACATTGTATACGATTTTTCACAAACGCGCAAGTCAATGTATTATATCCTTACACTATATATCCGCTATGTGCTTTACGGATATGAATAGTTTCATTGGCGAGGCTCTGAAACTGTTACGCCCCGGGTATCGTTCTTTCCACCCGAGCATGCTCGGTGTCAGAATGATACTTTTGTCACTGTAAGCATATTATTCGATTACAGGAAGATTTGCCAGAAGTGCCTCGACCTCAGGTCTTGTGGCAAGATCCGGTGAGAAAGCACTTGCGGAGCCTGTGCACAGACCCATGCGGAATGCTGTCATGTAATCGTTAGACTCGATCATACCTGTAACAAATCCGGCGACCATGGAATCGCCTGCACCTACGGAGTTTACGACCGTGCCCTTCGGTGCCGGGCTCTTTAATACATCACCCTTCTCGGAGATAAATACTGCACCTTCACCTGCCATGGAGATAAGAACGTTGCGGGCGCCCTCTTCCTGGAGTTTCTTAGCGTACGGAATAACCTCATCCTGTGTCTTCAGTGTAACGCCGTAGATGTCGCCGAGCTCATGATTATTCGGCTTAATCAGGAATGGATGATACTTCAAAACGTTTACAAGCAGTGCGCGCTCAGCATCAACAACGATGTCGATTCCGCGGCCTTCCAGTCTGGACATAATTCTCTCATACATATCGCCCGGAAGAGTATTCGGTACACTGCCGGAGATAATGAGGATGTCGCCTTCCTTGAGGTCATCGAGCTGCTTGTAGAGAGCCTGGATATCTTCCTCTGTGATATTCGGACCCTGGCCGTTGATCTCAGACTCCTCATTGGATTTAACCTTGACATTGATTCTGGAAAGACCTTCCTTGACCTCGATAAAATCAGAAGCTACACCGAATTTTTCAAGTCTTGCTGCAATTTCACGACCTGTAAAACCTGCCATAAATCCGAGTGCTGTGCTCTCATGACCAAGATTCTTCAGAACGATCGAAACATTGATTCCTTTTCCGCCGGGAAGAATGTTTTCGTAATACGTACGATTGATCACACCGAGACGAAGATTTTCCACTCTGATAATATAATCCAGAGACGGGTTGAATGTTACCGTGTAAATCATTTTGTCACCTCCATAATATTTTCGTATTTTTTATATTTTTTGTCCGTCAGTTTTCCGGTGATCACAACTGCATCCTCAAAATCCGCAAAAGTTACAGGTGATACGACCGAGAACTTACTCCGGTCACATAAAATATACCTCTTTGTAGTCTGACCCATTGAGATGCGCTTAATCATAGCTTCATTCTGGTCAGGCGTAGTGAAACCTTGTTCTGCCGAGACGCCGTTCGTCCCCCAGAATCCGATCGTGAAGTGAAGTTTTCTCAGATACTCGGCTGCTTCTGCCCCGACAACAGCTTCTGTCGTGCCTTTTACCTCGCCGCCTGTCAGAAAGGTTCTGTATCCCTTTCTTACAAGCTTACGCGCATTGGTAAGTGAATTCGTGACATAGGTTGCTTTCTGCTCTCTGATACAGTCCACCAGCATCTCTGTAGTCGTGCCGGCGTCTATATAAACGTAGTCCCCCGGACCGATCAGCTCAGCTGCATATCTGGCTATCTCCATCTTTTCATCGCTGTTCATCAGATACTTTTCGTCCATCGTCAGATCTTTTCCGACATACTGTGTCCCGATGCTGGTAGCTCCTCCGTGAACTTTGATCAGTTTGCCGAGTGAATTCAGCTGCGTGAGATCTCTTCGAATTGTAGACGCAGAAACACCAAGACGTTTTTCCAGTTCGGGAACCGATACGGCTTTTTCCCTTTCGACCAGCTCCAGTATCGCTCCCCAGCGTTCTTCTGTCAGCATTTAGTCCACTCACACTCCTTTTTTGATCTGAAACTATCATACCATCACGCGTAATCAAATTCAATCATTTTCAATCACGAATAATCCCCAAATATGACCCGTCATTTTTGTGAACATTGTTGAAAAAAAGCTCTTTTCAAATACTAAAAAGAATCACTCTGCCCATCTTTGACCGTTCATCCACGATTTATCTTCATTTTCATGCTCACTTTTGCTCATTTCTGTTATACGCATATAATTCATATATTCGTACTTTCGAATGCGGTTTACAATAATGCACCGATTTGTTCAGACATATGTGCGGATCACATGCTGATACACTGTGTATTCCTTCTTCAAAAAGTTCAAAAAAAGAGGGGCTTTCGCATATGGCAGTATCGACACAACATTTAACAGACTTTTATAGATACAGCCTGGTATATATTGTGGCTTCACCGGGTGCGAAAACCCCTCTTAACTCCGGCACAAAAGCGTCAGCCTGCACACTGTCATTGCATGCAGGATATGACACCTCATGTTGCCCGACTCTTTTTGTTCCTACCGGGTACTCAGGAACTCATTTTCTCTTATTCCGGCCTCATCTGTCGGATATTTCTGTACAAATGCCGTCGCCTGCGCCTTCGCAGAACTCCAGTCCTTCAGATGTTCGTACACGATAATTCTGTTGTACATAAGTCCGCGGTCCGCTTCGGCATCATTCAGTTCAAGACCTGCATTGATATTGTTAAGTGCCGACTCGTAATTGTCCTCCTCCATGTCGCACATGGCAAGACCGTTATAGGCCGCTGCCGCATTGCTGCCGTTTATGATATGCTCATTGAACATCGCTCTGGCGTCGGCTGTCAGTCCCATGGAAAGATACACTCTTCCGAGCAGAAGTATGGAGGCGCTGTCGGACGGATCCTCATCGAGTGCCGATATTAGATTGGTCTTCGACTCCTCATAATTCTGCAGGTAGTAATGCACAAGTCCCTTATTATAATAATCCTTTTCGGAATCGCTGACGATCTGAAGCGCTCTCTCGAGAAAACTGCTTCCGTCCGCCTTCTTGTCATGGGAGGCATACACCTCATAGATGTTGATAAAGAGATCGTAATCTTCGCTCAGCGAAGCTGCTCTGTCAAAGTCCTCAGAGGCAGCCTCCGTATTTCCGAGGTCCATGTACAGTTTTCCCCGGAGATACAGTACGTCCGGACTTGCGTCACGGGCAACGATCCCGTTATATATTTCCAGCGCCTTGTCATCCTCACCGTGATGCTGTCTGCAATAAGCCAGATAAAGTTCCACATCTCTGGTGTACTCCGCACTCTGGGCGTCCGCATAGAGAAGTGCTTTCTCAAAGGAAATGCATGCATCCGCATACATTCCCTGATTGATCTGGCAGATTCCCATACCGCGGTAGCCCTCCGAAACATAGCGGCCTGTCTCCGTGACTTCACTATAAATTGCTTCTGCTTCCTCATACTTCCCGGCTTCAAGCTTCTCGCCTGCCTTGGAAATCAGATTAGCCGAAGCGCCGCAGCCGGAAAGAATTAGTACAGATATGAACAATAATACAGCTAATTTCTTCAATATTTCCTCCGATGTCAGTCTATCGCAAGCCCTTCCTGATAAATGACTTTGACGACTTTATCCACCATTTCGTGACAGATGGCATTTGTGCCGGCCTCCACCATTACGCGGATAAGAGGCTCCGTGCCGCTCTCACGTACAAGGATGCGTCCGTCTTTTCCGAGTTCATTCGCGACTTTCTCAACTGCTTCCCGAACAGCCGGATTTGCCTGTGCAACAGCCTTGTCATGAACTTTAACGTTCTTTAGTACCTGCGGATATACCTTCATTTCCGATGCGAGAGTAGAAAGCGAAGCCTTCTTGTCAAGCATGGTCTGCATGACCATCAGAGACGTCAGGATGCCGTCACCTGTAGTAGCATATTTGCTGAAAATGATATGTCCGGACTGCTCTCCTCCGATGCGATAGCCGTTGGCAAGCATGTTCTCGGCAACGTAC
This sequence comes from uncultured Lachnospiraceae bacterium, assembly GCA_902776305.1. Lineage (GTDB taxonomy): Bacteria > Bacillota > Clostridia > Lachnospirales > Lachnospiraceae > Chordicoccus. Next base: position 22,616 of record CACYPS010000021.1, on the reverse strand, counting down.
TTATCACCGACCGCCGTCTGAACATAATTGATTCCTTCACGGGCAAGTGCTTTATACAGACCAAGGTTGGACATGACAGTTGTGACGACCATATTGTCTTTCAGCTGACCGTTCTCGCTCATGAATTTGCCGCAGATATACATGATATGATCGCCGTTGATGATATTTCCCTGATCATCAACGCAGAGACATCTGTCAGCATCGCCGTCATAGGCAAATCCGACATCGAGTCCGTTGTCCATAACAAAATTCTGAAGAGCTTCAATGTGTGTAGACCCGCAGCCGCGATTGATATTGATGCCGTCCGGAGCATTGCCCATAACATAGGTCTTTGCTCCGAGAGCATCGAAAACGCTCTTGGCAATCGAGGAAGCGCTTCCGTTCGCACAGTCAAGACCGATTCTCTTTGACTTAAAGCTGCGGGTAGGAATGGAAATCAGATATCCGATATAGCGGTTTCTTCCTGCTGAAAAGTCGATTGTGCGACCGATGCCTTCGCGCGTTGCGTACGGAATCTCCTCGATCTTACCATCAATATACTCTTCGATCTGATACTCGATCTCGGGCTCGATCTTCTGTCCGTTGGAACGCATGATCTTGATGCCGTTGTCATAGAAAGGATTGTGGCTGGCTGAGATCATAATACCGCAGTCAAAATTCTCTGTACGAACAACGTATGAGACCGACGGTGTAGTCGTGACATGAAGCAGATAGACATCCGCACCCGAAGACGTGAGACCTGCAGAAAGTGCATCCTCCAGCATATAACTGCTTCTTCTCGTGTCCTTGCCTATCGCGATCTGTGCTTTTCCGTCCTCATGCATACGGCCGTAATACCATCCGAGATAACGTCCGACCTTAAAAGCTTTCTCTGCAGTAAGATCTTTGTTGGCTTCTCCGCGGAAACCGTCTGTACCGAAATACTTTCCCATAATAACTCCTCCTGTTTGTAAGTTTCATTTTTCGCATTCGTCTCACGGCAAAAGCACGAGACTTCAGCGTCAAAGACTAAGCATATCGTTTCCGTCCCAAAATTATGTCAACCGTTACTGATACATCTGCTGCATAAGATTCCGCAAACGGGACCTGTGTTACATCAGAAGAGCGGTGACTTATAGACTCCGGCGTTGACCAGCTTCTCGAAGGACTCCTTCACAAAAGCTTTGTCTTCCTTATAAGTAACGCCGAACCACTGATCGTCTGTACGCAGTACTTTGACGACCGCTCTTCCGTTGCTGAGCATATCGTCAACAATGATCGGAAGCAGATATTCTGCCTTCAGCTCATTGCCTTCAATCGTCTTAAGGAATACCGGGAAGCCCTTCTCCAGTTCCTTAACGAAGGACTGGGAGAATCCCCACATATTCATTGATACCAGACTCTCCGGATCCACTTCTACCAGTCCGTTGTCGGTCTGAACCGCAGCGCCATCACCGTTCTTGACAATATCTTTCGTCTCGTCGATTCCGATCAGATTGCCTTCCTCATCGCGACGGCAGATTCCGCGTGTGACACCGCCGTTATCCGAGAGGGTGTTTTTCAGAACAAAGCCTGCCATGTAGATTTTCTCAATATCTTCCTCGGAAGCATCGTCGGCTGTCAGAACATTGTAAAGAAGCTTAAAGCCCTCTTTTCCATAGTAGTCATCTGCATTGATGACCGCGAACGGCTCACTGATCACATCGCGGGCGGCAAGTACTGCCTGACCTGTTCCCCACGGTTTTTTGCGGCCTTCCGGAACGGAAAATCCTTCCGGCAGATCGTCCATAGCCTGGTAAGCGTACGCGACCTCAACGACCTTGCTGATCCTGTCGCCGATGATTCTGCGGAAATCCTCGTCCAGATCTCTGCGAATGATAAATACAACTTTGCTGAAGCCTGCTTCGATAGCATCATGGATCGAGTAATCCATAATGATCTCGCCATTCGGTCCTACCGGCTCCAACTGTTTGATCCCGCCTCCGAAACGGCTGCCGATACCGGCAGCAAGAATAACAAGCGCTGCTTTCTTCATGATAATTTTACCTCCTGTAAAATGCTTATACTATTGAGTTTTTCCCGTTTCCGCGTTTTCCGCCGAAAGCTTGCTGGCCTGATCATATGCGATCAGACTGTCAATGATTTCATTCAGATCGCCGTTTAAAATGCTGTCTATCTTATGAAGCGTGAGATGAATCCTATGGTCCGTCACACGCCCCTGTCCGAAATTATAGGTGCGGATTTTCTCCGAGCGATCACCCGTTCCGACCTGGCTTCTTCGAAGATCTGCCCTCTTATCGTGCTCTTCCCGCTGTTTGAGATCATACAATCTCGCGCGAAGCACTTTCATGGCCTTCGCCCTGTTCTTGAGCTGAGACTTCTCATCCTGACAGGAAATCACGATTCCGGTGGGGATATGCGTGAGTCTTACAGCGGAATCCGTCGTGTTGACGCACTGTCCGCCGTTGCCTGTCGCACGGAACACATCAATCCTGCAGTCTTTCGGATCGATCTCCACATCGATTTCCTCGGCCTCCGGAAGGACGGCAACCGTAACAGTCGAAGTGTGAATGCGTCCGCCGCTCTCGGTCTCAGGTACACGCTGCACACGATGCGTGCCGCTCTCATATTTGAGCCTTTCAAACGCTCCGGTTCCGTGGATCTGGAACGTACACTCCTTAAAACCTCCGAGACCGTTCTCATTCAGAGAAATCATCTCTGTCTTCCATCCGAGAGTATCCGCATATCTTACATACATCCGGTATATCTCTGATGCGAAGAGGGCCGCCTCGTCACCGCCGGCACCTGCACGAATCTCAACAATGACATCTCTGTCATCGTTCGGATCCTTCGGAAGAAGCAGGATCCTCAGTTTTTCATAGAGTTCTTCCTTCTTCTCTTTGGCAGCGACCTGCTCCTCGCGGAGCATCTGCCGCATCTCCTCATCCTGCTCTTCCTCGAGCATGAGAAGGCTGTCCTTCTCGTCGTCCTCAGCTTTCAGGTATTCCCTGTATGTGTCGGCAATGGGTGCAAGCTGCGCCTGTTCCTTCATAAGGACCGTCATTCGCACCGGATCCGACGCCGTATCCGGCTGAGCCAGTTCGGCAAGGATCTCCTCCTGCCTTTTTAATATTCCGTCTATTTTATCTATCATTTGATTCACTCACAAGCAGATTACGGATTGTTCCGCACTTCGTGCTCTCACAATCATATTCTCAATATGTTATTTGCTGTATGTCTGCCACACCGCCATGACCACACGGTCGAGTCCGGAGAGATCTTTTATGCATTTTACATCCGTATACCCTGCCTTATCAAGCAGCTGCATAACTGCTTCACCCTGATCGAAGCCGATTTCCATGATGAGCCGACCGCCCTCCCTGAGATATGCCCCGGCTTCATTTGCAATCTTCCTGTAGAAGAAGAGACCGTCCTCTTTTCCGTCAAGCGCAAGATTCGGTTCATGATCCCGCACTTCCGGCTCCAGCCCGGCAACGATCTCAGTGGGGATATAAGGCGGATTCGTAGTGATTATATCATAAGTTCCGCAGATATTATTGAATAAATCGCTTAAAATAAAATTTGCTTCAGTTCGAAGCCTTTCGTCGTTGCACTTTGCAACGGAAAGTGCATCCTCTGAAATGTCTGATGCCGTTCCCCTGACCTCACATGCATCGCCATACTTGCGCCTGCTCTCCGCAAGAATCGTCAGTAATATACACCCGCTGCCTGTGCAGAGGTCCAGGACATGCGAATCCGGCTTCACATAGCGCAGCGCCTCCTCAACGAGGATCTCCGTGTCGAACCTCGGGATAAGGACAGCCGGCGTCACATAAAAAGTGTATCCAAAAAAGGGAGCCTCTCCTGTAATATACTGAATCGGCTCCCTTGCACTTCTCCTTGCGATTGTTTCCAGATACCGCCTGCTTATATCTTCCGGTACCTTCTCGTTCATTCGCAGCGCGTAAGACGACAGGTCAAGATCTGCGACATAAAAAAGCAGCTGCCTGGCGTCCGCCTGCGCTTCGCGGCATCCGGCTTCCAAAAGAATGCCGCATGCCTTCCGATATAATTCTTGATAGGTCATACTTTCCTCTCAGATAAGGCCTTCCTTCTCCTGCCATTCTCTCCAGTCGAACACCGCATTTACAGCGCTGATCGCGACCTCCGCCATCTCCGCATCCGGCTCCCTGGTGACCAGACCCTGAAGTGCAAGTCCCGGCGCGGCAAGTTTGCATACGACCGGATTATCACTGGAGCCGGCTACTCTCAGGAATTCAAACGAAACACCTGCGATGACCGGAATCAGGAGTAGTCTGAGACCGATTCGCATAAGCGGAGACGTTATTCCCATTAGCCCGAGGATCAAAAATGCGATGACGGATATCACAATGACGATAAGCAGAAAGCTCGTGCCGCACCGCTTATGGCGTCTTGATGATTTCAGGACATTTTCCACATTGAGTTCCCAGCCGTTCTCGATGCAGTTAATGCATTTATGTTCAGCGCCGTGGTAGGCAAATACTCTCTGTATGTCCTCCATTCGTGAAATCAGGAGCATATACAGAAGGAAAATGACAATTCGAAGAAGCGCTTCCGCAAGCGAGACCACCACTTCCGGGGAGCCGATCCTTCGAAGAAGCGAGGCAAGCAGGTAAGGCAAAACCACAAAAAGACCGACAGAAAAACATATGGAAATAATAACAGTGACTGTCATAAGAATTTTCCACGTTCTTGCTTCCTTTTCCGGATTCTCCTCCTTTTTGGCTGCTTCCTCCTCGTCTTCCGCCGCGTATTCCGCGGACCACATGAGCGCGCCTGTACCCACGACCAGCGAGTCTACGAAGGCTACCATCCCTCTTATGATCGGAATTTTTCTGAGAGACGGTGACGGTGCGATACTGCGAAACGGCTCCGTCTTCATCTCAATAGTGTGATCCGGTTTTCTGACAGCAACAGAATACGTATCTCCGTTCCGCATCATAATGCCTTCCATGACTGCCTGACCACCGATGTTAGAAGATTTCTGCATCAGCTGACTCCTCCAATACAAAGTTTCCAATGAAAGAAAAAGAGACGGCGCCAGAGCCCCGTCTCCTGTAAAAGTCTTATCTTACTTGCCCATGTTGTACTTCTTATTGAAGCGCTCGATACGTCCGCGAGCCTTAGCAGCTTTCTGCTGGCCTGTATAGAACGGATGGCACTTGGAGCAAATTTCCACGTGGATATCTTTCTTTGTTGAGCCAACAGTAAAGGTGTTTCCGCAGTTGCAGCTAACTGTTGCCTGATAGTAATTCGGATGGATTCCTTCCTTCATTTCACTCACCTCTTTATAAATACATATTCTGAAATAATAATCGCCTTTTCACATAAGACAGCGACATTGATTCTAACACACTTGCAGGGTGTATGCAAGCACTTTTTCACCGGAACTTTTATTGATCTTTTCCCCATTTTGCGAGGACCTGATTCACGACCTGTTCATTCGTCGGGAATCTTGCGAACGCATTCAGGATCGATTCGACTGCGTCTTCCGGCTTGAGGCCGTTCATACGCCTTCTCATCAGATCCACAGCCCGAAGCTCCTTCGGTGTGAGGAGGAGATCCTCACGCCTTGTGCCGGACTTGACAATATCAATAGCCGGGAAAACTCGCTTCTCCTGCAGTTTTCTGTCGAGGATAAGTTCCATGTTACCGGTTCCCTTGAATTCCTCATAAACGACGTCGTCCATTTTGCTTCCCGTATCCACCAGCGCAGTGGCAAGAATCGTAAGACTTCCGCCCTCGCGCATATTTCTGGCCGCTCCGAAGAAACGCTTCGGCATGTGCAATGCAGCCGGATCGAGACCGCCGGAAAGCGTTCTGCCGCTCGGCGATACCGTGAGATTGTATGCTCTTGCAAGACGAGTAATGGAGTCGAGCAGGATGAAGACGTCCTGTTTGTGCTCGACCAGGCGTTTTGCCCTCTCGATTACCATCTCGGATACACGCTTATGATGCTCCGGCTGTTCGTCAAATGTCGAATAGATGACCTCGACATTCTTTCCGAAAACAGATTCCTTCATGTCAGTGACTTCTTCGGGCCGCTCATCGATCAGCAGAATGATCAGATATGCGTCCGGATTACCGGCAAGAATCGATCTTGCGATATCCTTGAGCAAGGTAGTTTTGCCGGCTTTCGGAGGCGCAACGATCATACCTCTCTGTCCCTTGCCGATCGGTGAAATCAGATCGAGAATTCTTGTGGCAGTCGAGCCGTTAGGTCTCTCAAGGCGGATCCGCTCATTCGGGAAAATGGGCGTCATATTCTCAAAAAGGAATCTCTTGCGCGCATTTTCCGCATGCTGATCGTTCACCGTATTGACATACAATAGCGCCCCGTACTTCTCGCCCTGAGCTTTCTCTCTCTTGTTGCCGGTGACCATATCGCCTGTCTTCAGGTTAAATCTTCGGATCTGAGACGGTGAGACATATACATCATCCTCACCGGGAAGAAAGTTCGCGCTGCGCAGAAAACCGAATCCGTCAGGCATGACTTCCAGTATACCTCTGACCTGTTTTCCCGTATCGCCGGGGATACCCGAATACTTCTGTTTCCCGTTCTCATCGCCGTTATTTTTTCTGAGGTTCTCACGGCCCCCTTCTCTTTCAACCGGAACTTCCTGCTCCTCACCGCCCTGCGCATCAGTCTCCGATGCGGGTTCTTCCTCCGCGGAATCGACCTTAGCGTATTCAGATTCACCGAATCGGCGTTCGTCATAAGTTTCCGGTTCTGCGGGTGCCGTCAACTCATCACCCGCCTGATATTCTCTATAAGCGTCGCCGCCGGATGACTCGGTATGCTCCGCATTGCTTTCAGCGCCCGATTCGCCTGCAGCACCTGCTCCGTTCTCCTCCTCGTCGAGCTGCAGCATGGCCTCGATAAGCTCTCCTTTCTTTAGAGAGTAATAAGCATTCACTCCCCTCGACTTGGCAAGGTCGCGAAGGACCTTGACGCTCAGGGTCTGATACTTTTCCTTTGTCATTCCATTTGCCATATATTATCCCTTTGTAGAACAATTAAATCAGAGTTACTTTTTTTCGAAACTGCCCGCCTGTAATGTTCGCGCAGCGGAAAATTTTCATGTATATTTTTTCCAACTTGCCGGAGCAAATAGAAGCAGCATCGGGAATATCTCAAGTCGTCCGGCAAGCATATCGAAGATCAGGATACATTTGGAAAAACCTGAATAGAAACTGAAATTCTGCGTCGGACCTACCATGGAAAGACCCGGACCGATATTATTGAGTGTGGCAGAAACGGCTGTGAAATTAGTAGTAAAATCATGGTTATCCACAGACACCAGCAGAACTGACAAAATCATGATCACGAAATAAATAGCTATGAAAACATTTGTATTTCTGACAGTCTCATGCGCTACCGGCACACCGTCGAACTGAATCTTTTTGATATATCTCGGATGGATAATGCTGTTCAGCTCCTTCCTCATTCCCTTGACCACGATAACGACGCGGGAGATTTTCATTCCGCCGCCGGTCGAACCGGCGCAGGCTCCCACAATCATCAAAATGAGAAGGATGCTTTTACTGAATTCCGGCCATTTGTCAAAGTCATACGTCGCATAGCCGGTCGTCGTTATGATCGTACCGACCTGAAAAGCCGCATGACGCACAGTCTCTTCCAACGTCGTATACATTCCTCTTACGTTGAATGAGATAAGAATGATGGAAGTAAGAATGATGGTCAGATATGCCCTTACCTCCGACATACCGATCGCCAGTTTAAATTTCTTAGCTAACAGGTAAAAATAGAACTGGAAGTTGATACCGCATGCAATCATGAAGAATGTAGTGATATTCTGCAAAATCGGGGAGTATCCCATATAGCCGACATTTTTGACTGAAAATCCTCCGGTACCCACGGTTCCGAACGTATGGCACGCAGCTTCAAAGAGCGGCATACCGAAAATCCAGAGAAGCAGCATCTCCGTGACTGTTATAGCGAGATAAATACCGTAAAGGATGACCGCGCTGTCACGGATCTTGGGAACGAATTTACCGACGACAGGTCCCGGGCTTTCTGCCTTCATAAGGTTAAAGGTCGAACCTCCGAGAAGCGGCACAACAGCAAGCATGAAGACAAATATTCCCATGCCTCCTACCCAGTGCGTAAAACTTCGCCAGATCAGCGAGCAGTGGTTAAGAGACTCCACCTCGGGTAATATGGACGCTCCGGTCGTTGTAAATCCGGATACCGTCTCAAAAACCGCATTGAGATAATTCGGAATATCACCGCACAGTGTAAAAGGCAGTGCGCCTACGAGCGACATGACAAGCCATGCAAGAGCAACTACGACAAATCCCTCTCTTGCATAAACCTTGGTGCTGCGCGGTTTTTTAAAGCTGAGCGCAAAGCCGAGTACAAAGGCTATCGCCGCACCTGCGACATATGCGAATCCCGCTCTCTCACCGTAAATCAGAGCGGTCACGCACGGGAGCAGCAGGAGAACGCCTTCGATTCTCAGGATCCACCCCAGAACATAAATAACTATACCGTAATTCATGGTTTATGAATCGCCCCCCTGCCTCAGCTTTCAAGAATATCATCGAGATTCGTAATCTTGTGTTCGCGCAGAGCGACAAGGACGACCGTGTCGCCGACTTGCATGTAATCCGAACCGGTCGGTGTGAAAAGATGATCGCCTCGATAGATCTTGGCAATCAGAATATTCTTCTTCAGACGAAGCTTCTGAAGAGGAATATCGCAAGCCTTGCACTGTTCACCGATATGGAATTCCATCGCCTCGGCATTCGAATCCGGAAGCTTGTACAGATTTTCCATCTCGCTGCCCACGGAAGCCTGCATCGAGCGGACGAACTGAAGGATATAATCGGCTGTTATCTCCTTCGGATTAACGATAGACCCCAGATTCAGCCCGGCAATAACATCGTCGAAGGAAATCTTTGTGATCTTGGTGACCAGCTTGACATTGGACTTGGATACACTCTTGGCAAAGAGACCTATCATGATATTCTGTTCGTCGAGTCCGGTCAGCGCCGTGAATCCGTCGACGACCTCGATTCCCTCTTCGAGCAGCAGATCTTCGTCTATGCCGTCCCCGTGAATAATCTCGGCTCTCGGCAGAAGGTCCGAGAGTTCATCGCATTTTGTCCTGTCCCGTTCTATGATCTTGACAGAGATGCCGTTCTCAATCAGCTTCTTCGCAACATAATATGTGACTTTACCGCCGCCGACGATCATAACATTTTTGACGCGGTTCGTCTCGATGCCGATCTTGCCGAAGAAATCATGTGCCTGTCCGTGTCCTGTCACTATGGAAAGGACATCGCCGGCCTGAACGACAAAATCACCGGACGGAATCGTCACCTGGTCGCCGCGCTTCACCATGACGACAAGGACATCTGTATGAAGCTTGGAATGGATATATGTGAGCGGTTTTCCTGCCAGCTTGCTGTGCTCGGGAAGATGGAACGTGAGGAGCTCAATATGCCCCTTCGCGAAAGTTTCGATGTTGATGGCCGACGGGAAACGGAACATACGCGCAATTTCAGAAGCCGCAGCCATCTCCGGGTTAATGACCATCGCAAGACCAAAGCCTTTGCGGAAAAACTCAACTTCACTGTTATAAACGGGATTCCTTACTCTGGCGATTGCCTTTAGATTGCCTGTTTTGCGTCCGATCAGACAGCATAGAAGATTTTTCTCGTCGGAATCAGTGACCGCGATCAGGATGTCTGCATCCTCCACACCTGCTTCTTTCAGGTCACTGTAACTGGATGCGTCGCCTTCCAGTGCAAGCACGTCATATCCTGATGACATAGCGCGCAGTTTGGACGCATCTTTGTCAAGGACTGTTACATCATGTCCTTCGCTGCATAGCTGCTTGGCGAGTGTTCCGCCGACTTTGCCGCAGCCTACAATAATAATTTTCATAGGATCGTCTCCTGTCGGTGTAAATAAGAGCTGCGGCCGAAGGGAGTCGAACCCTCACGCCTTGCGACACAGGAACCTAAATCCTGCACGTCTGCCAATTCCGTCACGGCCGCATGACACCATAGATGTGATAGTATATCAGATTTTATCACAAAAAAGTGCATAAAAATACGCACTTTTTCAAGATAAATTCAGTATATCACACGAATTTCCGATTAACAAGAGAGACTATGTGCCCCCGGTATGAACATAAAGAAAAGCTGCCGCATTAAGGCGCGCCGCCGCTGCATATCGCAGACATTATTTGCAAATGTCTGCGATATGCAGCGGCGACTCCGTCTAATGCGGCAGCCAAGGGCAGCTTGCTATCATCCCTCAAATGCCTGCTTCAGATCAGCAATAATATCATCGATATGCTCCGTTCCGATGGAAAGACGGATCGTGTTCGGATAAATTCCCTGCTCCACCAGCTCCTCCTCATTCAGTTCCGAATGCGTCGTGCTGGCCGGATGGATCACCAGAGACTTCACATCCGCAACATTTGCAAGAAGGCTGAACAGCTGCAGCCTGTCGATGAAATCCTGGGCCTCCTTCGCTCCGCCCTTAATGCGGAATGTGAATATGGAACCCGCTCCGTTCGGGAAATATTCATTGTAGAGCCTCTTCTGCTCCGGATTCTCGGAAAGCGACGGATGGCTGATACTCTCGACCTGCGGAACCGTCTTCAGATAGTCAATGACCTTCAACGTATTCTCAACATGTCTCTCGACACGGAGCGACAACGTCTCCAGACCCTGCAGGAATATAAAGTTATGAATAGGTGAAAGAGTGGAACCCGTATCTCTTAAAAGAATCGCACGTATTCTCGTTATGAAAGCCGCCGGTCCCGCTGCCTGCACGAAACTGATGCCATGATAACTCTCGTTCGGCTGAGTAAGCTGCGGGAATTTCTCCGGATGCGCACCCCAGTCGAATTTTCCGCCGTCCACAATGACGCCGCCGATCGACGTGCCATGGCCTCCGATGAACTTGGTAGCAGATTCAACAACAATGTCAGCGCCGTGCTCGATTGGTCTCAGGAGGTACGGTGTCGCGAATGTGTTATCGATAATGACCGGGATGCCGTGCCTGTGCGCGATCTCCGCGACACCCTCTATGTCAACGACCTCCCCGTTCGGGTTACCGAGCGTCTCGATGTAAAGGGCTTTCGTGTTCGGCTGTATGGCGTCCTCAAAGTTCTTAAGAACGAGCGGATCCACGAAAGTCGTCCGGATACCGTAATCTATCAGGGTGTGAGCCAGCAGATTATATGTTCCGCCGTAAATGTTCCTGGCAGCGACTATATGATCGCCCGCGAGCGCAACATTTTGGATTGCATATGTGACGGCGGCTGCGCCGGAGGCAACGGAAAGAGCTGCTATTCCGCCTTCCAGAGCGGCTATTCTCTGTTCAAATATATCCTCTGTCGGGTTCGTCAGACGCCCGTAAATATTGCCTGCATCTCTCAGGGCAAATCTGTCTGCCGCGTGCTGGCTATTCTTGAATACAAAGGATGAGGTCTGATATATCGGTACGGCACGCGAATCTGTTGCGTGGTCATAGTCTTCCTGTCCTACGTGAAGCTGTTTTGTCTCGAATCTCCATTTTGATGCGGTTTCTTTTGTAATCTGTGCCATGATGCTCTCCTCCGTTCGAATTTCTTTATTTCCTACTATTGTAATAGGTTTTTCGAAAAAGTGTTAATACATTAAAACATGAGCCTGCTATAGCTTTGACCTATAGCAGGCTCATGTTCTATGATCCTTTCTCAATACGTATCTGCACTCCGTCAGAGGCTTTTAAGTCTCTGACATCGTTTTGGATCCCATATCAGAGTTGAGTTTCATTTTGCACATTCATCTCACGACTTAATCACGAGAATTCTGCGTCAATAATTATAACAGAGGTGCTGCCACTCGAAGGAGCAGCTGCCCAAACCGAAGGACGGCAGACCTGCCGCTTCGATACTTCTCCGTAACTTCAGTACTTTTGGCAAATATATCCTCGAAATCATCTCTGATCGCCAGAACCGCGTCAGACTCGACCATCAGACAGCCGCACTCAAAATGATGATACAGGCTCCGGTAATCCATATTAATTGTTCCGCACGTGGCAATTATGTCATCAGATACACTCATCTTCGCATGGCAGAATCCGGGAGTGTATTCAAAAATTCGTACTCCGCTTATCGCCAGATGACTGTAATAGGATCTCGTTATCTTGTAAATTAAAGGCTTATCCGGAATACCCGGCGTAACAATTCTTACATCGACTCCCCGCTTCGCTGCGATGCCCAGGGTTCGGTTCATCTCGTCTGTAATAATAAGGTACGGTGTAATAATATACAGATACTTCTTCGCACGGTTCGCCATGCTCATATAGACGTCCTCACCAACCGGGAGCTTATCCATCGGGCTGTCCGCATAGAACTGAACGTATCCGTCGACTTTCTCCTGCCTGTCTGCTTCCGGGAAGAAAGTCCCGTAATGCGTGTCGTCCTTATCATTATCCCGAACAGCATTCCACATGGACAGGAAAGTGGCTGTCAGGGCTTTGACAGCTTCACCCTCTATGCGGACGCCTGTATCCTTCCAGTATCCGTAAGGCGATGTGACGTTGAAATACTCGTTGGCAATATTGTAACCGCCGGTGTAACCGATTTTTCCGTCGATAACGGTCATCTTCCGGTGGTCTCTGTTATTAAGAAAAATGTTCAGAGCAGGCGTCATCGGATTAAATACCCGGCACTTGATCCCGAGTTTTTCAAGACGCTTGACAAAATCTACGTTGATAAAACCGATACTGCCCACATCATCATAAAACACTCTTACATCAAGACCTTCCGAAGCTTTTTCCGCCAGTATCTCTTCCACGCCCTGCCAGCTCTCGGCGTTCTCGATGGCAAAGTATTCCATAAAGATGAATTTCTTCGCCTCACGCATATCCTTCTTCTGTGACTCAAGTCCATCGGACGCATCTGCGAAATAGTCTACTTTTGAATTGTGATAAATCGGATATTTGCTCTCCCTGTATATATATCTGCTGACTCCGCTGCAGGAAGGGTGAGTCATAGCGAGTTCATCTGACACGGCATTGTTCTGGACAAGGAACGGCAGGAGCTTCCGGTCCTCATTTTCATAACGTTCTTTCATCTTTTTCGTCGAACCTGCCAGACCGATCATAAGATAGAGCGCAACACCGATAGGCGGGGCGAGCAGAATCAAAATGATCCAGGGAATCTTGAGGGAAGGCGGGCTGTTCTGACTGTAAAGTGCGAGCACTATCAGTAATGCCAGGATTCGAATGACGATAGAGACAATCTCCGCGTATTGGTCGAGGCCTGACCGAAACAGACCTACAATAAAAGCTATCTCAAGGCAGAATGCGATTACGACAAAAATAACCCGCAACACTCCGTTCCTTGTAGAAGCCTTTTTCTCCACTGTTTTTTTACCGGAAGACATCTTGAAGTAACTCCTTTCCATTTACACAAATGTCGGTTATTATGAGCTGACGTATTACGAGGCGGAAACCTCATGCATAATACCGTTCAGATTTCATGTTTACTAATTATACCGAAAAATTGCGTCTTTTCAACATTATTTTATGATATACTAAGGACACCTTTTTTCGACAATCATTCCCAAAATTTCATAACATGACGGAGATTATTACTGTGCTGAAAAGAGAACCGATAATCGATAAATACAGCATCTTGCCGATACTGTTTGTCCTCCTGATTTTTATAAATGCGCATACTTGTTTTGCAATGAAATCCGTGGCCGGCGTGAATGCTTCCGGCGGAAGGAACCGCTCGCTCTCTGTAGACCCCACCGGGTCCGTTGAAGGGTATTCCGCAGTCCTCTATAATAACACCAACGGCCTTCCCACTTCGGAAGCGAACGCAATAACCGAAACGAAAGAAGGTTTTATCTGGATCGGCAGTTATGGCGGACTGATACGATATGACGGACATTCTTTTGTCCGCCTTGATTCCACTACAGGCGTCGCAAGTGTTGTCTACCTTTACACGGACAGCAAAGATCGTCTCTGGATCGGAACAAATGACAGCGGTGTTTTCATGATGTACCGGGATGAACTCCTTAAATGGGGAAAAGCCGAAGGCCTGAAATCTTCCTATGTTTATTCAATCGCGGAAGACCGCAGAGGAAACATGTATATCGCGACCAATGAAGGCCTCATGATCATTGACCCGTCCATGGAGCTCCGCAATTTCGGGGATCCCAGAGTAGATGACGCATACATACGCTCTCTGAGGAAGAGCAACGACGGATACATCTACGGCATTGACGTAGACGGAAATATCTTCACCATACTGGATGGGAAGATAGATACTTATCTCGATTCCGATACATCTCCCGTAAAAGGCGTCATGAGTATTCTCCCTGACACGGACAATCTCGGTTATGTATATCTCGGTACCGAGACTTCTCAGGTTTATTACGGAAACCTGAAGAACGGTTTCAGCGATATGGAGACATATGATATCTCCCCCATCACGTATGTGGAAAACTTTGAAAAAATAGACGGAAAGCTCTGGATCTGCGGCGGAAACGGAATCGGCACAGTTTGGGACGGCAACTTTTATAAGCTGGACAATGTTCCGATGAATAATTCCGTCGGGCACGCAATGACGGATTACGAGGGAAATCTCTGGTTCACATCCACCCGCCAGGGTGTTATGAAGATTACTCCGAATCAGTTCTCTAACCTCTATGAACGGTACGGTCTGCCCGCAACCGTTGTCAACAGCACATGTCTTTACAATGACATGCTTTTCGTAGGAACAGATAACGGCCTTACAGTACTGGATGACGAAGGTCCTTTATCAGAACTTCCGCTGACAAAGGCAGAGACTGCTTCCGGAGTTCCGATCGAAGCAACGGATTTATTCGAGCTGCTTGGCGGATGTCGAATTCGCTCCGTCATACGTGATTCGCAAAATAATCTCTGGATTTCTTCCTGGAGAAAAATCGGGCTCCTGCGCTATGACGGAAATAAAGCCACTGTCTTTACCGAGGAAGACGGTCTTCTGTCCGACCGCGTCAGAACGGTCTGTGAGAGACGGGACGGTTCACTTTTGGTGGTCAGCACAGGCGGTGTCAGTATCATCGAAGGAGACCGTGTAGTGAAAAGCTACGGGGAAAAAGACGGCGTCATAAATGCTGAGAGTCTGACAGTAGCCGAAGGGATGAACGGAGATATAATCCTCGGCACGGACGGCGGCGGCCTGTATATCATATCCGAAAACGGCGTGCAGAATCTCAATATCAAAGATGGTCTCTCATCGGAAATCATTATGCGCATAAAAAGAGACCCCATCAGAGATCTGTTCTGGATCGTTACAAGTAATTCAATCGCCTACATGACTGCTGACTATAAAATTACTACGATCACGAACTTTCCGTATTCGAACAACTTCGATATTTACGAGAACAAAGTCGGCGATCTCTGGGTCTTCAGCAGCAACGGAATTTATGTAACGCCGGCAGAAGAAATGCTGGACAATAAAAATCTGAACCCGGTTTACTACGGTATTTTCAACGGTCTCCCATGTATCCCGACAGCCAATTCTTACAGCTATCTCGACGATAACGGAAACCTTTACATGGCAGGCAGTACGGGTGTCGGAAAAGTCAATATCGACGATACGCACGGAAATGTCAACACTCTCAAGGTAGCGGTACCCTATATAGATGCGGACGGTATACGGATGTATCCGGACAACAGCGGAAAATTTACGGTATCCTCCCACGTACGCAGGCTGACAATTTACAGCTTTGTCTATAATTACTCACTGAGCAATCCGCTGGTATCATACCAGCTAAACGGTTTTGACAAGAAGAGCATCACAGTCAACCGCAGCGAACTGGTACCGATCGATTATACGAATCTCCCCGGCGGAACATACTATTTTACCGTCAAGCTCATGGATGCCATGGGCAGGGGCAACAGATCTTTTGCCATACAGATCACGAAAGAGAAGGCCTTTTACGAGTATCCGTGGTTCTATGCAGTAATGGGTCTTTTAGTGCTCGCCTGTGTCGTAGCAGGAGTGAGGATGTATGTTGCCAGAAGAATGCATCTGCTTGAGCTGAAGCATCAGGCGGAAGCTGAGAGGGAGCGTCTCGTTACGGAGCTGAAGATGGCAACTCAGATTCAGGAAAGCATGCTGCCCAACACGTTCCCGGCTTATCCGGACCGGAAAGAATTCGATATCTACGCGTCGATGGAACCGGCCAGAGAAGTCGGCGGCGACTTCTACGATTTCTATCTGATCGATGACGATCATCTCGGTATAGTGATTGCAGACGTCAGCGGCAAGGGAGTTCCCGCATCTCTCTTTATGATGAGAGCGAAAACGATCGTTCAGAGTTACGCGATGCTCGGCATAACGGCAGGGGAGATCCTTAGCCGGACAAATGAAAGCCTCTGTAACAGCAACGACATGGAAATGTTCGTAACCGCCTGGGTCGGAGTGCTCGAAATCAGTACAGGAATAATTACAGCGGCCAACGCAGGACATGAATACCCGATGATTTACCGCTCTGCGGATGATACATATACCATGCTGAAAGACAAACACGGATTTGTCATGGGCGGTCTGGAAGGGATGTTCTACAAAGAATATAAGATAGAGCTTCACCCGGGTGACAAGCTCTTCCTCTATACGGACGGAGTACCGGAAGCTACCGACAGCAACAATGAGCTCTTCGGGGCGAACCGTATGCTGGAGGCACTGAATGCGAAGACGCGCGTTATGCCCAAAGAGGTTCTTGGCAATGTTCGGGAGTCCGTCACCGTGTTCGTCGGCTCTGCAGAACAGTTCGATGATCTGACGATGCTCTGCCTGGAATATCGCGGACCGAGCACCTCGGCAGAGGGATGAGACCGGCATCTGAGGTAAATCAGCTCCAGACTTGCGTACCAGACCGGCACAAGATTCATAACAACATCATCTGACGTAAAAAATAAAGAGGCTGTCCATCAGACGAATTATCACTATATAAGGCAGACATTTACAAATAACGTCTGTCTTATATAGCGGTGACGCGCCTGAATGAGACAGCCTCTGTTCTTTTCTCACATTTTCTGTTATTTCCATCCCGCATACATCGGAAGCTTCATTTTCTCATACTGAAAATCGCATCCTCCAAATCAAGCAGGTACACGTAATACACCGGTCCGAATGTCGGATCTATCACGAGATGACCAAAGTCATCCACAGTCTTGACCGTTCCGTCCTTGCATATGATCCTGTAACGGACATAGTCCATACGGTTCTCATTTTCCGGTGACTCGAACTGCTGCACCGCGATCTCTTTCTCCGATTCCTCAAGATCATCCGGATGGACGATCCCACGGAAGCTGTTTCCGACAAAATTACGGAATTCTTTTACGGTCTTGCACTTGAACATCTTAGCCAGTGATTCACTCGCGTAAAGAATTTTCTCCTCACCCTGAGCCTCGTACACGAAAAATCCTCCCGGCATACCTTTGGCAAATTCCTCTAGAGCGAACATGAACTGATCCCTGTGAGGCACTTCCATACCAATCTTGTAAAAACGATATCTGCCGCGGCCCTCATACTTCGAGTTGTAGAGCGCTATATCCGCACTTTTCATCAAATCATTAAAATCGCTGCCGTGGTCCGGCGTCATGGAGACACCTACGGAGAATGTGAACGGCATATTGATATCGCTCATTGCATTTGCCTGCTTCAGAGAATTCTGGAATTCGTCCAGACGCATCCGTACCTCCGTTTCGGAAGTATTGGTATAAAAGACAACGAATTCATCTCCACCCAGGCGGAACACAATTCCCTTGTCCGAGAAACGGCGGAGAATCTCCTGCCCGCTCTGTGCTATGACATGGTCCCCGACGAGATGTCCGTAGCTGTCGTTGATTTTCTTGAAGTGGTCCCCGTCAAAGAGCAGGAATGCACAAACCTCATCGGGATGCGCTGTCAGATAATCGTTGATTCGCTTTACACCGCCTCTTCGATTCAGAAGACCGGTGATCGTATCTTCCTCAGAGAGTCTGGACAGATGAGCTATCAGTTTTTCATGTTCCATAGGCGGCCTCCTTTCAGAAAACACAGTCGACGTTTTCATAGAGTATACCACAGAATTGCCTAAAAGGTGAATATTTGTCAGATTTTTCTTGCAAAAATCTGAAATTTATATTCAGTGTAAACAAGGGCATGGCGATGTCAGGTCGTTTCAGGTTTTGGCGTATAAATTATATGCTCAAACTTCCCACTTCATATCTACAAAACAGTCGATATCATTAAAAATGCAATCGGAGCGGCGAAAGATAACTTCTTCTCTACTCTGTGTCTCTGATTACATAATTAAAAAGTTCTATTTTTGAGACTCCCATCTCCCTCAGGCTCTGTGCGCTCTTTGCCTGATCCTCCGGTGTATTATAACCCGGTATAAGCGGTACGCGGACACGGACGCGCTCAGGACCGCAGGAATCCAGCAAAAGCTTCAGATTTTCTTCCATCAGATTCTCTTCCCCACCGGTATAGCGGTGATAAATATCCGGATTCATATCCTTACAGTCCACTATGAAATAATCGACTGCATCGCACACACAGAGGATATTTTCCCTCGGAACGGCAAGGCTGGTCTCCGCATAAATATTCCATTCCGACGGGCAAAGACCTCGAAACTCTTTGATGAAAGAAGCATGCAAAAGCGACTCCCCGCCACCGAAGGTCACACCTCCGCCGGTCGCGCGGAAATACAAATCATCTATACTGACTCTCTTATACAATTCCGATACGGTCACATGTTCCGCAGGGGCTTTAGCAAGCAATTTCTTGTTTATACAATAATGGCAGGAAAGCGGACATCCGCCTCCTGCCACAAGTGTTGTCACACCTTCACCGTCTGTTTCCATCCTGAGCCTGTCAAAACCGACCAAAGGATAACGCAGCTCGTTCATAATATGCTCCTCCAGGGTCAGGCGACCGTGCTTGCATGGTCATCTGACCCGCCTATCAAAGTTTGAAAGTTTACTTTCAAACTTTTGCTCCTCACGAAATCTTAGAAGAAGTGTCACACTCCTCGTCAGGCAAAGCGTACTCTCCCTCCGTCACATAAACCTCATCCGAGTAATCGTTGTCGCTTTCATCGATATACGCCACCTCACCGTCAAGGAAAACGATGTCCGAATTCGGGTCCGGAGTCGGAGTCGCTTTATCGACAACGGCTGCTCCGGTAAGATCATTGTTCTGTATTTCAACTTCCACTTTTTCGACTGTCTTTTCTGTGGGAGAACATCCGGCCGCTGCCAGAGACATTCCGACGCACAGCGCGGCAACGCTCACACGCTTTCCGAGAGATCTGCGGCGTGCCAGTTCTCGTTCCAGATACTGAAGTTCACTCTCACAACGGGGGCAGGTCCCCTTGCACTCCCCTTGATATCCGCACTCGCGAGTTACATATGGGATGTCATTTTCATCAGCGATACGCTGGCGGATTTCCTTCAGAATCTTACATTTCTGCTTTCCTCTCATGATTCTACTCCTTTCATCTCAAGCTGTAATTCTCACAACACTACAGATTTCCTGCCGTTCATGCCTCATCAGGCAGTATGTCGGCACATCACACTGACGCTAACTGATTTTGCGCGTCAAACCGGCATCGGATACTCTATAAATGTATTACACAAACTCCAGATACTTTCTGAGCGCATAACCCTGCTTACCGTTATATTCGACCATTAAGAACCCGTTAGCGGCTTCTTTTATTGCATATACGATATCGCCCAGAGGAATCTGACAGATCTCATTTCCGGATGTCGACGCCGTTTTTCTGAGGGTTATGCTCTCCTTACAATTGACGACACGCATGTATTCGCAGATTGCGATCTGAGGCTCGTACTCATCGAGATACTTGCTCAGAGCATACCCGTCAACATTGTTATAAACTACATGCACAAATCCGTTGGGTGCATCCTCAAGGTAAGTCACCGAAGCATAAAGCGGGATCTGTAAGATAGCGTCAGACGATGTCGAAGGTTCTTCCCTCAGTGATATACTTTCGTTCACTCCGACAACCGATAACGACTGACCGTAATAGTAGTCTGTTTTGTCAACTTTCTTCCAGTCTGATTCGCTGCTCACTGTTCGGAGATAAGATGACAGTGCGTATCCTTCGAGGCCGTTATAAACCACCATATAGAATCCGTTCGCGGCTTCCTTCACTACATACACAACGGCACCCAGCGGAATCTGACAGATTTCCTTGGCCTTTGTTGAAGCCTCTTTCCTGAGAGTAATACTTTTTTTGCACTTGTACACTTCCATATACTCGCCGATCGCGATCTGCGGCTCAAACTCATCAAGATATTTGGCCAGCGCATATCCGGATTTACCGTGATAACTCACGTTCAGGAAGCCGTTATCCGCGTCTGCCAAATATGTGACTCCGGCAAACAGCGGAATCCGCAGGATGGCTTCTGAGGAAGTGGAAGGCTTGGTCCGAAGCGAAATCCATTCCTTACAATTTACCACATACAGCGTCTGGCCGTATTCGTAACCGGATGTCTTATTGGATGCGTACACACATGTGCTCCCGCACGCGGAGAAAAGAAGTATGCAGGCAAGCACGATTGATGCAAATCTAAGCTTTTCTCTTTTCATATCGTTCACCACATAAATGAATGTAAATGTATTATAGTTCCATTTTGTGTCTTTCCGGTGTTTTTCCGATCTAATATGATTTATCACGTCGTGAATCTGACTGCCGTCCCATATGCCATGACCTCCGCAGCGCTCTGCATAACGGAAGCCGAACTGTAACGGACCGCGACAACTGCATCCGCTCCCATCTCCTCGGCTTCCGCTACCATCCTCTTTGTAGCCAAAGCTCTGGCATCATTCATCATTTCATTATAACGTGTAAGCTCTCCTCCCACGAGGGTCTTCAAGCCTGCGCCAATATCACGCACAGCATTTACGGTCTGGATCGTGCTTCCTTTGACCAGACCAAGCATTTCGAGTTCTTTTCCTGTAATTGTTTCAGTAGTTGTCAAGATCATCTTCTTCACCGCTCCTTATCTCTTTAATTCTTCCGAACAATGTGACTACGCTTCCGATACCCAACAGAACCAACGGGACTCCCATCAGAATGACCAACGGTTCCGTGGATGCTTCCCTTGCCAGCATCACGATATAGACCAGCAGATACAGCAGGAACAGAATCGTGATAACGACGGGAGCAATCATCTTTTTCCCATGATGCGACATATCCAGACCTCCCTTAGCCTGTTCAGGCGTTTCAGCGTCTGTGTAACTCCGTCCAGTTCAACCGATTCAGCAGTTCCTGATCCGGAGCGCTCCCTGATACTCCATAAACATCACCATAATTATTCTGATAAACATGATCGGCTGTAACGTCGACCTCCACATTCCGTCCATATGTCGTCTGGTACGTATTTACGCCTCGGATAGCTTCCGACCTGCTCTGACTGATACGGCTGTCGGAGGCCATCTTCCTGTTCCAGGAATCCATGATACCTGCAGACATCTCTGCGCTGTTCTGTGCAATCATGCGCGAAGCCTCAAGCGCACGCTGCTGTGCCTGAATCTGTCCCTGCCTTGCCTGCGCTGACAGCTGATTTGCGAACTGCATAGCCTGCACCCACTTCTCATATGCAAGCTGCTCGCGACGCTGGATGAAACTCATATCCGGCGTGAAGGATAACACAAATCTCAGAAATTCCTCCGTCGCGCGTCCTTCGAGTTCTGCATCGCAGATACAAGTATAAAGCCTGTTATAACCCCAGCGGATCGAATCCCGCTCTTTGGCATGACCAAAGGGAGCCTGTGACTTAGGCTTCTTTTTCGCCGCACCCATAAGCACGGACATCAGCCCGATCGTGCCGCCCATAAGCATCTCCGGTCTGATTGCGTTTCTATACTCAACGCCCATGAGCTCGTATCCGGCCAGTACCACTGTAGGTTTTCCTTTCCGTGTCCCCATAAACTTCATCAAGATAGGCTCGCAGATGCTGCTTACGATCTCAAGCTGAACGTTCGGAGCGTTTCCTTCCTTATCGATGAACTCCTGAACAAAGCTGTTGTGGATAGCCTGTCTGTTATCCGCAAAGCTTCCGGGAAGGGTAGCCGTGGCAACGGGCATGATCTTCTTCGAATCGAAATACGGGGCTACAAAGTCCAACAGAAACTGCGGAGGATCCTGATAGTCAGCAAAGTTAGCCTTACTTACCCCGGTCATCTTAGCAGTATGCTTCATGAGCGAATTAATAACGTGTTCCCACAGGCACTTTGAATGCGAATTGAGTACAATGCTGTGATCCTCAGTAAGTGCAGACGTATAGGCCTGAAGCGGAACCAGATCATTGGAGTATTTGTCTGTAATCGTTGCATTCACCAGATATCCTTCCGGAATAATTGCGGTCGCTACCGGTGCACCTGTAGCCCGGTCCTTAAATGTATAGCGAACAGGTTTTGGCATTACTTTCACCTCCTTTCGTACAAAAAACAAATTAGGCGTTTGCGAAACGCCAGAAGCCGCATAATTACGGCATTCTTTTTGTTATAAAATAAAACAACTCCTCACTGGTTCATGGTAAAATTGAGTTGCCG
>CACYPS010000020.1 GCA_902776305.1 uncultured Lachnospiraceae bacterium | reverse complement strand
TCATCATCGTTTGTGCCGGGGCATGAGTTTTAGAAACAATGGAGGAAAGCTGGGGGCGCCCCGGCATAATCACAAGTTTGAAAGTTTACTTTCAAACTTAAACCCTCCGAATACATGATATCAGCAGGTTTTTAAATATACAAGCAGGAATGAAGTTTCCCATGATATGAAAAAAGCTGCCACGTCAGCTTGGTGACATGACAGCGTCTTTACTAAACGATGTATTCCCGCATGCAGTTCCTTAGCAGTCTCAGATAAACGTCTGCACTGCTCATACCGAACTGCAGAGCCTCCGCATGTGAATCAAAGAAGATATCCACATGGCCGTACGGCGTTCCGCGATCCTCAACAGTATAAACTTTACCGTTGATGAGGAGCTTTGTGCCAAAATCAATACCGCCCATAGCGACTGTATGCCCTGATGTCGGCATTACGCCGCTGGCTGTAGCATTTCCGGCTGTACCGCAGCAGCTTGCGCAGTTGCAATACGCTGTAAGAGTAAAGTTTCCGAGATACTCAGCAGAAGCGATGGCTTCAGCCTCTCTGGCAGCTGCTTCGGCCTCTGCGGCCTTCCGAGCTTCCTCAGCTTCCTTTTCGGCTCCCTCTTCAGCTTTCTTTGCATTTTCCTCAGCCTCTTCTTTGGCTGCTTCGGCGATTTCAACGGCCATATCTATTGTCTTGCCGTCATTTGCACCTTCGGCGAGATCTGCCGCAGCTCTGGCATTTTCTGCATCTTCTACTGCAGCCTCTGCAGCTTCCTCGATTTCTTCACCTTCTGTTTCATCAGCATAGCCCTGAGCTTCGTCGGCAGCTTCCTCAGCCGCCTCAGCCGCCTCATTGGCTGCTTCGCGTCCCTCATCGAGATCGGGCGCTTCGTCCGAAATTTTCTCTGTTAATGAATCCGTACTATCTATCTCTTTGTGATCCTCCGAATCCAAATCATACTCAGCTACATATTTTTCCAGGTCATTTACTGCGGTCTTCTCAGTCGCGTCGGCATATACAGGACTTACCGAAACGGCGACGAACATAGATGACGCAAGCAGCATACCTGCCATTTTTCTAACAAACATATCAATTTCTCCTCGTGTAAAAAGTTTTGCAGAAACCTGCAAGTGTCGGATCGCTGCGTATGTAACACGCCTGCTGCGCAACCGTTAACATACGCATGTGTTCTTTCGACGGCAGATTATAACACCGGGTTTCAAAAAGAAAAGAGTTTTTTCAAATTCTGTTACGATTCTGTAATATTTGAGTGATTCTCGGCTCTTTTCGATTTTTGGAGAAATTGTTTTGTGCGAATTAGATAAATTGAATGCGTAGATTTTGGCTAATTTGGCGAAAAAGTCGACGGAAATTTATTCGTCTCGCAAGACGCCTGAAAATTGAATAATTTCGGACCCCTGAAAAATGACGTTTCGAGCTCGATTTTGGCTGAAAATGACGGTTTTTCAAGGGATAAAACGTGCATAACACAGATATATCGGCGGAGTACGAGGGATATTTTTAATTCTCTGACGCAGAATTCTCGTGACTTAAGACGTGAGATGAATGCGCAAAACGATACTTGTCTCTGACATGGGATACAAGCCCGCGTCAGAGATTAAAAGCCTCAGCTACACAATGCTCCACTGGAGTATTGTTACGCATGCTTAGGCACGGCGGATCGCAGCCGCGCATTAAGGAAGGTGCTTCGCACCATGCGCGGCGCGGCAAGAACGCCGAGGCGTTCTTGATAATTTTAAATCAATAAAGCTCTTTCAAAACCAACACCGTAATCCCCGGATTATCGCCGGGAATGATTCGTTTTACCTTGGGCTCGTACCGGTACATGTCGTAAATCATGGACCGGAGGCTGGTGCCGCGGTTGAAGCCGTGGACCAGCTGAAGCTGATAGGTTGCCGGGCCTGCAGAGGCGAGGGCTTTGTCGATGACTTTGATGGCTTCCTCTTGTCGGAGGCCGTGGAGATCTATTTTGATGAAGGGTGTGGGCATGTGAGTTCCTTTCATTGGTGGTCTTTTCTTGGATCCTTCTTAATTATAGAGCAAGTGACCGAGTATTGATACTGTGATTAAACTCCCCAGGTATCATTCTTCCCAATAGAGAAAGATCGGTGTCAGTTTCTGTATGTAGTGTATAAATTCAGGAAATGCATATAGATGACTTCACTTTGGATTTATGCGTTTTTCTTGTATAATAGAAATAGTGATTCATTTACCCGTCTCAAACATGAAGGAGATACACTTATGCGCAGAGTCATGATCGGACAGATGCTGCTTATCCTGTGCTGCATTTTCTATCTCATCTGGTGGTACCGCGGCTTCCGTCCGAACGTTATTGTAAGCAGAGTAGGCGGAGTGAACGGTATCTTACTGATGATTACGGCGGTACTTGGATTAGCCGGCATTTTCATTAGCATGACGCACATTCCGGCAGTAACGAAACCGAAGATCGATTCAAGCGTAATCGTCTTGGGTGGGATTGTATTATATATAGGCTTGCTTCTGGTCACTCGGTTGGTTTTTCGCAGGATCGTGACCACAGAGCTTATCCTGATCGTTGGGTGGACTGTGCTGGAGCTGACGGTGATAAACAGGTTGAATGCAGCCGGGTACCTTTCAGAGGGAAAGTTTTTTGCGATCTGCATCGTGATTGCCATTGCTTTTCTGATCAGCATGGTCTTGTATGTGGCGTATTACCGGATGGAGGAGATGAAGGCTTTCTATGCGGCTATGGTTCCGCTGATAACCGAGTCGGTGGCTATGGCGATGCTGGTCGGGATGCTGTTATAGTGAAATAATCGGACGAAAAGAGGGATTACAAATGCTTCTGTTCTCAACAATTCTCGAAATCAAAGAATCCGTCACCCCGGAGGATTTCATCCGGCTGGTATTAGAATGGAATGAGACAAGCAAATATGCTGAAAACAGAGTCACCGGAATCGATTGGCATGGTGAGCGTACAGCCCGTTACGGGAACGACAGTCTCTGGCTGCAATTTATCGAATATCCCGAAAAAAACATATTAGCCGTTCGTCATGAGAAAATCAGTGATGATGGTGTGGCATGGGATTCGGATTTCGTGGTAAATTTTGAAAAAAGACGTGTTGCTATCCGACTGGACCGTACATACAGCGAAGAAGCGCTGGTCATGGACGCGGTCTTTTCGACGCCGCATTTTATATCACTGCTTATAGCACATGAATTTCTTCAGGATGACCGGAATCTTCCGGTATTACGAACTCCCATAAGCATCACGGACGATAATATAGACATGTTGCGAAATATTTTTGAGGAAAAGAAGCAATACAGACTGCCGGTGGTCCTTGTCTCAAAAACAGAAGAGGATACAGATCCCTTAAGTATTACCTGGCTTGCATCCCGATTAAAGGGGGCCGCACATGTACTGGTGGAGGATTCTCGTAATCAGTGTTCCGAGATCCGAACGCGTTATGTAAAATCCAACAATCCATTCGGCAACGTACGCATTAAATATCTCTCAGAAACAGTCGGGAAGAAGAGCTTCTGTTTTAGAAGCGCCACAGGAAATCCGGAGGTGCGTCTGGAAAAGGTGATTCGCAGTGTGATTCAGTATGGCATTTCTCAGAGGATAGACCGGCTATTTACATGGCAGGGTGTGTATGGAGCCGTACTTAATGAACAGTTGGAGCGCCAGGTTTCCATCCGCATGAGTGCAGAACATGCCAGACAGGCGGCGGAGGATGAAGTTGACAAGGTGTATGAAACCTTTGATGAGGATCTCAGGGAACTGCAGGAAAAGGTCGCTGAGCTGACAAAGGCAAATGAAGCCCTGCAGTATGAAAATCAGGGGCTACGCGCCAAGTATGCCGAATCAGATGCCGCTCCGATCTTATATTTTGGTGATGAGGAGGAATTCTATCAGGGTGAAATCCGCGACATGGTACTCGGAACATTAGATGAGGCTTTGTCTGCTACAGAAAAAGCGACCAGAAAGGCAGATGTTCTGGAGGATATTTTGGAAAATAACCCCTACTATCATTTGAGCGATGAGCGGAAACAAAGAATCAAGGCTTTATTCAAGGGATACAAAAATCTGACCGGTGCCATGAGGCAGGAACTTCAGAGTCTTGGATTTGAAATTACGGAAGCCGGTAAGCATTATAAGATTACTTACGGAGGCGATCAGAGGTACATGGTTACAGTGGGGAAAACCCCCAGTGATAATCGGAGCGGCAGTAATAATGCGGCTTTGATCAGTAAGACGATGCTGTAAAGTAAAAGAGGCGAGTAGAATATTCCCGAAACCTGTTAAGGTAATAGACGGAATCTGTATAGCATTGTTCTTTTTTATAAAACAAGGAGGTTTTTGCGATGACTTTAGAACTCTACAAATTTGATACCTGCCCATACTGCCAGCGCGTGATGAAGTATATTGACTCCACCGGCAGGACCGATATCATCTATAAAGATATACGTCAGGACGCGGAAGCAGAGAAGACTTTGATTTCAGTTGGAGGAAAACGTCAGGTGCCCTGCCTGTTTATTGACGGGAAGCCGCTTTATGAGAGTCTCGATATTATAAAATGGCTGGAAGAACACCCGGCATGAGTTTTTTCGGGAGTATGATGAGCAGTCATAGAACAAAACAATCATCAGAGAAAGGAATATATGAAATGATTAAAGTGTATTGCTACAGCAGGTGCTCCACCTGCAGGAAAGCCCTGAAATGGTTGGAAGAGAACGGAATTGAGCATGAAGTTATTGACATCAAATCGAATCATCCGGACGAGGAAACGCTGAAAAAATACTATACCGTAAGTGGTCTGCCTCTGAAGCGTTTCTTTAATACGAGCGGAGTTCCTTATCGGGAAATGGGTCTCTCGAAAAAGCTTCCAGAGATGAGTGAGGATGAGCAACTCGCGCTTCTGGCAACAGATGGTATGCTGGTGAAACGGCCGCTGGTGGTTGGTGATGGATTTGTTCTGACCGGTTTCAAAGAAGAGGAATGGATTGCAAAGCTGAAATAATCGAGTCCGTGTTTGGAATGATGAAGAAACAAGTAGTCAGAGATTAAACATATCAAAGAAACCGGGAAAACGGTCCGATATCCGTAAAAATCATGAAAATTGCTGCTATTACATTCAGGCTGCATGCCCCCTGGGTCCATAGTCTGAAAGAAAAAAGAATGATCGTAAAAAGCATAATAGGGAAGCTGCAGAGCCGCTTTCATGTCTCTGCAGCTGAAATCGATGAGCAGGATACGCATCAGATTATCGTGGTCGGTGTTGCCGCCATCGTTCCGCATAACGCTCAGGCAGACAGCCTGATGGATAAGATTTCACGGTTCGTAGAGGAAAACTGTGAGGCGGAAATTATCGATGAAGAACGTGAGATTCGCTGATAACAGGAGTAGTTAAAATGGTCGGTAAGTATAAAGTCATTACACTCTGCGGAAGCACGCGATTTAAGGATGCATTCATGGAAGCCCAAAAGCATCTGACGCTGGAGGGCAACATTGTTATCAGCGTGGGGCTCTTTGGTCATTCCGGTGATAGCGAGGTCTGGACCGAGGGGACAAAGGAGATGCTGGATGACATGCATAAGAGAAAAATTGATATGGCAGATGAGATCTTTGTGATAAATGTCGGAGGCTATATTGGTTCCAGCACTCGATCGGAAATCGAGTATGCGAATAGGACCGGAAAGGTTGTGCAGTATTTAGAGCCGGTGGAGAAGTGAGAAAAACCAGGAAAGTCAGACACTGTCTGAGCTATTAACTTAATAGATGATATAAAACACGTGAAAGGGATTTATGAAAATGTGGAAATGCCCAAAGTGCGGACGCTCCTTCAAGAAGGCGCAACAAAGCCATTATTGCGGAAAAGCACCGGAAACAGTTGATGATTACATAGCTGCGCAGGACGAAGAGATCCGAAGTCAGCTTCAAAATGTGCGGCAGGTTCTCATCAGTAAGTTACCTGACACTACAGAGAAAATATCCTGGTCAATGCCGACATATTGGAAAGGCCACAACATCATTCATTTTGCTGCGCAGAAAAAACATATCGGTCTGTATCCCGGACCGGAGGCAGTGGATCATTTTTCCGAAAAGCTGGATCAGGCTGGTTTAAAGTACAGTAAGGGATCGATTCAGATTCCGTATTCCGATAAGATTCCACTGGAACTGATTGCGGAGATAGCAGAATGGTGTCTTGAGACCGGGAATCATGCATGATATTTCTGAGCGATTGCGGAATCAGCTTTGTGTGGGAGAGTTACAATAGGCGGAAAATAGCCGGCTTTGGGCAAGAGGGATTATTGCATTTGGTAACGCACCTTTTTATCAGCTGACCCAGTATATTATCGATGACCAGGATAGTCTGCAGATCAGCAAGTTTGGCTGCGAATACCGCGCCACCCGCAGAGAGGAGCTGACGAACCTGCTGCTTAAATACGGCTGCAGCGAAGTGGTTTGGAAGTTCCCGGAGGAAACAGGTTTTTATCAGCCGATTGTGGTGGCGAGGAAGAGTATTGAATGACGATAAAGAAATAGCTATTTTAGGCAAAGAATATGCGCCGGATTCGAAATAATGGGATCCGGCGCATTTTTTGACAAAATCTGAATCACACAGTCGATTATCCAAGTGCGATTCATCAAATGGATTTTTATCTTCCGTTTGCAGCGACACCGCCGTCGATGTTTACAAGATCGCCTGTAATATGGCGTACAAGCGGAGATGCAAGGAATACGGAAAGAGCAGCTACCTCTTCTGCTTTCGCATAGCGTCCGTTCGGAGTGCCTGCTGCGAACTGCTTTACAGCGTCCTCAGTCTTGACAGAATCACCGAGAGCCTTGGACTCGATATCTCTCATCATCTCGGTATCTACCGGACCCGGGCACACACAGTTGACGTTGACGCCTGTTGTAGCCAGTTCGAGTGCAAGTGACTTAGCGATACCTGCGACTGCATGTTTTGAGGAAATGTACGGTGTCATTCCCGGAGATCCCTGGAAACTTGCTCCGGAAGCAATAACTACGATAGATCCGTCACCCTGTGCAGCAAGGATCTGAGCCGCATATTTCATTGCATAGATAGCTCCGAATACGTTAATGTCATATACAGCCATGAAGTTCTCTCTTGTCTGCATTGTCAGAGGAAGAATAGTGCCTTCAAAGCCAGCATTATTTACAAGAACATCGAGACGGCCGTAGTGTTCTACAGTCTTGTCGACCATAGCCTTTACCTCATCTTCATTGCGCACGTCAACTACCTGTGTGAAAAGATGATCCTCGGCGATATCAATTGTCGGGACAAGTTTGTCCAGTTTTGCCTGTCTGGTGGATGTAATTGCAAGTTTGCATCCCTCTGCTGCAAACGCGTGTGTCAGAGCGGTTCCGATACCACCTGTTGAGCCGGTGATGAGAACAACTTTATCTTTTAACTTAAGATCCATATAACCTCCTGTGTCGTCATGTATGATGACAATATATAGATACAAACAATGTTACATAATAAGTATATCACTTGGGGTTTGCTCCGTCAAACTTTGTAATTTCCATTCCTCTTGACACTCTCCAAAAGAAATATCAAAATAAATTATGTCCGCAGAATTGGACGTATGGAGAGGGAAGTTCATCAAATCTGTTAAAACACAAGAGGGGGATGTATGGAACCGTTTCAGGTAATGAGAGCTACCGAACTTTGGCAGCAGACAGGCGCTTATTATGTGCGCATTCAGGGGATGGCAAGACAGCATAACATCACGCTCAGGGAGGAGTTCGATGAGCATGACGGCCCGGATACGAAATACATTGTGATCCTCGATGGCGATTTTCCCGTTGCAACTGCGAGGTTCTATGAACTCGATAAGTTTACGGTCATGATCGGACGCGTGGTCGTGCTTCCGGATTATCGGGGAAGAGGACTTGGCCGTATGACTATTGAGGCAGCAGAAGAGTGGATCCGGGAACTGGGATACACTTGCATACGGATTGAGGCCAGAGACGTGGCGGTCGGATTCTATGAGAGGCTTGGTTTTTCAGCGGGAGAGCCGGTTATTGTGGAGTGGGGAAATTTTACCTGTGTCAGGATGGAGAAAAAACTCTAAAATTGAGGTTTTTCATCTCACTTGACATCTTCCTGAAGAAACATCAAAATGGAGATATATCCACGGAACTGGATGCATGGCTCACGTTCCTTATAGGGATATTTACAGGCATATTTACGAGATCTGTCAGAACACGGAGGATGTTATGGGGATTTTTTCAGAGGCGCTTGCGGAACTGGATCGAAATACAGTGGATTATATGATTGATAAGTTGAAGAGAAGTAATGAGCAGCTCCAAGTTGAGAATGAGCAGCTCCAAGTTGAGAATGAGCAGCTCCAAGTTGAGAATGAGCGGCTTCAAGGTGAGAAGGAGCGGCTTCAAGCTGAGATGGAGCAGCTCCAAGACCAAATTACGCAGCGACAGGAAGAACTTGATAGCATGAGGAAGTAGCTGCACGAACAAGCGTAACAATAAAAAATGTCCGCTATAGTCCGGACATAAGTTAAGGACGGTAGAGACAGACCGAGGGTGCCAAAGGCATCCCTCGGTTTAAAATATATCGGGTATTTCAGTAAGTTTTATTCTGATGGAGTGTTAATAGTAGCGTCTGACATTTCCAACAATTCAGCTGCCGCCTGCACACTCTCCACTCGGATCAGATTATCCCAAGCATCGGCTTTTCCAAGAAGATTCATTCCTCCATGCCAGACGAGTCTCCGGTCAATGACCGCATAATGCTCTGAATCTTCGTCCGTTGTCCTCACCATGATACCATTTCTTTTCATTTCTTCCATCAGTATGTGTATTTCTATCGTGTCTTCGAATCCCTGGTATTCAGGGCTCACGGTAATTACCGTTACGGATACTCCCGCTTCCTGACGAGGCTTCACTAACCGAATGAGGCGTTCCACTTTAGTTCTCTGTATACCAGGGCTTGCAATCACAATCTCCCGGTTTGCCTCTATCAAGTCTCGTTCGAATACCTCCATGTAATCCCGTCGGTCATAAATTACATTTGCCTGTTGCTTTTCTTCGATTGGTGTCGATAAAATCTTGTAACCAAGTTTGCGATAAGAATTTAATCTGTTTTTATACTGACGATCGAAAAATCCAATGTGAGTATCAACATAATCATAGACCATTACATCGTGCTTCCCGTCATAAACTCTATTTAACCTGCCGACATATTGAGTCAGCCTTCCTTCAAATTTGATTGGCGCAGCTAACATCAATGTATCAAGCCGCGGAAAGTTAAAACCTTCGCCTATCTTCTGTCCCGTTGCTATCAAGATCATGGTTTTTCCACGTGGTAGTGACAGCATATTATCTTTTATTTCCTGATTCTGCTTTTCACTTTGACCGCCATAAATCAGAAATACAGAGTCAGCGCAACCTTCTAATTGTTGTTTTAAAGCTTCCGCATGCTTCTTTAACTTCGTGAGGATTACAGGCGTGCGTCCATTTGAAATCACCTGGATTGTATCTTGGACTATTTGATTATTTCTGTTTTCATTCGATGAAATCAGCTCGTCCGCTTTATGAATATCTAACGGTTCTCCGGTGATGTTGACCACTCTTGTGAATCTGGGGATCACAAATCGCTCGAGCCCTTGCTCATCTGCCTGCTCTTT
Organism: uncultured Lachnospiraceae bacterium; assembly: GCA_902776305.1. Lineage (GTDB taxonomy): Bacteria > Bacillota > Clostridia > Lachnospirales > Lachnospiraceae > Chordicoccus. The sequence continues at coordinate 72,465 of CACYPS010000020.1, read as the reverse complement.
TGCAGTGTATTTATGCCTGACCGGTCCGAGCAACATAGTTATGATCTCATCAAGTCGATCACTCCGGTTCGGCGTAGCGGACAGACCGTAAACATATTTTGCGCGAATCCTCTGCATTAATGCCTGGCCTTGAGAGGAGGCGATATGGTGACATTCATCGACAAGAACCATTCCGTAGGAATCGATATTTGAAAAGAATTTTCCTTTATGATAAGCGGATCCAATCAGGGCAAAATCAATGATGCCGGTCGTTTTGTCCTGACCGGCTTTTAATGTTCCGATCACACTGTCTCGGGTCTTTACTCTTCCTGTAGGTGTATAGTAAACAGGTGGCGCTTCATCGATATCCAGAAAATGTTCAAATTCGTTAATCCACTGCGGAAGAAGATCTGTGCTTTCAAGCAGTACTAGTGTATTGACCTTTCTCTGTGAAACCATATAGGCTGCAAGAACCGTTTTTCCAAAGGCTGTCGGGGCGTTTAATACGCCGTTCTCAAACTTTTCCAACTTTGCTGCGGCATATTCCTGCTGCTGGCGCAATTCCCCTTTGAATCTGACACGAATCGGAGTCCCGTGACATCTTTTGTCGGAAATATCAACTGTGATGCCACTCGCCGTTGCTTTATCATGGATGGTTTCCAGCAGTCCAAGTGGCACTCTGATATAACCATTTGTTTCACTCCATGTGGATATTGTCCGTAGATTATAGTAGTTGGATCGCCCGGCTGCCCTGTTTTTGAAGAACTCAGGGTTATCAATTGTGGCAAGGCCTTTGATCTGATTCTGTAGGCGCGGGAGAAGATTCAGGGTATCTACAAATACGCCATTATCCAGAACAATGTGAAGTGCTTCGCCTATGACATCCTCCGAATGTAATATTTCATCTTTTTTCCATGGACGCACTTGATGATTATCCTTTGCGTAGATAGTTCCTGACCGTTGCAAAGATGCGTCAGCGCTCCATTGTTGCAAATAGTTTATCACTTCTTCTTCTGATAATTTACGAACAGAACGAAGCTTCTGCCACTGATCCGGGTATGCATTCCATGAAGTGTCAATAAAGGCACTGTTTCCCTGTTTCAGCGCCTGTCCCTGTAGAGGAAGCGCAACAAGATTCCCCAGTTTACTGAGAACATCCTGAGACGGATACATACGATCATAATATTTGAAAGAGGGAAGATTGATGGATGATGCCCCCCGGTCAAGAAGAGCGAATCCAAATGCTCTTGCCAGAGCGGCCTGCACAGGGGCCTTAAAGAAGATCCAAAGATGTGCGCCTCTGCCGGATCTGGATCTTTCAACTAAAGCATCAATGTGGTTTATCTCACAAATCTTTCGCAGAGCATCTACTTCGCTTTTCCATAGGTCATCGGTATTGGCATCGTCATTCTTATAAGCGTCTTTTTCATGATTGTCAAAATCAAAGACAAGAAAGCGACAGGTATTGTCAGGGAAAAGAGGATATACTCCTAATACATCTGTATAATCGTCTTTCTTACCTGCCAAATGCTGCTGAATCATCCACAGTTCTAAAGGCCGCCACGCCTTATATGTGCAGTCTTCATCACAAAAAGTCTTTGGATTTGTTTTTTTAGGGCATAAAGGATTATTATACCACCCTGAGCATTGCGGAAAATACCCACCCTTTTTTCCTCGCTTTGCATAAACATCTGTGCGGCCCCAGAAATAGCTATAGAACACTTTCGCATTTTCTTTTGTATAGTCAAATGGAATAATGCGGGCGCCCTGATCCTCATCATACTCATCCGGGACGGGATTTTCTTCTAATACATTTTGCTCTTCGTAAGGAATATTATGTTCTGAGAGAAGAGCTTTTAGAGTATTATTTTCCTGTTGCAATTCTCGAATAAACTTGCGAAGAGAATCCAAGTTGTGCTCATCGATACGCATGTTTTCCTCCCGGATAATTATTGTGACAGCGTTTCTTATCACTTTTGGAGATTTACATTTCAACAATTCATCTCTTGGGGACTTTCAAGAACGCTTCGGCGTTCTTGCCGCGACGTGCGCGGCGCCAAGGTACCTTCCACTGCACACGTCTGCGATCCGCTGGAGGCTTTTATTATGCCTTCTTTGAATCGTTGGTTTTCATATTATATCTTATCGGAAGTTGCACAGCAACTTTCGATAAAAGGCCGATTTATCGGCCGCATTTTGATTATCGGGTTCGTGAAGCGGTTCCGATAAGATAATTCACATTCTCAGAAGGTATCCTATTTGTAAGAACAATTTACGATATCGTGGGATTTCCAAATTCTAAGGATGTGGTCTTTCTTTATTTTATTTAATTGATGATTGAATTTCCGATGGATTCTTTGCTATAGTATTTTCACGAAATGTAAAGTACATTTCAGATGCCCTTCTTGGCGTTTTACTATTCATTTCTATTATCCAATCCAATCATTCATTTCTATTTTTCATTTCTTAAGGAGGCACCATGGCTCAGTCTAAATTATGTCAGTATTTTTCAATGATCCGCTCACGAGAACAGATTCTTCTTGAAATTCGTTCCGATCCTGCACTGAATGCCCGATTTGAGGCACTTTCAGAGGAAGCGCAGAAAGAATTCTTGGATATATGTACCGGAGAGAAAGGAGTCAAGATACTTTATGACAGTTTCTTTCGATCCGTGATGAACCCGGAGTTATATCCTGATCGGTTGCAGAGCATGCTCAGCTGTATCCTTGGCATGGAAATTGCATCATTTCATGTACTTGAGACTAGCTCTTTTGCTCTTGGAGATGTAAAATCACTTGTAATTATGGATATCGTTGTAGAACTGCTGGATGGTTCAATCATCAATCTTGAGGTCCAGAAGATTGGCTATGACTTCCCGGGTGAACGGGCTGCTTGCTATGCATCTGATCTCACACTTCGCCAGTACGCCAGGGCGAGGCGCGATGCCGCCAAAAGGTCAGCTGAGGAACCCGGTCATAAGTTCAGTTATCACGCTATCCATCCTGTCTACACGATTGTACTCATCGAAAAAAGTCCAAGTCTCTTCTACAGATTCCCTGATCAATATATACATCGATTCTCTCAGAAATCAGATACCGGCCTTTCCATGGAACTGCTGCATAACTACATCTTCATCCCACTTGACATCTTCCGCAAGAAACATCAAAATGAAGATATATCCACGGAACTGGATGCATGTAGGGATATTTACAGGCATATTTACGAGATCTGTCAGAACACGGAGGATGTTATGGGGATTTTTTCAGAGGCGCTTGCGGAACTGGATCGAAATACAGTAGATTATATGATTGATGAGCTGAAGAGAAGTAATGAGCAGCTTCAGGATAAGAATGAGCAGCTTCAGGATAAGAATGAGCAGCTTCAGGATAAGAATGAGCAGCTTCAGGATAAGAATGAGCAGCTTCAGGATAAGAATGAACTGCTCGAAGATAGAATTCAGCATCTGCAAAAGGAGCTTGATAACATGAGAAAGCAGCTGCGCGAACAGAAATAATAAAAAGTTGTCCGGAAGGTAATAATGTAGATGGATTCCAAACTATTTGTAAAAGCAATTACAAAATTCCTGAGCGGGCTCATTCTTGTTGGTCTGCTCCTGTTTCTTCCGGCAGGCACATTCGCATATCCGCAGGGATGGCTCTTGATGGGCATCCTTTTTGTACCTATGTTCATTGCCGGGCTTATCATGATGAAGAAAAGCCCGGAACTGCTGCGGAAGAGACTGAATGTCAAGGAGGAGCAGGCGGAGCAGAAGGCCGTCATAGCTCTGAGCGGGCTGATGTTTCTGGCTTCGTTTATTGTTGCGGGTCTGAACTTCCGATTTGGCTGGATCCGGCTTCCTCTTTGGGTATCGTATGCAGCAGCTCTTCTTTTTCTGGCAGGCTATGTGCTTTATGCCGAGGTGCTGCGGGAAAATGTCTGGCTTTCCCGTACAGTTGAAGTGCAGGAAAACCAGAAAGTCATCGATACCGGACTCTATGGGATCGTCCGGCATCCGATGTATATGAGTACGTTGATCCTGTTCCTTGCGATGCCGCTGGTGCTGGGATCTGTCATCTCCTTTGTCATTATGTTGCTGTATATCCCGATTATCGCAAAGCGCATTCGCAACGAGGAACAGGTGCTGGAAAACGGTTTGGAGGGATATGCCGAATACAGGAAGCGTGTCAGGTATAAAGTGATTCCGTTTGTGTGGTGATTAGAACCCGAAAAAGGTACTTAGTCCAGTAGCTTCATCGGTTTCCACCGCAGGTAATCTCCCGATACCAGATGATAGACTCTACCTCTGTATTCTCCGCGTATGCTGTCGTTAAACCGGCTCTCCCCGTGACAATGCGCATAGATTACCTGTTCCGCGCCATATTCCTCCGCCATGTCGGTAAAACCGCTTCTGTCTTCCAGAATATTGGTCGGCGGGTAGTGCAGGAACATGATATACTTGCGGTAGCCGTCCGACTTCGCGAGTTCAAAGGATTTTCTCAGGCGCTGCAGTTCACGCTGCACCAGCTTTTTTGCGTGTTCTTCTGCCTGCTCATCCCAGCCCACAATACGGCCTCGGCGGTCAAGGTAAAATGGCCCTTCGAACGTAAATCCCTTTGTCCCGACCAACGCATAATCCTGATAGGGCTCATAATTGTCCTGAAGAAATGTCAATTCCGGTTGGAATAGTTTATTCAGCTGCGTAGTCTTCTTCGCATCCCAGAACATATCGTGGTTGCCTCTTGTGAGGATTTTCTTACCCGGCAAATCCCTGATGTATTGCAGATCCAACTCACATTCCGAAAGATTCTTCCCCCAGCTGTGGTCTCCCACCAGGACCAGCGTGTCATCTGACGTCACAAGTTTATTGCAGTTTTTTCGGAATTTCTCCTCATGATTTTTCCACACCCGGCCATGAAGTTGGCCGGGTGCTTTTAGTACTGATTGAAAATGCAGGTGAAGATCACCGATTGCATATAGTGCCATTATTGAAATCACCTCTCAATTGGTCATGTTTTATTCCCTTTATAAAAACAAATCATCCATTGTGACTACGTTATCGAATGCCCATCTGTACTCATTATTTTTTATGCCGTAGGTTGTTATTAAGGTAGAGTGAACAATACTTTTTTGGGGAATTTCTTCACCAAGAAGAGAGCGCCGGTGCCGTAGCAGCAGATCATAATTCTTATCAACGGCGAACAGCCTGCTGTAAAACTTAATTTCACACATGTTGACCACATTGTCTTTTCTTGAGATGATCAGATCAATCTGTGTGCCGCCTTCCTCGTCCGTCATCTTTGTCCATGCGGAATGAGTCGTTGACACGCCGCTGATTCCCAACGCTTGTTTAATTTGGCCTATGTGGCCAAAGCACACATTTTCAAACGAATATCCGCGCCAAACATTAATCCTTTGGGATGTCACGTTCTGCTGCCAAAAGGTGTCCGGCAGGGAATCATAATTGTCAACGAACCGAAGATAGAAGATACAGAATGGATCTGTCAGCTTGTAATGTGCCTCTCTTTTTCCACACCCGAAGGGAATGTATTTTATTATAAAATCACTCGCACTCAGGGCATTCAATGCTTTAGTCAAAGTGCCCCCTTCCGAAAAGCCTGCTTTTTCGGAAAGCTCCTTTCTTGTAAAGCCTTTACTTCTTGCGGCCAGTACTTTGACGATAGTCATCATCATTTCAGGATTCGTAAAAACTGAGGAAAACAGCCGTTCATACTCCATGGCAAGCTTTGCCCCTTTTTGAAAGAACATCTCGTCCACGATCTGGGCAAGACTCTTCCCCCGCTGGAAATAATTCAGATAATATGGGATGCCGCCAAATATCATATGGCTTTGAACGATATCATACCTTGAAAGACGAACGCCCCGTTCCATAAAAAGTAGCTCGCATTCCCTTAATGTAAACGGCTCAAGTTTGATCTCATAAGTTACACGTCCGTATAAACCTCCATGATTATTGATCAGTTTATCCTGGATCCAAGATGTGGCGCTTCCGGCAACAATCACCATCACATTCCGATGGCATGCCCATCCGTTCCAAAACGCTTCAAAGCCTGTGATAAACCCCGATTTGGGCGTATCCATCCAGGGCAGCTCATCAAAAAAAATAATCTGCCTTGCTCCGTCATCTGTATTTTGAAGATGCATTTCAAGCATAAAGAAAGCTTCAAGCCAGTCTTCCGGACAATGGTCTTTCTTCATACCTTGTGTGACCAGCGAATAATAAAACGCCTGAAGCTGTTTCTTCATTGGACGCTCTGTGGGTTGCCAGGAGAATTCCGCCGGAGATAATCCGGCATGCCGGAATGTAATCCGCCCTTTAAATGTTTCGTCGACAAGATAGGTCTTTCCAACACGGCGTCTTCCGTAAATCGCAACAAGTTCTGCGTTTTTACGGTTATATAGTTCTACCAGTTCGGACGATTCTTTTTCTCTTCCTATCATATCAGCAATTAATCCTTTCTGAAAACAACACTCACAGCAAACGGGTTTTCTTTTATATAATAATACATCGCACAATAATCAGCCGTCAACATGATATAAGTACGTTTATTGGCTGATTATTGCAATAAAAATGCAGATAATTGGTGATATTATCGCAATAATATCTATTCTTCATTGCGCAATATTCGTGACGCTTGAGATGCAAGGGATTCGTACTTGACAAAGCAAGTCGGAAACTGTATAGTGTTAGTCATAACAAACATGTGAAACAAAGCTGTTTATGTTTTGCGTGCGAGACTTGGAATGTATTCGTTAGCCTCACAAAGGTGAGGCATTTCTTAAAATCGATGGTTAGAAATAACTAACCTAAAAACGTCTGATAAATGCTTATGATCGGAGGTGCGCAATGAGCGTAGTGATTCTCGGTGGAAATGAGTGTATGGAGAGACAGTATTCAAATGTCTGTCGGAAATACGGATGCAAAGCCAAAGTTTTCTGCAAGCCCTGCGCGGACATGAAAAACAGGATTGGGACGCCGGATCTTCTGATTGTGTTCACGCACACAATCTCCCACAAAATGCTTCGCTGTGCCCTGACCGGGGTATGCGGGGATACGAAGATTGTAAGGTCTCACACCAGTTCTATGAATTCGCTTGAAGCGATTTTGAACGAGCATGCATGCAGTTTCACAGCCTAAAATGAAGACATTTTCTGTGTAAAGGATCTGATGATTAAGACGCTAAAAGTCGATTACGGGTTGTTCAGCGGTCTTAAAGGAGGTTTGACTTATGCCGGAGCAAGTATTGATAGACCATTGTTCGCCGACTCTGGCCGGACTGAAAACCGGGAGTATGTTTCCTGTGAAGGTGGAGCCGGGGCAGGATATCCGCGATGAGCTGCGGCAGCTGAATCGGCAATTACGGGATAAGGGGCTTTGCGTTGTGATGCTCCGGAGAACAGATAAAGATGCTCTGGTATATATTTACAGACCGGATCATTTAGAGCGGGATCTGGGTTCTCCCGAGGCGAGGAGAATTCTGGAGTCCAAAGGGTATTGCTGCGGCAGTACGGGGAACTGTTTGGTTCAACTGATTCGGCATATGGAAGAGGATGCGGAATTTCCGCATGAGGTCGGCCTTTTTCTCGGATATCCTCCGGAAGACGTGCGGAGTTTTATGGAGGACTCAAGGCGTGGCGTAAAATGTACCGGCTGTTGGAAAGCCTACGGCAATGAAGAGGAAGCAGAGAAGACGTTCAGTAAATTCAGAAAATGCACAGCGCTATATCGCAGGGAACTATCACGCGGAAAATCCCTCGCTCAGCTGGCAGTTCGAACCAGGAATTGCGGCGGGCGGGATTATTATAACGAAAAGAAAGGAAAGAATAGTTATGAGTAAAGTAGCAGTTGTTTATTGGAGCGGAACCGGAAATACGGAAGCGATGGCTTATGCTGTAGAAGAAGGAGCAAAAGACAAAGGCGCTGAAGTATCTTTCATACAGGCAGCTGATTTTTCTGCTGACCAGGTAAGCGCGTATGACGCAATTGCGTTCGGATGCCCTGCTATGGGTGATGAGGTGCTGGAGGAAAGTGAATTTGACCCGATGTTCACTGATGTAGAGGCGGCGCTCTCCGGAAAAAAGATCGCCCTGTTCGGATCCTACGGTTGGGGCGACGGACAGTGGATGCGCGACTGGGAAGACAGATGCCGGGCAGCCGGCGCTGAACTGGTGACGGACAGCGTGACAGCCAATGATGCACCCGGAGACGAGGAAACGGAACTGTGCAAAGCGCTTGGTGCGGCGTTGGCCTAAAATAGGAAAGGATAGATTTGCTATGAGCGATATATGTATTACTGCAGCTGTATTTACAACAGCCCTCGTGCTTTCCAAAGTGAAACGAAGGCTGCTGGATATGGCCGATGAAACAAGAAATGAATAGTAGAGAGCGCTCGAGCAAGCAGCGGATGATGAGAGGAGTTGTCGCATTTAGTGCCGGCAACTCCTCTTGCTTTGTTCAATTGCTTGCCGTATCGGTTTCCACAACCCCCCGGGGGGCTTAAAACTCCATCTTCTGCCTGATATAATCTGTATATCCTAAGTGTGAGATGCCCCTGCCTCTAAAAAACTAATGGGCAACAGAACAGTCTCGGTGGCAGGTGTCAATCTCCCGATAGGATTTAGTGTGAGATGCTCCTGCCTCTAAAAAATTAATGGGCAACAGAACAGTCTCGGTGGCAGATGCCAATCTCCCGATAGGATTTAGTGTAGGATACCCCGCCTCTACAGGCCGTGGGTTCCATGTTTCAATTATAGGAGGAGTATTATCATGAGAAAGAAAATGTTAGGAATCCTTCTCGCCGCCTCTTTAGTGCTCGGTCTTACCGCCTGCGGCGGACAGAGCCAGACTCCAGACACGAATGCCAATGAGCAGACCGCAAGCACGGGTACAAATACAGATGCTGCAGCCGGAGATGCTGCAACAGGAGATGCTACTGCCCAAAAGGACGGGAAGATACTGAGGACAGCGGCTTCATTTGCCTATCCCAGCCTCGATGTGCATAAGGAGTATTACGGCTGGTACACCTCCATATACGGAATCTCGGAAGCCCTCTTTAAGATGGATGAGGACTTCGAGGTCGTCCCCTGCCTTGCAAGTGAAGCTACAGTAGACGGAAAAACATGGACAATCACTCTGCAGGACGGCGCAGCGTTCTCCAACGGGAATCCGCTGACTGCCGAGATGGTGGTAAGGAATCTTGAAAGAGTGGCGGAAGTCAACGAAAGGTTCGCTTACCTTGGCGGATTTACAATGGAAGTGGTCGATGACAAGACGATTACCATCACAACTCCGGAGATTTATCCAACTCTGAAAAATGATCTGGCAAGTCCGGAACTTGGCATGATTGACCTTGACAGCACAAAAGATTTCGATAAGGATCCTGTGTGTACAGGTCCGTTTGTTCTCGATACATTTGTTCCGGAAGGGGACGTGACAGTCAAGAAGAATGACGCCTACTGGGGCGGTGATGTCAAACTTGACGGTGCGGTCTTTTACTATATGCAGGAAGATGATCCCAAGCTGCTTGCAATGCAGAGCGGAGAGATCGATTGCTATAACAGCGTCTCATCTGCAGCTCTTGAGATTTACAATAAGGAACCCGATAAGTACGATGTCGTCTCCATTCCGGGTGCGCGGCTGCAGTTCTATATCCTGAATGAAAACAGATTGGACGATGCTGTCAGGGAAGCCATCAATCTGACAGTAGACAAGGATAAGATAGCCGGTTATCTCTCCGGCACAGTTTCGGCAGCGGTAGGTCCGTTCAGCACAAATGCCGATTACGGCCAGGTCACCGTTCCCGCGGTTGATACGGAGAAAGCGAAAAAGCTGTTTGAAGAGGACGGCTACACACTTTCGAAAGACGGCTTCTATGAAAAAGACGGCGAAAAGCTCGTCATCAGTATCACATACTATCCTGCGAGATCTCTCGATACACTCGCGCTCTTGATTCAGGAGCAGCTGAGAGATATCGGAGTCGATTCCACGATTACGTCCTATGAGGACCCGGATGCGACATATATTGCTACAGGTGATTTTGATCTGGCGCTCTACTGCATGATTGCGGATAAGGCCGGCGACCCGCTGTACTTTATTGATTCGACGCTCGCGGAGGGGGCTTACTATGACTGCGGCGGATTTGACGATGACCATTGTCAGGAACTGATAGAGAAGCTGAGATTTGAAGTCGATGAAGATAAGAGGGCCGAGCTTGCAAATGAAATCGTGCAGATCGCGATAGACGATAATGCATTTGGCTATGTCGGTCTCTTCAACCATACCACGGTCCTGAAGAAGGGAATGACGGGGTTCGCGGAGAATATTCCGTTTGATTTCTACGGGATTGATGCGGAGACGGATATTGGATGAAACAGCCTGGAGATACCAAATTTTTAATAACTACTGTATTCAAAAAAATTGCCGAAACGGTCTTGCTCTTAATCATTTTGAGTCTTCTGGTATTTGCTTTGATGTATATCGCTCCCGGTGATCCCGCCGAAAAGAGGCTCACCTCTCAGGGAACGGCGATTACAAAGGAAGTACTGGAAGCGGAAAGGGCAAGGCTCGGGCTCATGCGGCCATTCCTCGTAAGATACGGGGAATGGCTTTTTGGGATTATTCGGGGGGATTTCGGAATCTCCTTTAAAGACGATATGCCTGTCGCGCCGAAGCTTGCCGCCGGTCTGCATAAGACTCTGATACTTTCAACGGCAAGCCTTATTTTGTCCCTTCTTGTCTCTTACCCTCTTGCCATATGGTCCGCTTTCCGGAAGGGCAGAGTGTCGGATCATATCGTGAGGGTGCTTTCATTCATCGGAAATTCCATGCCGAATTTTCTCATTTCCGTGCTTCTCATGTATGTCCTATGCATACACTTCAGACTCTTTCCTGTCATCGCGGACGGAAGTCCGACAAGCCTGATCCTACCGGTCCTGTCCCTCTCGATCCCGATGAGCGGTCGGTTCATCCGGCAAATGCGCTCCGAGTTCATCGACCAGTTGAATGAGGATTATGTGACAGGTATGAGAATGCGGGGCGTTAAGGAGCGGTACGTGGCTGTCAATATTATCAGAAATTCGCTCGGTCATATTTTGACGATCGTGGGTCTGCAAGTCGGTACGCTCATGGGAGGCAGCGTTGTCATCGAGACGATATTCAGGTGGCCGGGGCTCGGGAAACTGGTCATGGACTCCATAAACAGCAGGGATTATCCGGTGATAATGGGATTTGTCATCATAATGGGAACGATTTATATCGTGCTCAATCAACTGACGGATGTGAGTTATCATGTGCTGGATCCTCGCGTATGAGATGTGCCGAATTGAAAATGGCTCTCCATTTGAATGATTGTGTATATGAGTAGAAAAAAACAGAGATTAAGAATGCAAATATATATAGCAGCCGCATTTGTATTCCTCCTCCTTGCAGCGGTGATTCTTGCCGGGAAGATTGCTCCGAATGACCCCTATCGGACAAATGCAACTTTAATCCGGCTTGCTCCCTGCCGCGAGTACCCGTTCGGCACCGATAATCTGGGTCGATGTGTGTTCTCGCGTGTGCTTTTCGGCGGAAGGACGACGATAGCGGCCACCTTCTTCCTGGTGGCGATCTCATTTGGAATCGGTACATTTATAGGGATTTTGTGCGGATTCTACGGAGGGATATTTGAACGCATTTTCATGAGAATCGCGGATATATTCCTGTCGTTCCCCCAGATGGTAGTAGCGATTGCAGTCGCCGGAATCCTGGGAGGTGGCATGGCGGGTGCGATGGTAGCACTCGGGATAACGATGTGGGTGGCATTTGCGAGACTTGCGAGAAGCCACACTATTTCAATCAGAAATGAGCCGTATATTATGACTTCCATTCTTGCGGGCAAGGGCGGAATTTACATTATGTTCAGGCACATTCTGCCCAACATACTCGCTCCGGTATTGACAAATGCACTCACTCAGATCGGTACCACCATGATCGGTCTTTCCGGACTTTCCTTTCTGGGGCTCGGAGCTATCCCCCCGACAGCGGAATGGGGGTCGATGATCAGCGAGGGCAGGGCTTATATCCAGATTGCTCCGTGGACAGTTCTGTTTCCGGCTCTCGCGACGATATTGACGATCACGCTTTTCAATTATCTCGGGGATGCGGTGATGGAGTACAGGAACGTGTGATGTGTTTTTATTTCTCTTCGTGAGTATAATCTCGCGATGAAGAATAAAAGCCTCATCTTGAAGGGGTGAAGGCAGCTGAACTTTATGGAAGATAATCAGTACGGATCTAAAATGAATAAACATGCCCTGCGCATAACAGACCTAACTGCCGGTTACGGCGAAGATACCGCTGTCCTTCAAGGTATCAGCCTCTCTTTGGAAAAGGGGCAGATCTTATGCATAGTGGGGGAGAGCGGCAGCGGCAAGACCTCCGTCATAAGAGCGATCACAGGATGGGAGGACCTGCAGGTTCGGGAGGGGAGCATAGAAGTATGGGAAAATGAAATCTCCCGCCTCTCCTTTAAGGAAAGACGTAAGCTGCTCGGAAGAACAATCGGTTATATTCCGCAGAATCCGGCAGGATCCTTCAATCCAATCCGAAAGTACGAACCGCAGATCCGGGAAATGCTGGCAAGTCATGATACTCGGTATGTGAGAAGTGAGGTGGAGAAGGCATTTGCACGGATGGGACTCGACAGCCCGGGAAGTCTGCTCGGGAGCAGACCCTACGAGCTGAGCGGCGGTATGAATCAGAGGGTAGCCATCGCTGCGGTCATGCTGCTTGAACCCTCCATACTGCTGTGCGATGAGCCGACGAGTGCGCTTGACGTGATGACTGCCAACCTTGTCAAAGATGAATTTATCAGGCTCAATAAGGAGCGCGGAACCAGCATCTTGATGGTGACACATAACCTGGGTCTTGCAAATATCATGGCAGACAGCATAGCAATCATGAAGCGCGGCAGGATCGTGGAGAGCGGGGATACAGAGAAGGTGATGTGTAATCCGACGGATGATTACACGAAGAGGCTGATCGGTGATATTTTTAGTCTCTGACGCAGAATTCTCGTGACGAGAGTCTATGATGAATGCGCAAAATGGAGCTTATCTCTGACGCAGGTATGTTGATAGAGTGAAAATGGGCGGTAAAAATCTCATGTTCCTATTAGAAGGAAAAAATCTCACGAAAAGATATAAGAATAGAGCGCGGGAGACAGACGCCTTGCGGGACATCTCCTTTTATCTGAAAGAGAAGGAGTTTCTCGGGATTGTGGGAGAGAGCGGTTCCGGGAAAAGCACTTTGCTGAGGCTGATCGCCGGACTTGAAAGACCCGATTCGGGAGTTTTGACTTACCGGGGAGACGAGTATCAGCATCGAAAAGCCGGGTATGCCGGGCAATTTCTGCAGATGATCTTTCAGGATGCGTACGGCTCGTTCGACCCGAGGCTTCATATGGGCGACCAGATGGAGGAGGTCCGGAGGAAAAATAGCCGGAATCCGAAATCTGATTCCGGGAGAAATGCCGGAACCCTGACAGAAAACAGCGGAAAGCCGGGTACATCCGCAGAGCTCCGTGAATTGCCGGAACGAACCGAGATTCTGACAAAAAGCAACGAGAAGCCGGATACATCCGCAAAGCTCCGTGAATTGCCGGAAGGAACCGGGATTCTGACAAAAAGCAACGAGAAGCCGGGTACATCCGCAGAGCTCCGTGAATTACTGAGAGAAACTCTTCTGGATGAAAGCCTTCTGAAAAAGAGGCCGAGGGAGCTGTCCGGAGGCCAGTGTCAAAGAATGTCTATCGTGCGGGCGCTCTACAGCGGAGCGGAGATCATCCTTTGTGATGAGATGACCAGCGCGCTGGATGTGACAGCCCAGGCGCAAATCGTCAGGATATTTGGACGGTTGAGAGAGATTCGGTCATTTTCATCGATTGTTGTATCTCACGACATAGCTCTCGTGTATGCAATGTGTGATCGGATCATGGTCATGAAAGACGGGCGCATTGTTGAGGAAGGTAAGACTTCGGAGGTCATAAGAAATCCGAAGGACGAATATACAAAGCAGCTGATTATGAGTGCGAGGGAGCAGGGTCTTTGACCGCAGCCGCGCATTAAGGAAGGAGCTTCGCACTAATCATAGCCGCGCAATAAGGAAGGTGCTTCGCACTATGCGCGGCTCGGCAGGAACGTCGAGGCGTTCCGGGTTCTCTGACGCAGAATTCTTGTGACGCAAGTTGGAAAAGTAAAGGAGCAATACATGTCTGAAGAAATCTTGAGGAGTATCATAAATTACTGGACGGCGAGAGCCGCAAGCTACTCGGAACTCAATCGGGAGGAACTCGGTTGGGGAATGTGTGAGCGATGGCTTTCCTCCATGGAGAGCCAGTTTCCGGATAAGCCGAAGGAGGAGATGAGAGTCCTGGATATTGGGACCGGGCCCGGATTTATGGCCATATTGCTTGCCCAGGCCGGGTACTCTCCGGATGCCGTGGATTGCACGGCCGGGATGCTTGCGGAGGCGAAGAAAAATGCATCGGAGTATTCTGACAGGATACGGTTCCACCTGATGAATGCGGATGCGTTGGATTTTGCGGACGCGACATTTGACGTTATCGTGAGCAGGAATCTGACGTGGAATCTGCCGGATCCGTGCATATGTTATGCGGAGTGGCTCAGAGTTTTGAAGCCCGGCGGGAGAGTCGTGATATTTGACGCCAACTGGTACAGATATCTGTTCGATGATGATGCCAGGATGGAATATGACCGTGACAGAGACGAGGTGGCGAGAGAGGCTCTGAGAGATTTTAACCTGGTACCGAATTTCGAGGTCATGGAGGATATTGCGAGGAGTCTTCCCATGTCAAAGAAGCACAGACCATACTGGGACAGGGATAAAATGTTGGAAACCGGGTACGGACATGTGGATATCTGTGAAGATATCTGGAAAGAGGTGTGGACAGCGGAGGAAAAGACGAATTATGCTTCTACGCCGATGTTCAGGATCACGGGAATAAAATGAGCCTAACAAAACTGATTAAGCGGTTCTTCTCCAAACAGAGCAGAACCCTCCGGTTTTTCTTTGTGTAATGAGAAATTGTGCGGTTTGGAAATGCGTCTGAGAACGCTCGTCGCTTCCCTTGCTCAGACAGGAGATAGAATGATATAATTATATAATTACAGTGCCGAAAGTATCATTCTGACACCGAGCCTGCTCGAGTGGGAAGAATGATACTTGGTGACCTATCAGACGTTCTTTGAGAAGATTGTTGCTATTTTCAGCAGAAAGAAGTAAACAGGAATGAATCAGGAAATGAAACGAAAGCCGCGGAGATGTTCTATACAGCTGAAACTGAATGCACTGGTAATCGGCAGCATCCTTGCCGTTGCACTGGGTCTGACGTTGATCAGCTACTATGTCTTCTGCCAGCGCGTGGATAATGAGTATTATTCTTCTCTCGAGCGGGCCTCGAAGGCCTGTGCGAGTAACTTCTCCCCTGAAGTCATCCATGCTGCCAAGTGTTTTTCCTGCATTTCCGGATCGCGGAGATTTCGACCTGTATGCCAGTATGACCCCGGCAAAGGAAGTCGGAGGAGATTTTTATGATTTCCTGCTGATCGATGAAGACCATCTTGCAGTGCTGATCGCGGATGTCTCGGATAAAGGCGTCCCTGCGGCGCTGTTCATGATGTCGACAAAGATCCTCCTCAACTATCGGGCTCAGCAGGGGGGAAGTCCCAGCGAGATCCTGTATTCGGTGAATGACCAGATCTGTAAGAACAATTCTGAAATGTTTGTTACTGTGTGGCTGGGTATTCTGGATCTGAATACCGGGGTGATGACCTGCTCCAATGCAGGACATGAGTATCCTTTCATACGGGGAAGGGACGGTGTCTTCCGAAAGCTGAAGGACAAGCATGGAATCGTCCTTGGTGCGATGGAGTATGCCAGATATAAGGATTATGAGATTCAGATGATGCCCGGGGATGCTGTTTTTGTCTACACGGACGGAATTCCGGAAGCGAACAATGCAGACGGGGAGTTCTACGGACTGGAGCGGATGGAATCGGCGTTGAACAGCCACGCGGATCGGGATCCCGAAGGCGTCCTTCAGGGAATGAGGGAGGACGTGAACTCCTTTACAGGGGAGGCCAGACAGTTCGATGATATGACTATGCTCTGTGTGGAATATAAGGGAAAATAACAGAAATTTATTAATCATTAAAACGGAGCCGGGCGCATTTCGCCCGGCTCCTTCGTCGGGACGAATCCCGCTTATTTGACCGCATTCACCATAGTCGCCACATCTTCTGCGCACAGTCCGAAGTCATCATCCCCGCCTGCGCCGTATGCAACGACCGCATAGTTGTAATCACCTGCAGACCAGATCGTCTTGGTCGCTTCTCCGTCACGGTTTCCGAAGCACTTCACTTCCTGACCGTCCACGTCCTGTGTCCACTCGTACTTATAGGGCGTGTTATCCAGAGAAACATCCCCATCAGTGCCGGAAGGAATCCTGCCTTTAATAAAGCTCATCTCGACCGCCGCTGCAGGGCAGAATGTCTGTACCACTCCGTCCATATATCTGTATGTGATGTCACCCATCTCGCCGAGAACACCCAGTGTTATCTTCGTTCCGTTCAGGTCTGCAAGGGAATCAAGACCTGCACCTTCACAAGCTTCCCGGGCTGTTGACGCCTGCGTCCAGTTCGTGTGTCCGCCTTCGGCAGCTTCTTCTGTCACCGAAGTATCTGCACCTTCGGCTGCCTCTTCTGCCACCGAGATATCTGTATCGTCTGAATCATTCACGCCTTCCATGCCTGCTATGCCGTTGACGGGCTTTACATTCAGAGTGACGTTACCGCTGGCTTTGCTTTGAACAGTTATTTTCAGGTCATAATCGCCGGGATCGAGTGTTGCGCCCTGCGTTGCCTTTCCTGAAATCATCATCTCGTACTTTGTATTGTCCCTGTCGGGAAGTTTATCGATACTCTGATCTTCCTCCACTGCGATGAAACCTATGAGGATTTTGCCATCATCATTGAGGTCACTGACGACCTCGACCCCTTCGCCCTCATCGACACGGATGTATCCGCCTTGTACAAAATCATCTTCTTTGGCATTGCTGAACTCGATGGCTGCCTTCTTTTCGTCTGCCATATCCATCGCGATTGAACTCTTTGCACCTGCTCCGCATCCTGTTGCGAACATTGTAAGTGCCATGACTGCTGCAGCAAATATTGCTGTCTTCTTAAACATATTCTTGTTACCTCCTGTATTATTCTTCATCACGCAATATTCTTG
Organism: uncultured Lachnospiraceae bacterium; assembly: GCA_902776305.1. Taxonomy (GTDB): domain Bacteria; phylum Bacillota; class Clostridia; order Lachnospirales; family Lachnospiraceae; genus Chordicoccus. The sequence continues at coordinate 55,175 of CACYPS010000020.1, read as the reverse complement.
ACGTGAGTCTATGATACGCGCGCGAAGTGAAATTTGCTTCATCGTGAGTACAATCTCGCGATGAAGAATGATCACTATGCAGCTCTCACTTATTTATACGTTGAAGCATTTCGGACAGCCACATAGACATACATTTCTTGCCGCCGGCAGTGGCCGAGCGCGCAAACTAACTGATTTAATTATTAAGAAGCAAGTAAGGTTTGTAAAGAACTTTTTTATGTCATAGGATTCTTCATCGCGCAAAGAACGCCGAGGCGTTCTTGAAATCTTATACTAAAGCAGAGCACATTCATGATAAAATAACAGAGACGATTCTTACTATGATGCGACCACTACCATTCCGTTAATCGAGGCATTCTGACAAGGGAGAGATTCATATGATTAAAAAAATATCCGTATTTGCAGCAGATATCGACGGAACGCTCGCGGAAAAAGGGGCCGATCTGATGCCCAAAACAAGAGCCGCGATACAGCGATTACACAATGAAGCCGTCCGGAAACAAGTGCATGGGACAAAGAATGCGGCGAAGGAGATTTAGACGATGAAATGTATCAATTGCGGTGCTGACGTCAGGCTGACCGACAAAGTATGTCCGTATTGCGGCCGGGTAATTAAAGAAAACGCCGGCTATCGGGCAGATATGGAGTACTACAAAAGGGATAGTGCAAAGACGAAGAAAAAAGTCAGAGAGATCCTTTCGGAGAATATTCCTATCGTGATCAGCGCAATAATCCTGGTAGTGCTGCTGATTGCCGACGGCGTTCTGCTATATGTGGAGGAAAATGCTTTTTATTTCCGCGAGAGTGCGGCACAGAGAGAATCCGTAAAGAAATACGAAACGTATTCCGCCGCAATTCAGGATTATCTGGATGCGGGGGATTATGCCGGGTTTTCGGCATTTGAGGAATATCACAACATAGCGGAATGGGAACCGCCGTATGATGATCTGAATCTGCTGTGTGATATGGCAAAAGAGTACTCTTCACTGGTTTCGGCGGTGGAAGAAGTAACGATGTTCGGACCGGACGCTAAATGGTACAGGCCGGAGTCGGATATTCGATCCTGCCGCAGCGCGATATGGTATTTTAATTTTCAATTTGAGCACAACCTTTCGAAAATCGATGAAGACCCCTACAAGGATTACATCTATGATATGAAAGCAAAGGCTGATACCATAATGGAAGTATATCTGGGACTGGATGAGGCCGGGCGTGACGAATATTTCGCCTCATCGTCTAATAAGCAGGAAGCGTATCTGGAGGAGGTTTTGCTGCATGACTAAAAAAACGATCCTCAGTATTTCAATCATAGTAAATATCATTTTGGCGACAGTGTTTGCCGTTTCGCTGCCCGGTGCGATGGGTGAGCTGGTATATGAGTATGTAGAGCAGGATACGATTCGTCCGGATACGATCAGGAAATATCTGGAATGGGAAAATTACGGAACCGTGGCGGCTCTTTCACGCCCGATTCGCGGAGGTGCGGAAGTTGCAGACACAGATGCTGATTATTATAAACTGGGTGAGTATGCTGAGCTTCTGTTTTTGAAGGAGGTATACAAAAGGGCCGGAAATGCAGATTCAGCGGAAGCCTGTGAAGACAGGATTTCCGAGATCCGCAGGGAAATGCCGGAGTATGGAGCCCTGCTTGATAAGATTGACCTTAGTGTGGCAAATGCTGTTAAGGAGTGAGGAGAAAATGGAAAACACCGGGAAAATGGTCATCTGTCCGAACTGCGGAGCAGAATTTGATGTGTCACTGATTCGGTGTCCGTATTGCGATGCGGGATATGCACCTGCCGAAGAAGAAGAGTATATGGGTCAGCTGGAAGAGATCCGCAAGGACCTGGAGGGACATAAGAATGACGGTGACAAAGCACTGAAAAAGGGTTTGGGGACGGTGGCTCGATACGTTCTTGTGTCGGCTGTTGTGATTGCGTTGCTTTTATTTGCCATCATGTGGATAACCGGCAGCATCGAGAAAAGCAGGGCGGATCGCCGGAAAGAGGAGTTTTTGCTCAATCAGGGAGTAACGATGCAGCAGGAGGATTCGACAAAATGAGATGTAAAAAATGCCTGCACGAAATCGGGCCGGAGGAACTGAGGTGTCCCTACTGCGGTGCGGAGAATTCGTATGCGGTGCAGCATCAGAAGAATATGAAGCGGTTCAAAAAGGACTACAAAAAGACTCGAAATGAGGTCATCCGTTCTGCCCAAAGCACAAGAGGGTTGGCAACAAGAGCCGCGATTCTGATTGTCCTGATTATCGGCTGCATCATTATGACTATAGTTACTTCTCTGAATTATGTAGACCCCGATCCGAGGGAGGTCAATCGACGGGATGCAGAGAGACATGTCGACGAATATGTATCGGAAGCAGAGGAGTTCTTAAAGCGCGGAGAATACACAGAGTTTGTGAGTTTTATGTATGCTCACGACCTTAATAATATCGCACGCGACAAAACGGACCACCTTGTCAGTGTGAGTTATGTTGCACAGGAATATTATGAATGTATCCAGCTTATGGAGGAGATTATTTTGCGATCTACCGATCCGGATTATTTTGACGGGCTGGATACCGATATCCGAAATTTCTGTATGTATGTGGACGGGTTCTACGAAGTGTTGGAAGTACAGAGAAACAGGAAGAAGAGCGAAAAGTACCATGCCTATATGGACGACATGGACGCGGAACTGAGAGCGGCTATGAGAACCTACTTTTCCATGGATGATCGTGAGCTGGAGGAGTTTCTTTCGAAGTCGGAGGCGCAGAAAGCGGTAATACTGGAGGGGATATTACGACATGAATAAAATGCTGAAAGTGATTCTGGATATTCTGATTGTGGTCGCATGTCTTGTCTTTTTGGCTTTAACGATAAATATGGTGGGTTCCTTCAAATACGCAAATCGTGAGAAGGAGGATCCTATAGAGACAGAACGGAGCGTGTTTGAGTATGAGCTGAGGCACAAATCCTATGGCGAGGTCATGAATACTTATTACGTCAAGAGAATGTACAATTTTGAACCACAGGCCGGTATGGAAGATATTTATAATGTGGCGGAATATGCGCACGCCGCATTTATGTCCAGAGTGTATGCGGAAAAGGGGGATGACCGTATGAGCGAATCAAATGCCTTGAGAATGGAGACCGTGAGGAACAGACTCGGGGATTATGCTTACACGGCGGATGAGGTCGATGAGGTCATCCGGAATGCACCGTGAGAGAAAGAGGTAAAAGCCATGAAATTTATACATCTATCCGATCTTCATCTCGGAAAACGTGTCTTTGATTACAACTTATCGGAAGACCAGGAGTACATCCTGCAGGAAATCCTCAAGGTGATCGACAGCGAATCTCCGGATGCCGTGCTCATCGCCGGAGACATCTATGACAAGAGCGTCCCTTCTACCGAAGCGGTGGAAATGCTGGATGAGTTTCTCGTCCGGCTGTCCCGGCGCAATCTGCAGGTCTTTCTGATCAGCGGAAATCATGACTCGCCGGAGCGCCTGGCATTTGCATCCCGCCTGATTTCCTCCGCGGGAATCCATATGTCACCGGTGTACAACGGGGAGATAGAACCGACCGTACTGACAGACGAGCACGGGCCGGTCAACGTCTACCTGCTCCCATTCGTTAAGCCGGCCCACGTGCGCAGGGCTTTTCCGGATGAGAAGATCGACAGCTATAATGACGCGCTTCGCGTTGCGGTCGACGCATTTCATATTGACAGATCCGAGAGGAATATTCTCGTCACGCACCAATTTGTCACAGGAGCAACCCGTTCAGACTCAGAGGAAATCTCCGTGGGAGGAACCGACAATATAGATGCGGCTGTTTTTGAGGGCTTCGACTATGTGGCTCTCGGGCATATTCACGGTCCCCAGAACATAGGGTCCGAGCGCATCCGCTACTGCGGGACGCCCTTAAAATACTCCTTCTCCGAAGCAAAACATGAAAAGTCGGTAACCGTGATTGACATAGAAGACAAAGAAAATTTCTCTGTCAGAACTGTCCCGCTGCATCCGCTGAGGGGCATGAGGGAGATCGAAGGTACCTATGAGGAATTGACATTCCGCCCGAATTATGAGGGGACCGACACGGATGACTATATGCACATCACTCTCACCGATGAAGAGGATATTCCCGACGCGATCGGGAAGCTGCGGCTCATCTACCCCAATCTGATGTGCCTGGATTACAACAACAGCCGCACCAGATCCGCGGGGATACTGACCGATCTGGAAGATGTTGACCGCAAATCACCGCTTGTCCTTTTCGGGGAATTCTACGAGGATCAGAACGGGCGGCCCATGAGTGACGAACAGAAGGATTTTGCCCGAGAGATCATGGAGAGCATCTGGGAGGAAAAAATATGAGACCTATAAGATTGGAAATGTCTGCATTCGGCCCATATGCAGGCCGTACCGTGGTGGATTTTGACAAATTAGGCACAAGCGGAATTTACCTCATTACCGGCGATACCGGAGCGGGGAAGACGACGATATTTGACGGCATCACCTACGCCCTCTACGGGGAAGCCAGCGGGGAGACGCGCGATTCCGGGATGTTCCGGTCCCAATATGCCGCTCCGGAGACGCCCACGGAGGTCCGCCTGACATTTTTGTACAGGAATAAGGAATATACGGTGCGGCGCAATCCCGAATATATGCGTCCCCGATTAAAAGGAGAGGGTTTTACCACCCAGAAGGCAGGAGTGGAACTGACGCTCCCGGGCGGTAAGGTGGTGACCAAAAACAATGAGGTCAGGGACAAAATAAAGGAGATCCTGGGAATCGACCGCAGTCAGTTCACCCAGATCGCCATGATCGCACAGGGCGATTTCCTGAAGCTCCTCCTTGCGGGAACGAAGGAACGTCAGGCAATATTCCGGCAAATATTCGAGACGAAGTATTACCAGATCTTTCAGGAGAAGCTCAAAAAGGCGGCCGGCGATCTCGACCGCGACTGTGCCGACAGGAAGAGAAGCATAAAACAATATCTGAGCGGTATCAAATGCGATGAGAGAAGTGCTGCATTTTCTAAAGCAACAAAGGCCGGAGAGGGGCAGCTGCCCACAGATGAGGTAATTAGTCTTCTGAGTGAAATGATTCTTGAAGATGAGGATACACAGGAGACGCTTAAGAATCGTATCAGTGAAACCAAGTCCAGACTGGGAAGTATTCAGGGAGAATTGCAACTCGCGGAGCAGCTTGAAAATCTGAATAAAGATCTGCAAACGCAGAAATCGGAATATGCCGAAAAAGAAACTGAAGTCGCAAAGCAGAAGGAGGCATGGGAGCTTGCCGGAAAACGACAGCCTGACATAGACCGTCTGGCGGAGGAGATTACCGCACGCAGGTCACAATTCCCGAAATATGCAAAGAGAGAAGAGCTTCGGAAGGATCAGGCGGAAGGCGCAAGGAAGCTTTCCGACGAGGAGAAGAAAAAAGAGAAAGCAAATGACGCCGTGACCACCGCTCGAAAATCGCTCGAGGATAAACGCAGGGAGAGGAATACTCTGGAAAATGCAGGAGAGCTGAAGGAGCGTCTGGAAGGGCAGAAAAAAGAGGCAGAAAACAGGTTAGGTGAATTAGATAAGCGCTATAAACAGCTGACATCCTATGAGAAGCTTTCCGGGGATAGATGTAAGAAAGAAAAGAGCCTTGCTTTGTCAAAGGAAGCGCTCAAAAAAGCGCAGGAAAGCCAGGCAGAAGCTGAAACACTTCAGAAACAGATTGCGCAGATTGAAGCAGAGCTGCCGGAATACACGAATCTTGAAACCAAGCGTCAGGCTTTTAAGGATAAATGCAGTGCTCTTTTGAAAGCTGACTCTTCCAAAGAGCAGGAAAAAGAAAAGTGCGACGCCCTGGAGAAAGACTATTCAAAATGTGAAAAAGAGCTCGGGGAACTTGCGGATGCTGAAGTGAACCGGGAAAAATTGACCGGTATTTTGAATAAGCAACGGAAGCAGGAAAAGGACATTGAAAAGCTGCAGGATGTACTGGCCGAATATAAAGAACTGTGCGTTCAGTATGATGATGCGAAAGCGAAGTATGAGGCAGCGGCAGCAAAGGCAGAGCTCAGTCAGGGCAAATATCAGCATCTGCACCGTGCCTTTCTGGATGAGCAGGCGGGCATACTGGCGGAGACGCTCCGTCCCGGCGTACCGTGCCCGGTCTGCGGTTCTATCGAGCATCCGATGCCGGCCGGAAAATCCCCCGAAGCGCCTACGGAAGCGGCTTTGGAAAAGGCTGAGAAGATAGCCAAAAAGGATAAACAAGATGAAGAGTCGGCGAGCAGGAGAGCGGGGGATCTGAAAATTGCAAAAGAAGCGAAGCAGAAAGATGCAAGCGAGCGGATTGAGGAACTGCTTGGGGAATGTACATTTGAAGATGCGGATGCGAAAGTTTCCGAATTAAAAAATGAGACCGGCAAAGCCATTATTAGCACTAACAGGCAGCTTGAGGAGGAGGAGAAGCGCATTTTCCGGAAAAAAGAACTCGAGAAAAAGCTGCCTGATTTAAAGAAAAAGCTGACCGAGAGCCGGGAAGCCTTCCAGCGTTTAGAAAAAGAAACCGCAACTGTCGGTGCCGAGAAAGAAAGTCTGGAAAAGCAGCTCAGAGAGCTTACCGAAAAACTGACTTACGAGAACCGGCAGGCAGCGGAGAAAACAAGAAACAAAATGTCGGCAGAGCGGGACGCTATAAAAGCAAAGCTCGAGAACGCCCAAAAAGAATATGACACCCTGAAAGAGGATGTGAGCCGTCTTGACGGACAGCTTGCCCAGATGCGGGATCACCTGTCATTGTCCGAAGAAGATCTGGCAGCTCTGGCGCAGATCATCACAAAAACGAAGGATGAGATGGAAGATGAGAGCCGGACGCTTTCGAAGATAGTGGAGGATATTAGCAAAGAAGACGAACGACTGAAAAGAAGGAAAGATCTCGACGAACAGATTCCCAAAGCCGAGGATGATCTTAAGGAGAGGGAGCAGGAGCTTGCGGAACAGAGTGAGCTCGTTGAAAACCTTTCCAAAGAGCAGAATAGCAGACAGACAGAAATCGACACTTACTCCGGGGATCTTGTCTATGCCAGTGAGCGGGAAGCCCGGGAACAGCAGGCGAAAGATGAGAAACAGAAGGGAGACTTTGAGAAGGCCATCAAGGATACTAAGGATCTCTACGACGCCGGCAGGACGGATCTGGCCGGGAGAAAGGCTCGAATCGACCAGCTGAAGAAGCAGATCGCCGAAAAGAAAGTTGTCGAGAGGGAAAAGCTTCTTGCAGAGAAAAAGGAACTCGATGCGCGCGCTAGCCGCGACGAAGAGAGGGCGAAGCAGGTATTTTCCCGTCTGAGCAACAATTCCGAGATATTGAAGCATATCAAAGAAGGATCGGCTGAGCTTACGAAACTGGAATCCCGATATCAATGGGTCAAGGCTCTCTCCGATACGGCAAACGGACGATTGACAGGGAAAGAGAAAATCATGCTGGAGACCTATGTCCAGACCACGTATTTTGACCGGATCATTGCGCGGGCAAACAGAAGATTTCTTGCCATGTCAGGAAACCAATATGAGCTGAAACGGCGGAAGACGGCGGAGAGCAATCAGGCTCAAAGCGGTCTGGAGCTGGACGTCCTTGATCACTACAACGGAACGGAGCGCAGTGTCAGAACACTCTCCGGCGGTGAATCTTTCAAGGCATCGCTTTCTCTGGCGCTCGGTCTTTCGGATGAGATACAGTCCTCCGCGGGCGGGATCCGGCTTGACACTATGTTCGTGGACGAGGGGTTCGGATCTCTCGACGAGGAATCGCTCAGGCAGGCAATAACGACACTCATGAGTCTGTCGGAGAATAATCGCCTGGTGGGAATCATCTCGCATGTGGCGGAGCTGAAGGAGAAGATAGAGAAGCAGATTGTGGTGACCAAGGAAAAGACCGGCGGGAGTAAGGTGGAGATCGTGGTGTGAGACATTTTAGTAAATAATGAGCGCGATGATAAGCATTGTCACGGGAACCGTAACCGTATCCCACTCACTGGGAGAAATCATTTCGGTAACGGTTCCTGCGGCAGCCATCGTCAGCGCACAGAGCAAAGACTTATCCGCTGAGTATCCGAAGTGCAGCCATAGAACCCCAAGACCCACCAGTGTCGAAATGAGGAACATTGCGTACGATCCCTCCCACGATTTTTTTCCGCTCATCGGTCCGATATTCACCTTATGTTTTCCAAAAGGTATACCGACTAAAGCAGCCGCTGCATCACCCACGCCCCACATCAAAATAGAAGTTGTTGCGGCATGCGGATTATGAAATAATCCCCACGACACACAGATCACTGCGGCAAACATAAAAAACAGCATGAGAAGGCTTCGCTTAATTTCTCCGGTCGACTTTTCGACAAACAGTTTTCCGTACCAGTTCTCCTGCTCGAAAAGAGACAGCAGCGGATAAATCAGCACCGCAATCAGTACAGAAGTCAGTGCGGCAGACTGCCAGCATTCTGCCGCCAGCATCATTATGGTGAAACAGGTGAATGCAACGACGTGCAGAAGCTTCCGAAACACGTAGGATGGAACTTTTGTCAGAAATCGAATCGGAAGCAGGATCATAACACATGGAATGATATACAGGAGCAGCCGCCCAAAGCATTTCAGCGTCTGCACAGGTAACGGAAAAACTGAAATCTGCGGCCAGAAATTAAGAAGGAGCATAGATCCGCCGAGGAAAGTCAGGACTGTTCCTGTAACAAGTCCTACAGTTCGATTGTTCACCCGATTGGCAAAACGGGCTGATACAAGAGAAGAAACAGTAGCGACCGCAATGCACAAGACCATCACGTGCCATTTCTCAAGTAATATGGCCGGATGGATCAGAATATGGCTGACAGAGGCGATCAGCGCCGTGAAGGTCATAATAAAGGTGCTTGTACCCACAGCAGTCTTGAGTTCCATTCCGAGAAAAGCCGTAAAAACCACAAGCATCATCATTCCGCCGCCCGTTCCGACAAAGCCGGTGCCGAAACCGATGGTAAGGCCGAAGAACAGGGAGATAGCTATCCCCTTCCCGTCAAGTTTCTCTCCTTTCAGAGCCTGTTCTTTCCGGCTTGTATCCGGCTTGACCAAAAAGCGAATACCAATGAAAAATGTGAGAAACAACGTGAAACTTCCGAGTACCACATTTCCGGCGAGAAAAGCCACATAGCTGCCGACCGTGCACATAGTGAGAATGCAGGTGAGCATAATCCACCCGCGCTTTAAATCAATATTTCTATTCTTTGCATAAGTATAGGTCGTAACTGCTGAACCGAGAATATCCGATGCAAGTGCAATCGCTGTTGCCTGATATGCTCCCGTTTCGCCTGAGAAAGACGGACACAGGACGATCAGGATCGGCACCATTACCGTTGCTGCCGACAATCCGGCAAGCCCCGTTCCGATTCCCGCACCTATAGATGCAATGATATACCAAAACCATTCCATTGAGTATACTCTTCCCCTTCCAATTTCGCTTCATCTGATAGGTTGATGATGTTCACACGTCTGTATTTGATTATACCTTATTTTGGACACTAATCAGTTGCCAAATGACGAAAAGGGGGCTGTCGCATAAGTGACAACCCCTTCTTTATGCGAAGGCTGTCTTCTGAATATTACCTATTCATGAGACAGCCTATATTAACATATTGATCTTCTCAGGCGTCAGCTCCTGTCATCGTGGTTCTCTCTGCCGGTAGATGTCGAAGATGACCGTGAACCCTGTTAACGGCACGTCTTCATTCATCGAGAAACGCGTTGCAACCTCATCGATGCGCATGTCCTTATCAAGAGTGAAGACGTTCGCGCACCAAATAGGGGTATTACTTTTTTGCGACCAGTCATCCGAAGATGCGGGCATATAATCCAGCTGCAATGCATTCTTCTGGTCATGGTTTTCGCACAGATCAAAGTCAAAGCTCTCGAGAACGCCAATGCTGGTGTCGTAGTACGAGAGATAAAAGTAGCCTGTGTGCAGGCCATTTTCATCGACAATTCCCCAGTCACCACCGTTCGCATCCTTCGTCGTGCCATCCGGGGCCACAAGCCCGCCGGGTATGGCAAGATTTCCCTCGAGCCCCCGATAAGGATACTCGCTCTCAGAAACAGGCCCGATGCCCTGGGCAAAGAGGGTACCGGCGCACTTTCCTTTTCCGCCGTACAGGAAGATGTTGTTGGGATTTTCGTCGTACAGGTGGAGACCTTCGCCGGCCTGCGAGCGGCTTATGTTCTCAGGTACGGGCTGTGCAACATACCAGGCAAGGTATCGCTCGGAAAGGTCCAGACCTGTTCTCCCTACATTTCAAGTCTCGCTCGCGAGAGTCGGCGCAGGATTCGGATCTGTGATAGCTGACATAATTCCACAACGAATCCCTGCGCATCCCGTTCTCCTCTTTGAATTACTTTTTATGATACTATAAATTCACACTGTCTGCAATGAACCGAGCACGGAAGCCCGGACATCGAGCTGTCAGAAAAGTCTGCCGGTCCCTGCCGATCCTGCACGCCTTGTCTACTTTGAAAGCCCTCTTCTTTTTTCTTCTGCAAAAACCTTCTGTAAAAAATTTTAAAAATGATTAGCCCCGCTGTCAGGGAGGCCGTATATAGACACAGATAATCGCATTACCGGTAAACAAAATACCGGGGATTATCAAGCAATAATAAAACAGAACGAAAATGAATATAGAAAGAAGGATAAAAAAATGACAATGATCGTAGCTCTTATCGGTGTAGCAACCCTTGGACTTCTTGCAGCAAACGTAGTTTCCAGCTATACAATGGAGGCAGTCGGCGCCAACGCATAAGTGCGGGCCTGACGAACCATCGTCGGGACGCTGCACAGCATAAGTTCGATCACGGAAATCGAAGATTTCCTATCTCACTTATTTCGCTCGGTCTCGCTGGCAGCGGTACTAATAAAAATTCATCGCTGAAGCTCGAATTTTTAAAGTACCGGCCGCTCGACGACGCCGCTCCGATTGCATTTTTAATGATATCGACTGTAATGTAGGAATGGAGTGGGAAGTTTGAGTAAACTATTGAAGACAATCACAGAAAATTGAAATATAAAAAAGAAAGTTAAGATGGAGGACAAAAAAATGACAATGATCGTAGCTCTTATCGGTGTAGCAAGCCTTGGACTTCTTGCAGCAAACGTAGTTTCCAGCTATACAATGGAGGCAGTCGGCGCCAACGCGTAAGCGCAAGCCCGGCGAATGCAGGAAAAAAAGCATAAGAAACAGCAAGAAATATATAAGTATGAATATAGACAAGCGAGCCCCACAAGCCATCGAGGATGACTTGCGGGGCTCGCTTTTTGTGGCTGTCACAACCGCAAAAGCCCTGCTTTATACTGCAAGTTAAATGACACAGTACTTATTCCGTGCTACAGTGAGGATGGACAAAATAATTTGGCGGTGGTAGCTCAATAGGCAGAGCACTGAGAAAAAAAGGAATCCTGCCCGGGATTGTAACAGCAATCTGCTATCACGCAGGTGTAGTTGGTTCGAATCCAACCCACCGCCCTGTGGGATGCCTACAGCAAAATATTGCCTATTCAAGAAAGCACATGACTGTTAACCATGGAATTTAATGAATTAATGCATCCTGAAGAACGGGACACTGACAGCAAGCAAGTCTTGGGGACTTATAGGCTAATTGGCCTTGAATGAAAATGTGTCCTGAATATGTGACCCTTACAGCAAACTTATTGGAGAAACAGACTCATAATCTGATGAGAGGTTCGAATCCTTAGTTTACAGGGTCATGACTATTAACAGCGGAAGCCCTCAAGAGGGTACCAATATGGCGCAGCAAGTGCGCCAACTTAAGGAAATCCTCAAGAGGATACCATTATGACGCAGCAAGTGCGCCTACTTAAGGAAAGGAGGAAAAGACAATGAATTTCGCTGAAGCAGCCATAAAGAACGCTGCATTTACAAGAACCGAAAACGGAGCCGTGGCGTTAAACACCACAGGCGATGCAAGACTGGACTTCTTCGGAACGGCCGGTTCACTCCGCAGCGCGGATAAGGAGCGGATTACCCGTCTTTTTTCCGAGGCCTTTAAGTTAGATCCGCTTTTTGCGACCAAGACTGCCTTCTACGCGCGAGACGTCAGAGGCGGACTGGGTGAAAGACAGACCTTCCGTACGATCCTGCAATTCATGGCAGAGTACCATCCGGAAGCGCTGCGTCCGAACCTGGATCTGATCGGTGTATACGGCCGTTACGACGACCTGTACTGCCTGATCGGTACTCCGATGGAGGACGAGATGTGGGCTGCGATGAAGAGACAGTTCGAGGAAGACCGTCAGAATCTGCAGGCGGGAAATGCAATCTCCCTGCTCGCAAAGTGGATCAAGACGGCAGATGCATCATCTCGGAACACCAGAAAGCTCGGTATCCTGACGGCACAGAGATTAGGTTACTCAGTATATGAGTTCAAGCGCCTCGTCCGCGCTATGCGTAAGCAGATCGGCGTGGTGGAAGCACTCATGTCCGCGGGACGCTGGGATGAGATCCGCTACTCTGCGGTTCCTTCCAGAGCCATGATGATCTACAGAAATGCATTCATGAAGCATGATGCGGACCGTTTTGGCGAGTTCGTCCGTGAGGCGGCAAGTGGCACGGAGACAATCCACTCTGCAGCGCTGTTTCCGTACGACATTGTTGAAAAGGTCATGGAAATGAGCTGGAGTGGAATCCGAGTCAAGGAAGATGACGTACTGGAAGCCCAGTGGCGTCAGCTGCCGGATTACGTAGAGGCAGGAACCAATGCTTTGGTCATTGCAGATACCTCCGGTTCCATGTACGGAAGACCGATGGCAACATCTGTCGGCCTGGCGGTGTACTTCGCAGAAAGAAATACCGGACCGTACCATAACATGTTCATGTCATTTTCCGGAACATCCCGAATCCAGATGCTGAAGGGTGAGACTCTGGCGCAGAAGATCCGTAGTATCAACATGAGAGACTGGGCGAACAACACGAATCTTCAGGCCGCATTCAGCCACGTGCTGGAGATCGCCGTGAAGAACCATGTGGCACAGGAAGATATGCCGAAGTCCCTGATTGTTATCTCCGACATGGAGATCGACTACTGCGGTGATAAGGACTGGACCTTCTATGAGAAGATGGCGAGACGATTCCGTAAGCGCGGTTATCGGATCCCGAACATCATCTTCTGGAATGTGGCAAGCCGCCACGATGTGTTCCATGCGGACAAGAACCGTGTCGGCGTACAGCTGGTTAGCGGTCAGTCTGCAGCTGTGTTCCGTCAGGTCATGCAGTGTGTAGGATTAAATCCTGTGGAGGCGATGGAAAAGATCATAGGTTCCGACAGATATGCGGCTATCACTGTTGCCTGAGATGCCATCAAAGCAGTCTCACACCAGAAAAATCTAAACATATAGAAAACAGTATCACAAAGTGATATAATAATGAATGAAACCACTGGGCAGCTAGTCAAATTTACTTCTCTCAAACAGACCTCCGGGTCATGTTGATTCCAATTTGACGATATCGCCTCAGTGGTTTTTCACTTTTATTGCTGACATAACAGATTAGAGGGTGGGCAACATGAAAGAGCTTTTTAAAGACTATTTGTTCCAAAAACATATATTGGTCTCGGAAACCGGTGATGAGAAAAATGCGTTCGAAGTTGTATTTTCACTGGCAAACCTGTTCGGAATCCGCATTGTTTCAGGGGAGAAACTGGCTGAAACGGATATGATATCCTATGTGTCCGAACAACTTGGAGAAGACGTTCCCGAACCGTTCTACAGAGGCTTCCCGGAAAGCGTGCGCGCTCTCACAGAAGAACAGCTTGCTTTCGATCAGTTGCTTCATTATTTCATAACGTACGGAATGGGGGATTTTTCAGAAGCCGGACACTCAATATTTGAAGAGAATTTTGAAAGAACCGCCTTTAAAGAGAACATAACAATTAAAGAGTTTTCGATATTGACGGAAGCCGACGCGGAAAAGAAGCTTGAACAGACCGTTTCAGACCTTCTTGCCGGAACGCGTCCGTTAAGCGAGCTGCAATACAGTCTGGTCTGCCAATACATAACAGACTATAACTATCTGCCCTCGAAGATTGCATCTAAGAATACCGCTGTGCGTTTACTGCTGGACCTTCGCAATATCAGCCTCGCAGCGCATCTGAAAATGTCCGATGTGATCAAAATCGTCGAAGAGCTGAACTATCGGTCCTATGATAATAAAAATATCAGAAAACTGAATCTAAAGAACAGAGACAGAGTGTTCATAACATCCGTTATCGACCTGCTTGCGGTACCGGGAAAATGCGATATCGAAAACTGCTGTGAGAAGAAGCACGTATGGAACGGATTGCTGCATCACATTCATTTTCGGGCGAAGACCGAGCAGGCAAAAGCATTTGTCAATGTTATGCGCGGGAAAGAGAATCTGTCCGCGTATGCTGCATTTGAAAAAGCGATGGCTTCGGGCGATGTCCGAAAGGCTGCTTCGTGCCTGAAAAAGCGGAAAGGGTCCGGAGCGGTCTTAAGAAATCTGAATTACCTGATCAGCAGATGCAGCAGCGATGAAGATTTGGACTGCGTTATAGAATGTCTGGATAGCAGAAATCTAATCGTTCTTATTCAGCTCCTGATACAGTATGGCCAATACCGGTTTGATGCAGAAGCCAGGACTTTTAAATTCACCAAGTACAATCGGTTGCGCGTTCACACCGAAACGGAGGAAGAATGCAGTCAGAGGCGTTCAATTATCAGTGCTGAGCATAGGGACAGATTGACAAGTACCCTGAAAGAATACTTGAAGTCGGCTTTAAAAGGACGCCTGGGAAAAGTGTATATTGACCCTGACATGGCAAACTACGCTCTGCCTATTCAGGAAAATACTTCTCAGGGCGGATTCGGAGTGCTGCCGAAGGGTTCAAGAATACACATCGAAAATGCAAAAATAATACGGGCGTTTACATATTGGGAAAAAGTAAATGATATAGACCTTTCCGTATTCGGAATTGATTCTAAGGGAAGACAGACAGAATTCTCCTGGCGAACAATGGCCGGGCGGAAGCCTGACTCGATTTTTTTCTCGGGCGATGAGACGTCCGGGTATAACGGCGGTTCCGAGTATTTTGATATCAATATCGAAAAATTCAGAAAGACGAATCCGAGGATTCTGTATCTTATTTTCTGCGACAATGTCTTCTCCTGGGGCTCTTTTAAGACATGTCTGTGCAAGGCCGGTTTTATGTTGAGGGATAAAATGCAGTCCGGGCAGATCTTTGAGCCCAAAACAGTCCAAAGCTCGTTTACCGTGAACTGTGACAGCCGATTTGCTTATTTGTTCGGAATCGATCTGATTAAAAACGATTTTGTGTGGCTGAACCTGGCGCGGGACAGCAATGCGGCCGTCGCCGGCACTACGTCTATGAAGTTTTTGACGGATTATTTCAATCTGACGGATATAATCAATCAGTATACCTTCTTTGAGATGATGGCAGAGGAAGTCGTTCAGAGTCCGGATGAGGCTGAGGTAATTATTACAGACAAGTCCGGCCCGTATCCTGAAGGGGTTGAGGTGATTCGAGAATATGATTTTGAGCGTGTGATTGCGTTGATGAATAGATAGGACCATAGACCGAAATTTGGACCTGCCCTCGAGATTTTTCAATAGTTTTCAGAAGTAAAACAGTTGACAAGTGAAAGCAGTTAGCGTAAACTAACAATAGTTAGATACTTCTAACCGAATAAATCATATGAGGTCCTCCCGGAAATCCCTGCACCTTCCGGGAGTATCCTCGTAAAAAAAAGGAGGGCTGGACTGCACAATGAATTATCTGGAAATAGTAAAAGTTATAGGACGTGAAATACTGGATTCAAGAGCAAATCCTACCGTGGAAGCAGAAGTTACTCTTGCTGACGGAACTGTAGCAAGAGGCACGGCACCTTCCGGAGCATCTACCGGTGAATTTGAAGCACTGGAGCTCCGTGACGGAGATAAGACAAGATACCTCGGAAAAGGCGTGTGTAAGGCAGTTGAGAATATCAACGGTCCGATCGCAGAGGCTATCGTCGGAATGGATGCTTTCGATATTTATGCCGTAGATGCAGCCATGATTAAGCTTGATGGCACAAAAGACAAATCAAAACTTGGCGCAAATGCCATACTGGCGGTTTCTATTGCAGTGGCCAGAGCTGCGGCAACATCATTGGATATCCCTCTTTATAAGTTCTTAGGCGGTGCCCAGGCAACAGATCTTCCCGTTCCTATGATGAATATCTTAAACGGCGGTGCTCATGCAGACAGCGCAGTAGATACTCAGGAATTCATGATCATGCCTGTAGGTGCTCCTTCATTTAAAGAAGCATTGAGATGGTGTGCTGAAGTATTCCATAATCTGAAAGCACTTATCAAGAAGATGAACGATGTTACAGCTGTGGGTGACGAAGGCGGCTTTGCACCGAATAGCTTGAAGAATGATGAGGAAGCTATAGAGAAGATACTTGAAGCCATTAAGGCTGCCGGATTTGAGCCTGGTAAGGATTTCATGATTGCTATGGATGCGGCAGCTTCCGAGTGGAAGAGCGAGAAAGGTAAAGGTTTTTACCATCAGCCCAAGTCCGGAAAGGATTTCACCACCGATGAACTCATTGATCATTGGGAGAGCCTGGTAGATAAATATCCTATCATTTCTATTGAGGACGGTCTCGATGAGGAAGATTGGGAAGGCTGGAAGAAGATGACCGAAAAGATAGGTCACAAGGTTCAGCTCGTCGGCGATGATCTGTTCGTCACCAATACTGAGAGACTTGCAAAGGGTATCGCTAACAAGGCAGCAAATTCTATTTTGATTAAGCTTAATCAGATAGGATCCGTTTCCGAAACTCTTAACGCAATAAAGCTTGCTAACAAGAACGGTTACACGGCGATATCTTCACACCGCTCAGGAGAGACAGCGGACACAACGATTGCCGATCTCGCTGTAGCGCTCAACACGAGACAGATCAAGACAGGTGCTCCTTCACGTTCGGAGCGTGTGGCTAAGTACAATCAACTCCTTCGAATCGAAGAACAGCTGGGAGATGCAGCGGTTTATCCGGGAATGGCTGCTTTTAATGTAAAGAAATAATAATATCGGAGTCTCCTTATTACCCGAAATTAAGCGGCAAGGCCGTCACCATATAGGTGCGGTCTTGCCGCTTTTTTCTATAGGTAGCAGCTCTAATCGGGCAGATTATTCCGAAATGGAATATCATGATATTCGTTATCACCATTTGCGAGGATAAAATCAAGCCGCTATAATGGAATTGCCAGAATATGCGAAGGTGGAGGAAATATTTTAAATGACAGATGCAGAACAGCTGATGCAGGGGCTCTCAGATGCCGGGTGCAGCGAAAAAGCAAGCGAACTTATCTGTACCCTTTTTGAAAAAGGCAGCTATAAGGAGATGCTGCATCAGATGAAAATGCAGCGCTGTGAGCTTATTGACGAAATGCACAAGAGCCAACGTAGAGTTGACTGCATAGACTACCTGATTCATGCACAGGAAAAACGAATGAAATAAGAGGAGGCATACTATGATCTACAGAGACTTTCAAGGAATGAAATTATCCGCACTTGGATTTGGCGCTATGCGCTTGCCTGTCATTGATGGGGATGACGGAAGAATAGACGAAGATGCCGCACTTCGAATGGTGGAAACCGCTATGAAAAATGGCATTAACTACTACGATACGGCATGGGGATATCACGGAGAAAATTCAGAACTTGTCATGGGAAAAGCTCTGTCCAAATATCCGAGAGACAGTTTCTACATTGCGACGAAGTTTCCCGGCTACGATCCTTCCAATTGGGACAAGGTGGAAGAGATCTTCGAGCAGCAGCTTAAGAAGCTGGGCGTGGAGTATTTTGATTTTTATCTCTTTCACAATGTGTGCGAGATGAATATCGACGCTTATCTGAACGATGAGAAATATGGAATATACAGTTACCTGATGAAGCAGAAGCAGAACGGCAGAATCAGACACCTTGGATTTTCATGTCATGGAAGCATGCCCGTACTTCAGCGCTTTTTGGATGCGTATGGCAAGGATATGGAATTCTGCCAGCTGCAGCTGAACTATCTGGATTGGACTTTCCAGAACGGAAAAGAAAAGGTAGAGCTGCTTGATCAGCAGAACATTCCGGTTTGGGTCATGGAGCCTCTGCGCGGCGGCAAGCTGGCGAAGCTTGATCCGGCATATGAAGCCGAACTGAAAGCCCTGCGTCCGGAGGAGGAGATCCCGGCCTGGGCGTTCCGTTTCCTGCAGAGCATCCCTTCCGTGACCATGATTCTCTCCGGCATGTCCAACGAGGAGCAGCTGGAAAAGAACCTGGTTACCTTCGCAGACGAAAAGAAACTGAACGATGCCGAGATGAAGGCGCTGATGAGCATCGCCGACAAGATGCTGTCCGTCGGCACGGTACCGTGCACGGCCTGCCATTACTGCGTCAGCCACTGTCCTCAGGGACTGGACATTCCTCACCTGATTTCACTGTACAACGAGCACACCTACACCGGCGGCGGATTCATCGCACCGATGGCCCTAGGCGCACTGCCGGAGGACAAGCGCCCACAGGCATGTCTTGGGTGCCGCAGCTGTGAGCAGGTCTGCCCGCAGCAGATTAAGATATCGGAGGTGCTGGCTACATTTTCTGAAAAGCTTGGTTAATGACAAGAGAAGACAAGTTATGAAGGTACAAGGGCGGTTTGTAGGAGAAGACTGCTACTAATGAAAATAAGCATCGGGCTACTGTGTTCATCAGCGGCTCGATGCTTTTTCTGTCTCTGGATTTATATTTCAAATAATTGTTGATGAGCATTTTTCGCTGAGCCGTACATGCGTTAATATCACCCTTCATCAGCGTGAGTTTATAATGTAAGTGTGATAGCTATCCGTCTCAACTAAGACTTGATAAAGACCGCATTACCAAATCTACATCCTGGTTCTCTAATTCATGAATAATATGAAGATATGTTTTCTGTGTTGTTGTCATGCTCGCATGACCGAGTCTCCTCGCAACACTTCCGATAGACACACCGGCGAAAAGAAGCAGAGAAGCATGTGTATGTCTCAATCCATGAACCGAAATAATAGGGATATTCGCTTTTTTGCAATGTCTTTCCAGAATATCGTTCACGGTTGAATTATAAACTTTGTCCTTTTTTACAAATATTGGCTTATCCTCCGGAAGACCTTTAATGAGTTCCGAGAATTGCACAACGGTCTGCCAGTCTATCTGAATTTTACGAACTGAAGACTTGTTTTTAGTTGGAAGGAATCCGCCATCGCCTTTATAGTCCCATGTTTTGCTAATAGATAAAGACTGATGTGAAAAATCAAAATCTTTTGGTGTAAGGGCTAAAGCTTCGGAGAATCTCATTCCGGTTTTTGCAACCAATAGAATAAACCAGTCCCAATTGACCTCTTTTCCAAGATCCAAACTGATAAGGAGCGTATGTAACTCGAATTGATTCAGATATTTTATTTTCTTATCCTTTGGCTGTTTTCCTTTGATAATTACTTTTCTCGTCGGATCTCTGTCTATAAGTCCTTCATCAACGGCATCTAATATTGCCCCTTTGATTTGATGATGGAAATCCATTGTAGTCTGTCGTTCATGATCTTTCGCATAGTCATTTAGAAGCTGTTGATATGTTATACGATTCATATCGCATAACTTTACTTCAGGAATTAATTTTTTGAGCCACGATTGTGTCATAAGGTACTTGTCCAACGTAACTTTACGAATTGCACCTTCTTTGTAAACGCTTACCCATTGAGAGTAGTAATCGCAAAATAAATCAGTATTTTTCGCTTGGTCTAACAAAATGTCCTCCTGTTAATAATATACGCTCACGCTGATGAGGGGGTGACGGGCTTTCGATAAAATTTACTCGGTGCGATATTCAATATTTGAGCTGTCTTCAGCCAAAAAAAGATAAACCTGTTTTTAAGAAAAACAAGAGAGCCAGGAATTATCCTGACTCTCTATTACTTACGCTGTGAGTAGAATCATCTATTCGGCATTTCTATGTCATACCCGCCCTTAAGGATGAAGTCTCGCAGAAGTCGATCGACCCTGATATTAACCTTTGGAAGGGGTAGCTTTAATCCCGTAACCGCTTCAAAGTATGCTTTGGCACGTGCCTTATCAACGGTTGCTTTTAGAGCATCAAATCTGCCGAACTCATTGATATTATCTTCTGTGATGTGCTGAGCCATAAGATTTCGCAACATTGTTTCATTGAGTCCTAACGCATAAGCAGCAAGCCGGTGAATCTGGTCATCTTTAGCCTTTGAAACATACTCAAGTACATATTCTTTGAAGGTTTTGCCGGGAGTCACAGTAACATCCCCACTCTGAATATCATGCAGGAAGATATTAGCGAATTTCTGTTCCTCTTGAGAGAGTGTGGCAAATGTTTTGTGCAGCTCATCCTCCGCCTTTGAGAGTTCTTCCGCATCAATTCCCTGTGTATGAAGTAATTTCAGGTACTTTACAAAGCGGGAGTTCATGTAATCGGAATCAATTTTGTCCGTGTCAATCGTTGTAATATATCCTTCAATGTCATAAGGTATATCATCATTGCCTGCAGAGGGGCCGGGAGCGAACAATTCCTTATAACGCTTTACAAGGACAAGATAAGTGGTCTCATCAAGAAGCATCGTGATATCATGTGTCACACCGGATGCTTCATCGGGAATGGAGTATTCTACCTGCTTCCACGTAAATCCTTGTACTTTTGCCGCTTCCAAATAATCATTGAATTGTCGAAACAGATTAGCAAACTTCTTACGCTCCGTAATTTCCGGCGGTATTTTCTCGAAGTTTGCAACGCCCGCCTGTTCAAAGACATCCCGGATATCTTCAAAAAGGGAATTCATGTTTGAAAGATTCTTATGGAGCTTCTGGGCAAATAAGCCGAACGGTCTGTCTCCGGAGTACAGCTTAACGGCGGCCTCGATGTATTTTTCCATCGTGTGAGGCTTCCTATAATACTTGATTGTTCCGAATGGTTTGTCCGGTCCAAAAAGCCTGTTCGTACGAGAGAATGCTTGGATAATATTCTCGTATCTCAGAATTTTATCCATGTAGAGAGTATTAATCCATTTGGAATCAAAGCCGGTCAGCATTTGATCCACGACGATTAACAGGTCAATTTCATTGTTTGGTTCATACTCAATCCGCTCATACGGCTTTTTATGGGCCAGTCTGGCGGCAATATCCTTTTTCATTTTTGCAAATGAAGCTGCCTTATAATCCTGTCCGTATCTCAGGTTGTAATCCGAGATCAGCTCGAGAAGTCCGTCTTCCTTGAACTTTGCACCGCCATTATTATCAATGCTCGGATCAAAGAGGGCAGTTACTTTAAGATTTGGGGCTGAATTTTTAAAGCGGTGATAATACTCTATAGCTTCAGGTATACTGCTCGTTGCGAATATAGCATGAAACTTGCCACCCTGTGATAGTATCAGCCAGTTCTGCAGGATGTCTTCAACCACCATGGACTGATGAGTTTCCGAGCGGTACTGAATCATGGGCAGATAGTCTTCGATTCCTTTTTCATAGTTTCCGTCCCCGGTAACAGTTCCTGCCATCGGGACATTTTGCATGTATTCCAGAAAGATCTTTTTCTTTGCCGGATCGGACAAGGCTTCCTGAACTGACTTCGACTTCGCTTTTTCCAGTGCTACAACCTGACGAATATCCTGATCTTTATAGGTCAGAACTTTATAAGGGTCAAACCCGAGCACATTTTTGTCCCGGATACCGTCCGCAATGCTGTAGCGGTGCAGCTCATTTCCGAACACCGTTGAAGTAGTATTCATCTTTTTCTGATTCTCATCCTGAATCGGGGTACCTGTAAAACCGAAAAAGATTGCCTTCGGGAAGGTTTTCTTTATGGTCAGGAGCATGTCACCGAATGTTGACCGGTGAGCTTCATCGACAATGAAAACCAGCCTCTTCGCGTTCATGACTTCAAGGTCGGCAGACTTTAAGCTTTCATTTTCCTCGCTGATATTACTCATTTTCTGTATGGAGGTAACAATCAGCGTATCAGCCGGATCCGTGCTCTTTAATTTCCCAATCAGGACGTGCGTGTCTTCCGTTTCCTGAACGGTGTTAGCTTTCTGCTGTTCAGAAAGACCGGCACCGGCGAAATTTCGGTATTCTTTCAGGGATTGGGTTCCCAGTTCGATCCGATCCATCAGGAAAACCACTTTGTCAGCATCTTTGGATGTTGCTATGAGCTGTGCTGACTTAAAAGAAGTCATTGTCTTACCGGAACCGGTCGTATGCCAGATGAATCCGCCAAGTTGATTGTTCTGTCCCCATTTCGTTTTTGATACTTTATCGGAGATTGCGTTGGCTGCATAATACTGATAGCTGCGCATTACCTTAAGTATTCCGTCGGAATCATCCGCAACCGTATAAAAACCGATTAGCTGGTGTGCCATAGGAATGGAAAGTAGGGTAGAGCCGATTTTTTTCCAGTCATTAATCGGCTCATTATTAAAATCTGCCCAATGAAAATAAAAATCAGGATTAAACCTGCCTTCCGGTCCGGGATTGGCAAAGTACTTTGTTTCATCCGGATTCATGGCGACAAATATCTGGACCAGCGCAAAAAGACCGGTAAAGATCCCTTCCTCAGCATATTTTTCAATCTGGTTTGCAGCCTGTGAAACAGGGACCCCGCTCTTTTTCAATTCGATATGTATGACCGGCATTCCGTTAATCAGGAGCATCAGGTCTCCTCTGCGGTCATTCATGATTTTAGATTTCGTCGGGAATTTCGGCTGCTGAGCAATCTGATAGCGGCTTTGACCGGCGGCTATTTCCCTGCGCTCATAGATTTTCAGGGAGACTTCCTTGCCAAAATGGGCAGTATCGTCCGGATTATCACGGGTTATGGCAACACTACCGCCATTAATAAAGCCATTCAGACGAAGAGGTGTTCTCAAGATATTTATTTGTTCGATGATCTGTTGCATTTCCCCGTCAGTCAGTGGATAATCATTCAGTCTGTCGATTCCTCGATTATTCTCGAAGAGTATCTCTGCCCAGTTGCGGAGCAGTTCAGCTTCCGTGTAGTTCTTAAGAACCTTGTCTTCCCAGCCTTTTGTCTTGAGTAAATCGATTAAAGCCTGCTCGAAATCAGCTTCCTTATTGAATATCATAATTTGTCCCCCCGGTCAGGTGTCCATACATGGACATCTGACCGACTATCTCAGATAGAAGTTTAGCATTTAAACTTTTTCCCTTGTTAACATGAGAGCATAACCAAGCAGATTCTGTCCCTTCCATTTACTCCTGTCAAAGCGGTTTGGGTCATGCATAGACAGTCCGATTCCCCAAATAAGATCTTTGACGGCACATTCTGCCAGAATTGAGCCGTTTGTTTTTAACAGTTCCTTCCGCAATGCTTCGTTTTGAGAAAATTTTGCCAGAAGTCCTTCATACACGATTATTTGTCGCATTCCGTTCCATACGTTCTCATCATAATCGGATACAAGACGTCCTAACTTTTTAATGGCAGCAACATCTGCAGTATTTAATATCTCCCGGGCAATTCGTTTATCATGGAAGCAAATCGCTTTTCGATACATCATATACTGTTCCATGGAAGAAAAGGATATATTTCCAAATGAAAACTCTGATGGATACCAGTTGCTCAGATAGCCATTTTCCTCGTCGGGGTTATGAAAACATACTACGTTCATTATTGTTTCCCCACTTTCTTTACTGCCAGGTCAAGCTCCAGGTCATGAAGTCCGTAATATGCCTTCATCAGGAAAGTGACCGGGATTTTCTTTATAACTTCGGAACTGGGAATATTATAGAACCATTGATAATAAGCGTAAAATTCGCCTATCCAGTCCGGCATAAAGCCATCCATTGCCTTTCCGGGTTTCAAAAAATAGTGCTCATTTTTAGAAAAATAGTCCCAAAGCTGTCCTGCATCCATTGTATTAACATAAGCCTGTCCGTCATCAATATGTTTTCTTGTCTTACTGGACATATATGCATTTATAAAATCTACGGTGTCGCTATCAGGGAAGGAGTATGCGACATAATCAAATAACTTTCCCTGGTTCTCAACTACCTCGTCTAAATAAACTTCAGGATATGCAGCCATTCAGATTACCTCTCCAGTAGCGTGCTGAAAACATTTGTTACCTTATTTGCATCGGAGTCTATGAGTTCCTTCATTTTTCTCCGCGCAACATTATCTCTCTCGTTGTATTTTTCATTGAATTCTTCATATTCTACTGATGCAAGTCCTTCACGGATTTCTTTCAACTTGGAAAATGCCAGTTCAGACTTCAAGCAGTATTGTATTCCGAGTCCGCCCAAGGACAGCAGTTCTTCCAGTATTTCGATATCAATGTTATCTTTTACAAATTCTTTAGCAATATAGAAATAAGATGCATTTGCACGCCATCCTTTTATAACATCGTATTCGGATGTGTCGATTCCGTATTTATCAATAAATCTTGCAGAGAGCAGCCTGTATCTTTTGGAGTCTGCAGCTGCTCTATGTTTCATTAGTTCTGCCAGCCATACCAGAACATCTAATTGCTGAAAATCTAAGACTTTAAGATCGCTCATATCTAAGATGTATGTATGAACCCAGCCGTTTGATTTGTCCGGTCGGCAGACGGCCCATTCTTTCGCAAGATTAAAGTCTTCTGTAAGGTAAAAACCTCGCCCGTAATCGTGTCTGTCCTCTCCAAGACCAAAAGTTGGTGTCACAATCTTGTTCGGAGTACCGTGAAAAAGAATGATATTAGCCATTTTAGTGCGTCCTCCTAAACAAACATATTCTGAAGCAGGGATTGTTTAATATTTTTCAGCTTTTCAAGCTTAAGATGATGAAGGGTGATAAGGTTGTCGAGTTGAATGAAACATCGCCCAATAGCAGCTTGTTCAGCAATGTCCGATGGGAAAGAAATATCCGTATCCTTGATAGCACTTTTAGATACAGATGTTACTTTGATTCCTTGCATAAGCGGGAGAAGTTGATCATGATATGATCCGGAATTCATATAGTACCCGAGGAAGCCAGTTCCAAACTCGTTTTTGGGACGTAGAGGAATTGTATGAAGCCCTGAAATTGTTGGAAATCCCTGTAATCCGTCGATTTCAGTGCATTTTCCCACAGTTACATCCTCAGCCGTATCCGACATTATGACATCGCCATCCTGTAATAAGGATCCTTTAAACTTATTGACGATATTCTGATCTTGAATGAATGGAAGTTCTGCGTCGGAAACATCAAGGTATTCACCAAACTTAATAAGGACATCTCCATAGTGGATATTCTTTGCAGCTCCTCTTTCAGAATTCAATTCGGCTCTTGACAGAGTGTTATTCTGTAAAAACTCAAACACATCTGATAGCTTACGCTGTTCCCAAGGGTCAGTGAAACCGATAAAACGTATTTCGGGATAATTGGAACCATCACGAGGAAACATTTTTTCGAGCATGGATTTTTTTACAGTTATTAGCTTTTCATACTTACGCTGATGAAGGGTGATAAGGGTATCCATGTCGCTCAGATATTTAGATATTTTTATCTGCTCCGCTTTTGACGGCATAAATACGAAGATATTATTTTTCATTGAATCTATGCCTATATTTGCTTGAGAACCAGTATTTATTTCCAGTTGAATTTGCTTCTGAGCAATATCACTTGAAAGAAAATGATATAGAAATTTGGAATCTATTTTCTCTCCTTTTTTTATAATTGCACATGAGTAAGAGATTAAGAAATCCCTCGTAAAATCAACATATCTGACAGCACCTACAGACGCATATCGAGCAAAAAGTATATCGCCTAATTCAGGTTTTATTTTTCGGGAAAGTATATCATAATCTTCTCTTGAGACATGCTTAACCCCGTCGAAATTTAATTCATTCACCCCGCAAAAATCACCAGTCATTAAATATGGAACACCATCATCAGTGGTAGCCGGCATTCTATGGTCTATGTCACCAATTTTAACAAGCTCACCCAACTTACGCTGTTCCCAAGCATCAGTAAATCCCTGGAAGCGGATAGCAGGTTTATGACTATTATTCCCCATCTCACGCACCTCCAAGCATCGTTTTGAGCATTTCTATGCCCTGCATGTCGAAATCATTGCCTGTCAGCATACTCATCATGTCAGAAAGTTCTTTCTCTGTCTGCGAAATCTGTTCCTCTACTTCTGAGAGGGTAGTGTCATATTTTGCAGCCAGTTTTTCGAGTCTTGTAGAAAAGTTGGCAATAATGCTTTCAGGGAGAACGGAAAGACCATTTACGAGAGGATCTATCCATTTAATATGCAGAAGTTTCATTGCGTCATCATCAGACAGCTCCTCTATTGCTGTTTTTGTAGCTATATGCAATGCAGTAGATTTGTCTTTTATCTGCTTTTTAAGCTTCTTTTCTTCCTCATTTTTAGCATATACCTTTTTCAGAATGGCTAAAACGTCCGATTCGAGATCTTTTGCTTTGATGGATTTTTTTACTTCTGCCCATACGAAAGCAGTTTTATCATCATTTACAAAATCTTTGTCTTTTTCCTCGTCAGGAAGTTCCTCCAGAGCTTCTTCATAGGATGATATTATTTCTGTAAGACGGTCTTCATCTTTTTTCAGGGCGGTTAAATCATCTGAGAGAATCTCAGTTTGCACTAGTTCAAATGGCAGCACATGGCCAATCCAGCCGTCCTGCACTTCCTGATCCTTGCCATTTTTTTTCTTTATAACCATATTTGGATCTACCTGTTTAACAGAAGCAAATCCCTCGGTTTGAATGATTTCAAGGTCAATCGCAATTCTGTACCAGTTATTGTCCAGTATCTGATAGGCTTCATATGCATCGACAAGAGGGATATTATGTAACCTTCTGAAAATGTCATCGCTAAGGACAGCCTCCTCTTTGGAAATGTTCACTCCGTTTATGGCCTGCATCAGTTCCTGACTCAGATAACTGTCGAATCCGTCAAATGCAGATGTATAATGCCGGATAAATTCAGTTACATCCGGGTGTACCGTAACGGTGTTCTTTATATCAGAGATTTTTAGTCTTGCATAAGAACTGTTATCAAAGCTAAACAGTGCTTCCTTGAGTCTCGGAAAAGCTTCCCAGTATGCATCGAAAGCAGAGATTTCATTTGCAGGGATACCGCCGAACATGGAAGAGTAGATATCCCAGCTTTCCGGTTTTTCGGAAGAATCGACATAGCGGGGGATATTCAGGTTGTAATCATTTGAACGTATTTCATCCCGCGTGATGACACGGGAGAAACCGTCTACGGATAATCTCTTAGTTACAATATCTGTGATTCTCTTGATATCTGATGCCCGTAGCCTGTTGTTTTTTCCGACTTTTTCGAAACCTTTAGACGCATCGACAATAAGCACATTTGTATTTTCCCGTTTTTGCTTTAAAACCATAATAATGGTGGGGATACCGGTTCCGAAGAAAATATTTGCAGGAAGTCCGATTATGGCATCAATATGGTTATTTTCGATCAGGTTCTTTCGTATTTCACCTTCTTCGCCGCCACGGAAAAGTACGCCGTGGGGAAGCACGATTGTCATAATACCGTTGCTCTTAATATGGAATAGGTCGTGAAGAAGAAAGGCGTAATCCGCCTTACTCTTTGGAGCGAGACCGAAACGGGCATAGCGGGGATCTGCTTCCTTATCTGAAGGGTTCCAGGCTTGGGAGTAGGGAGGATTCGAGACCACGGCGTCTACATATAATGGTTCATAGGTGCCGATTGGGTCACTTTCTTCAAAGTATGGCCAGTCTTCCTCCAATGTGTCGCCATTTCTGGTAACAATATTATCCGGCAGGATGCCTCTCATGACAAGGTTCATGCGGGTGAGGTTATAGGTGTTCTCCTTTAATTCTTGCGCATAATACTTTATACGATCGCTGTCACCCATGTGTTTGGCGACAGCTTTACCAATATTAATTAGAAGAGATCCAGATCCAGAAGTCGGGTCGTAGATTTTGATTTCCGACCTGTCCTTTAAGTGATCTGCTACGATTTCGGACATTAACAGGGCGACTTCGTGGGGGGTATAGAACTCACCGGCTTTTTTACCAGCGTTGGCAGCAAAGTTGGAAATTAAGTATTCGTAAATAAAACCAAGAACATCGTAATCCTGCCTGCCGTCCATGGGGATATCCTTTATAAGGTATAACAAATCGCTTATGGATTTCGTCTGAGAATTGGAACTGTCTCCCAGTTTGGATAGTCCAGTCTGTAAGGTATCAAATACACCGCCGAACACTTTTTTGTGCGAGGGATTAATCAGACGGCTGAAAGCAGATAAGGCATCACGGACATTAGCTACATTAAAATCGCTTCCCATTTCAAGCCATGTGGAAAAAAGGTTGTCGTAGGAGATAAAATAACCGATGTTTTTCTGGACATTTTCTACGATTTCCTCGTCATCCTCGGTCACTGTGTCGATATCTTCATCGGTATATCCGAGTTCTTTGAGATACTTTACTTCCTTGTCAGAAAGGAATTTATAAAAGATGAAGCCAAGGATATAATCCTTGTACTCATTTGCTTCTATTTTAGAGCGCATTTTGTTTGCGGATTCCCAAATTTTTGACGCTAACTGCTGTTTGTTCATAGAAAGGTTCTCCCATTTATTGTTAAGAATAATCTTTGATATATAAAACATATCATACAATAAGTACAGAACAAAACCTACGGCAAAGGGTAATTGTATTGTTTTGCGTGAGCTTGAGTGAAGCTTAATAGTTGCATCTGTGCTTAAATTATAAAGAAATCTTTTTCAGCATATCATAAGACATGGACTAATTCCATAAAACATTGATATAGTCACGTTGAAAGACTTATTCTTGGGAACAGCGTAAGTTGGGAGATATCGCAGACACGAAGACTGGCCCGTTTGGTACACAACTTAGCGCAAAGGAATACACAGCATCTGGGATTCCAGTTATCAATGTGAAAAACATTGGGACTGGGTGTATTCAGGAAAACGATTTGGATTATGTTTCTGAAAGCACTGCAAAGCGTCTTAGTGACCATATAATTCAAGAAAATGATATAGTCTTTGGTAGAAAAGGAGCCATAGGAAGGCACGCAATTATAGGAAAAACACAGAATAACTGGGTTCAAGGATCCGATTGTATTCGTGTCCGCTTTAAACCGGGAATAGTTGCTTCGTATGTGAATGCTCAGCTTCAAACAGCCAACGTAATAGATCATTTATCTATGAATGCATATGGTTCTACAATGCTTACCTTAACCACAGACATGATAAATTCCATTCCATTATTAATGCCGGAAGAAGCCGAACAATCTGAGATAGCACACGTTTTTTCAGATATCGACAACCTTATCACCCTTCATCAGCGTAAGTTTGAAACTATAGAAGACTTCTAAAGTGTGCTTCCTCGTCAAATCCATTCATAAGCAAACAGGTGTGAGAAGCTTTCATCTCTCGGGCAAGAAGAATGTCGAAAGTGGCATGGTTTATAGAAATGAACATGTGTCGATGGGATTACCCGGATTTTCTGAGTACATGGTCATACGTACAGACAGAGAGCAGGTTCGGAAGGCGGCGGATGTATGCCGTCGGTGTTCAGCACAATTCTAAAGCAGGGACACTCATTTTCCTGAAGAGGTAGATGCGGTAAAAAAGTGCTTGAAGGGACGTGTCACGCCCGTGATTTATAAATCAGTATCATGAAAGTGTGCATCGAAGAGAAAGTGTAGTAATAATGCAGGCCGTGCATGAAAATGTAGGACAGTTGCTGAAGTTTATCTCGTGGTTATCATGTGAAAATTCGTGATAAACCACGAGATAGAAAAGCTCATACGAATGCCATATATTTCTGGACTGGAACATCTCCATAACAGTCCTACGCATTTTCAGTTATTTCTCCGGCTTATAAGTCCATCCATGATCCTCATGGTAAATCATCAATTTTGTCATCCCTCCGTCAATGCATATGTTCTCTCCCGTAATGAATCCGGCTTTTTCGGAGCATAAGAACAGTACCATGTTGGCAATGTCCATCGGGTTTCCGACTCTGCCGGCCGGCTGCTGAAGAGCATCCGGACCTTCGTAGAGCCTGTAATCAGTATCGATCCATCCCGGCGAAATGGAATTCACCCGCACCTTTCCGGCAAAGCTTGCAGCCATTGCGTGTGTCAGTGCGGCAATCCCACCTTTTGCTGCCGTGTAGCTTTCCGTCTGAGGCTGGCTCATCCGGTCGCGCGACGATGAGATATTAACGATACAGGCTTCTTTGCGAAAATACGGTGCGAACAGCTTCGACAGATAAAATGGTGCCGTGACACCGACCGCCAGTGCATACTGAAACTCTTCATAACTGCAATTATCAATACCTTTCATCAGGGGAAGAGCATTATTGATGAGGTAATCAATGCCTCCTGACTCGCTGATTACTTTTTCAGTAAAGCTTTCCAGAACAGTTTTGTCAGAAATATCACCAACGTAGTGATCTCCCGGTATCTTATCTATCACATAAACTCTTACGTCTTGTTTACGGAATTCTTCTGCAATGCATTTTCCGATGCCCTTTGCACCGCCGGTCACGACGGCAACTTTCTGCCCGCTTGAAGGAAGACTGACAGTTGTTTTCGGTACTGTCAGCTGCATATATAAACCTGTATCGTCCTGTTCCGGCTTCTCCGGAATGATCTCACACATGCCGTGCGCCGTCAGACATGCCGTAACAGCAAGGCAAGCAGCGTCCATCAGGTCGTCCGGATTGCATCCTAATTCTTTTGCCTTGTCCCACATACCGTAAAGAGACTTTCGCGGCAGATATTTCTGCAGGATATTTTCCCTTTCACAAAATCCGGAATATTCTTTTTTTCTGGTCAATACGACAGAACCTTTTAATCTGGCAAATGCAAGCTCCGGGTGGCTCTCAAGTATCCTGTTCTTGTACTGAGGATGGCTGCTTAAGAATTCGTCCAGTTCCCGTATTTTCGGGATGATGGCGATACTCTGCTTTGCGAGGCTTTTTCCAAAGACATGGATATTTGCATTCTTTTGTTCTTCCTCAGTGGCAGCGTATACAGCCTGTCGGCAGGGAATCGGGAATACTGTGGCTGAGCGAGTCCCTAATTCCTTCCTCGCAAGATCATCCGGTCTTAGCTGATCCGCGCTTGTTCTAAGGCCAACCGCCATATCGATTAAGAATGCATCAAACTCTGGATATGAATTTATCAGCGCCTCAATTGAGTCATGGTGTTCCATGCGGAGTTCACCGTGATCCAGGATGCAGGTAATCCAGCCGTTCTTGCAGCCATCAGTGCCAATATACAGGCCATCATTAATCTTCCACATATGCAGAGTCTCCTTCCTATAATGTTGGTTAAATCATATCCCTTATAGTATAAGATATGTTGTGTTTAAAATTAAGGAGTATCTGAATAACAAATCTTTTATGCGTTGAAGCGACATAAGTCGTCGATATGGGGTCTTGTTTTTGTGATAGAATAAGTGACGAAAGATTTTATTGATGACCGGATGGGGGCCGGAAGCTATGTTTGATAAAAATCGTTTACAGGAGATACTGGTTCAGTATAAGAAGGACTTTTCTGACTATGTGTGGAGCAATGAAAGGTATAAATGGGTCGCAGTTCAAAACTTTCAGGATAATTGGGATGTGAATGCGGAGAACTTTGCACCGGTTTGCCAGAAAGCGGCTCATTACCTGCGAGTATGATGAGCTGTCGGAGAATAATCTGCTGAATCAGATTCTCAAGACGACGTCGATGATCCTTCTTGTTCATGCGAATGTAAAAGAGAAATACAGAACAGAGCTAAAGAAGGAGATGTTGTTCTTTTCGAGTGTGGATACGATCGATCCGCATTCAATCTCCTGGGGCAGTATCCTTTTCCAGAGAAATAATAATACATACAGGATGCTGATCAGCCTGTGCCAGCTTGTTCTGGAAGGAATGCTGATGACGACTGATACAGGGGAATACAGGCTGACTTCTTTAATCGATGAACAGAGGATGTGCCGGCTTTTTGAAAAGTTTATCCTTGAATATTATATTGCCGAGTGACCTCAGGTGAGAGCGGCAGCAGCGCAGATTCCCTGGGCTTTGGATGATGGGGTCGGGACATTTCTCCCGGTTATGCAGAGTGATATTATGCTAACGCAAGGAAACCGCGTCTTAATTATCGATGCAAAGTATTATAGTCACACCATGCAGGCACAGTACAATGTCAGGACAGTTCATTCAGCCAATTTGTACCAAATCTTCACGTATGTCAAGAATAAGGACGCGGAACTTAGAGAGACGGAACATGAGGTCTCAGGTATGCTCCTTTATGCGAGGACAGATGAGGAGATTCAGCCGGATAATGAGTACAGGATGAGCGGCAATAGGATCAGTGTGAGGACGTTAGACTTGAACAGGGAGTTCGGGGAGATTGAAGAACAGTTGAAGGGGTTTGTGCGCGAATATTTTGGAGAATGATAGGAGAAATAAAACGCTACCTGATTTATGAAGGGTATGATTAATAAAAGTTTCTTGAGGTATCACAGCGTTCTGGCAGTGTTAAGGCCGAGTCGCTTACGACGGTACTTCGTAGTCTTGAACCTGCTATCCGTTATGATAGCGGGTAGCCAAGCCGTTGTAAGCCGAATTGTGCCTTCAACAACAGTACGTAATGATTAACACCGGTGGCGTCTGGAAAGAGTTTTAGAATCTGCAGGGTTCAAGTTATCTATTATCAATCTATGTTATTGCTTCTGTACTCCACACTTTTAGACGGTAGAGCTCACGGCGGACCATTGACCTGTCGGTAATGGGAGTAATCCCAGAATCCACGTATATCAGAGTGGTTAATGACGGAAACTGAAATCCTAAAGCCCTTTGACGATGCTTTCGGTTATAATAGAATAAGTTTGTAATGATTCTTATTATGTATCCTCTTAACAAAGGTCATTACTTATCAGCTTGGATTTCTAAGAATATGAGACACTTATGATTAATAAAGATGCAAGAAGCAAACTTTTACATCTTATCCTCTGTTGTTGGACGAAATAAAGAAACTGTAAGTATAAGTATCATACAACCATTAGTGTTAGGGTGATCCTGTGGCGTTAATTATCAAGTATCCTTATATACAGGGGCTATTATGAATAGTGTATAATAGAGCTATCGTCTTTGATAAAGAAAAACATAATATATACTGTGGTTTAGTGTGCTTTAAATCGAGAAGTTGTTGTCAATGGTCATATCGGTTCTGCCGACATGAGATGGAAAAGCAAACTAAATGAAGGATGAGCAACGTCAGATATATAGTATGCTGCAGTTGTTGGATAGAAGTTCTATGAGGTATCTGGTGAAAAATATGGTATTTCAAGGATAGTGGGAGCAGCGCGATCGGAATGATTACTGTCAACACAGAAGAATTTGCAGAATAAATTGCAGGGTATAAGGATGTATAAAAAACTGATTATTTCAGCGGTGGAATATGCTGAAAGGGCGGAGATACATGAACTATTACGCGAATTTATAGATGAAAAATGGAGGAAAAAATGATTAGGTATATTGAAGGAGATATATTTAATAGCCCGGCACAAGTTGTTGTTAATACAGTAAACACCGTAGGTGTGATGGGTAAAGGGATTGCAAAGGAATACAAAGATAGATATCCAGAAATGTTTCGACTCTATAAAGAAGCCTGCAGAAATAAAAAACTTACTATAGGTAAGTTGATGTTATGGTACGGAGAAGATAGATGGATACTAAATTTTCCAACGAAAGAGGACTGGAGAGGAAAATCAAAGATAGAATACATCGAAAAGGGATTACAAGAGTTTTGTGAGCATTATGCAGACTATAACATTGATTCAATTGCATTTCCAAAACTTGGATGTGGAAATGGTGGATTAGATTGGGAAGATGTAAAGCAATTGATGGAGAAGTATCTTTTTTCGTTGCCGATAGATATATACATATATGTAAATTACTTAAAAAAGAATGAAAAAACCAACGAGTATCAGATGTCGAATGCAAAAGATTTTAGCTTTGAAGGATTGATGATAGATTTGATGAATGCTTCTCTAATGAAGAAAATTCAATTAAATTATCGAAATCATAACTGGTCTGTTAATTGGATTATAGACAAAGGTGTTGAGATCTCAGCAGAAAATGGAGTGGAATCAATATGTATCTTAGAATCAGGCATGCAGACTATATGGGATTATGTTAAGGAGGAACGTGTCTTTTCAGAGGATAGATTATTTATAGATAGAAATTTGTTTTTTGAATTATTATTCTTCATGGGATATTTATCTAAAGTGAAGTTGCAGAATGAAGAGATGAGAATGAATATGGGCTTTCAACTGAATGATGCAAAGAGGAGGAAATACATCTACAGAGGAGGTTGACAAATGACTTTTAAAGAGATTATAGAGGATAACTGTGACCGAAATTGTAAGAATCAGTGGTGGCCCCGATTCGCGTACCATTATACCGATATTGAGAATGCTCTGACAATTATTGAGAGACATATGTTATTTAGTCGTACGCTAGCAATTGAAGAGAAGGTAATGGTAAATGATAATGCCAATACAAATGTAATACAAAATACAGGGGATGCTGTGAATTTTGTCAGACTTTATTTTAGACCTTTAACCCCAACCCAATATAGAAATGAGGGATTTAAACATCCTGATTTACAATATCATCAAAAGAATAACGCAAATGTTCCTGTTCCGGTTTTTTTTGTCTTTGACCTATGTCATATGTTAGAGTCGATAGAGGGTATAGTGTTTTCTGAGATGGGGCAAGCCGGATATGGTTCTCCAAGATTTAGCACTATAGAAGAATTCTCAAAGCTTAATTTCAAAATGATTTATTCTAATGGAAAAATGTCAAATCCTGATCTTGAGAAACGGTATAGACATGCGGAAATACTTATACCAGAAAAACTTGATATTGATAGTTGTCTGACAAATATAGTGTGTCGAAGTGAATCTGAGAAAAAAACACTTTTGAACTTATTAAGAGAACGTTCAAAAGATGCATATCTAAAATATAAAAATAAAATTGCAATCATAAAGCATGGAGACATGTTTTACAAAAATGGACTTGCAATAGAAGATTGTATATTTAATGGCAAAGATATCTTTATTACTTTAATGGGAACAAGAGCCAAAACTGAATATGCAATGAAAGAGAAAAAAGATGGTGAACATCTTAGAAAATTGAAAGCACAGATACAAATTAGTTGGCTCTTGCAAGATAATACAAAGATAATTGCAGGGAAACGGGATTTTGACATGGATTATGAGAGTCCTACATTTTATACAATTCCAAATGTTGATGTCCCAACAGGTGCTAGGTCAATATTTGTAAAAATATGGGTAGAAAATAAATTGATATGCTATATGACACAACATTTATCTCCAGCTGCAATAATATAGATAATATGAAATGCTCTCCGATTGAGAGGGAGTCGCATGATGCGACTCCCTTTCTGGTTGATACACGGCTGTGCCGCATTGATCATAATCGTCAGATCTTCTTTACTCAAGCCGGAAGCGCCACCCTAAACGGCAACTTAAACTTGGACGCATAATCATTGACCGCCTGCAACGCAGCGTCCACCTTGTCAGGTGCATTTTCCTTAATTAACCGGATCGTGCTATCAGCAGCATTTTTGGCCTGCTCCGCAAGAATACCTGCTTTTTCGGAACCGATTTGAACTGCGGCAGCGTGCGCCTCTGCGGCAACCGTATAAACTACTATGCCACCGGCGACACCTACTCCGTATCCGACAGTCGCACCGACAGCGGCCCCTGTAGTACTGTTCACACCCGGAAGGACAGCTCCTACGCCGGCACCAACAAAAGAGCCAACTGTCGAAGATACTTCAGCTATGTGCTTTATATCATCTATATGAACTGCTAATTCAGACATGTTATACGACAGCTCAGACACGCTGATTTCACCTTTCGCACAACTCATTATGGAATTATATGTGTCAATTCCCCAATTGGTGTCTATGCCCGGAATCTCAGGAACAGAGATGGTTTTTATTAACGTACGGCTTGATGGTGCCATTTCAGCATGTGTCAATGAGTCTACAAAAACTGTTGTATATGTATCGAAACCTGCTTCCGCTGTATTTGATATCACATCCAGAAAGGCTTCCTGTGCGGTAACATTACCATCCATGATTTCAGGAATATTTTCAGTCAGAGATTGAGCAAATGCAATACCTGCATCATACAGCGCGGGTCCCACTGCCTCTGCATTTGCCTCTATAACAGCATCTATCCCTGACATCCTGCTGATATATCTGCGCGGCTGCAGTCTGGCAAATATTGCTTCTTCCGATGTCGTATTACTCTTCTCCGTCTTTGAATCAATCGTTTTGTATTGAATGATTTCCTTTTTTATTGCTTCTGCTTCCTGGGTATCCGAATCGTTTTCAGCTCTGGAAAGATCCTCGCTCAGTTTGCTAAGTTTATCGGCTACTTTGTCTTTTATCGAGTTATAAAGTTCTTTCGGGATTTCTACCTTATCTACGCTATCGTCGTTAAAATACTTTTCGTACTCGTCTCCGGTCAGTTCAGACAAGCATTCCTCGGCATTTTTTCCGACAAATGCAGTCTTAACCCGCTCCAGAATTTCTCCGGTATTGTTATCTACCCTTATTTTATCTACATCCGGGTCAGTTTCCTGAAGTAAATCCGGACGATCGTCCGCCCGATATGTTGTCTGATCTTTTCCCAGCAATTTTGCTTCAAGATTTTCTTTTGCAGCACTGATTATTTCTGCAGCAATACCGGACTGTTGCTTCAAATCTTCGTACATATGATCCGGATCTAATTTCCTTTTGGACAGTTCGTCCAGGCCAAGCGTCAAGCCGCCATCGGGTAATTCATACCCATGATACAATTTCTTTAGTGCCTCGCGAACAGTTGCGGTCCACATTGAGGAATCCATTCCGGATTCTTCAGCTGTAATTTCCGTAAAAGGATTTTTGACGACGACATCAGACATGTATATTGTTCGCTCATTTTCAGGGGAGAGACCTTTCTCTAACCCTTCTCTTAAGGTCTTTAATTTGCTCTTAACATCGTCAAATGTACTTTCAAAGCTTTTTCTGTCGAAATTATCCATATTTATCATGATGTTACCTCATTCTACGCTGGTCAGGATCAGGCAGATATCTTCAGTATTCTTGGCGGATAGCCTTCTGATCCTTGCTTTTACAATGTTCCTTAGTTCCTCTGCTTTTTCGATTGCTTCTATGTTCTTATCACTCAAACCGAGTACATGCTGGACAAGCTTCTGCAGTTTCGGCAGATCTTTCCTGTCCCAGATCAGATGCCCGTTGAACAGAAGATAATCATCCATAATAGCCATTATGGCTTTTCTGTCTTCTCTGGGGATATCCAGCACAGCCAGGGAAGATTTGAGCCTGTCCTCCGGGATCATTTTCCCGCCGAACCATGGTTGCATCAACAAGCTTATAATATCAAGCCTTGCGGATTTGAGTGTTTGTATTTTTACGGGTTTTTCAAAATTATACGGCTTTTCCGTTACATCTGCCTTATCAATCATCGTAAGCACCGGACTTACCCAGTCGTTCTGGTAAACGACCGCCACTCCGCTCGGCAGTTTGGCAATCTCGTTTACCTGGTCTGCTGAAAGACCGATCGATCTTCCGACGGCATCTCTGTCATTTGCTTCCGGTGTCCTCAGTACGATTTTTGTGTTAGTGTTTTTAATTGCCGAGATGTCGACAGAGGATGGTGACTGATCGACGATAATGAACCCTTCCCCGTAGGTCCTTATTTCGGCAATTGTCTGTGTCAGCATTTCGACAGATTTTCCGATCAACTCGGAGGATCCGCCTCCTGTAGTATTTTTCAGCAGATTGTGTGCCTCCTCCAGAACGGTCACATGTTTCAGCCTGTTGTTATTTTCAGTTTTCCGGTCAACACGATACTCGTTCAGGATGTAGACCATAAGTCCCATGATCAGGGCTTTCGTCTCCGTTGATTTGACGCGGCTGATGTCCAGGATGCAGTTGCGGTCAAATAAGATTTCATACGGAGTCTGCTTCGACGTGAATATGAATTTGTTCAGTCCTACTGTGAGGGACTTTACACGTGTAACGAGCGCTCCCCTGTAATTTGACTTGATATCCGAGGCATAGTCAGATTCTTCAATCAATCTGTTGAGCTGTTCCACAAGAACTTCAAAATCCGGGTATTCCGGTTCATTTCCGTCAAATGTTGAAGATCCGAGATCCCAGCCTACAACTTCATAAGAGCGGAGAATAGCATCCTTGAAAAATGCAGGCATCGCATCATACATCGGCCAACATACGCCGAATATTTCGACCAGCCCATCTACATGCTCCAGGACATGAATTGATTCCGGGAATTTAAAGGGATTCAGGTTTATGAGCGGCGCGATATTCGGATTTGTGGAAAATACATTGACATCGCTCCAGTTACCGAACACATCTTTATACTCGCCTTTTGCGGGTTCCACGACCAAAAACGGGATTCGGTCCTGGTGGAGCTCAACGAGCATCTGGTAGACCGTGTTGCTCTTTCCGGAGCCTGTTGAGCCAGTGATGAACGTGTGCATATTCAGGCTCTTGTTGATAAGTTCCACCTTCTTGTTTGTGATCTGCCCAAGGTCGAACACTCTGCCAAGAGTCATTCGGTCTTCGGGATTCAGGTTCTCGTTTTTCGAGAACAGGTTGTACGTGATGACTTCCTTTCCGAATTCTGCGTGCTGTATGACCGGCAGGCCGGAAATTGTTGCGCGGGGAAGTCCCAGATGAAGCCCAAGCTCTTTGCCGCTTATCACAGTCGATGCATCCGTGTAGACATTGTTCAGCCCGTCATTACCGTAGATGAATTTCGGGTGAGTGAATCTTGACAGATATGTTGTAAGATCATCATAACTTCCCGGAATAGAGAGATCATTTCTTCTCCAGGAATTGATTGCCGATACTTCTCTGCCGGAATTATCGCCGTTCATAAGAGAGCGGTAATTGCTAGCGGCAATCTCTGCCGCAGACATGTCGTCAGAGATGAAATAACCGGCAACATTCCATATGCCGTAGCTGTCGAACTCATTTGTCCGCTTCAGGGCTTCATCAAGCAGATACATGAGGTCTGTTACAGTCTTATTTTCCATCGTTGTGGATTTTGAAGTCGAATAAGAGGTGCTGATTTGCTCATTGGGGGCAAGCGCGTTGATAAAGCCGTTGAGCTGACCTGCGACCTGACCGCCTAACATGGAACCGCTGACAGGACCGATTTTTTCGCCGCGTATACCTCCGCTGCTTATATCGTGTAGTAGCACTGCTCCTCCGATCACGCCGGTCAATGATGCCAGGGCTCCGCCTATCATGGCAGCCTTCTGCTTGCCGTCCATTTCTGCAAAAGATTTGCTTCTGGATGTCGAGTTCGAGCTGCTGTCCGAAGTTTGCACCTTCTGAAGCGGAGACAATTTCGTGTACAGATCCTGATACTCTTTCCGCATGATCTGGACTGCCTGCGGAGGCTGATTTTCTGCAACAATCAGCACGATATACTGCCTGCCCTGCATTGCAAGAGCAAGCTTTTCAAGACCCTGCGTGAACTGCTCGTTTTGCTGGTCTTTTTGATTGCGGATATTTCCGACGACGCTAACGGACGCCATATTTTGCTGCGAGTTTATTTTATCAGACAGAACAGCGATTTGGCTGCGGTCGGCATTTTCAATCTTAATGCCCGGAAAATGTCCTATCAGAGCATTTTTCAGCGTATCTCCCAGGGTGACCGTGGAGCGCTTCTTTGTAACGTCCAGTTCATTGTTGCGGACTCCGACATAGAAGTTGCTTTTTTTACCGTCCGATTCCATGACTATGAATACGGTCGCATTATATGTGGATAATGTATTGAATACAGTCGTGAATTTATCTGTGACGGATTCACCTTTCTCATAGACCATCTCTGTTATGTGATACATACGCACATTATCAATCAGGTCTTCTTCCAGCGGAAGCAGTTCTCCGACAGGCGCAATTTCCATTTCCGTAAGCCTGCTGAGATATTTTTTTCTCAGACCTTCTCCGATGATTTCGAGCCGGTTCTCCAGTGTAATTTCCTTGATGGAAACATCATTTCTTGATTCTGTTGTAAGATCATTCATAATCTCAATCCCCTTCAATCACCTTCACCCTATCTGAGAATTTTACCAAATAATACTGGTTCTTCAAATACAAATAAATTATAATGCAGAAATCAAACCATTCCCCACGGAGGCAGACAGACATGCAGGATAAAAACAGATTTTTTCTGGAAGTATGCGTAGATTCAGTAGAAAGTGCCATCGAGGCACAGGCGGGTGGAGCAGATCGCTTGGAACTCTGTGCCGATCTGATTATTGGAGGGACGACGCCTTCCGAGGCACTTTTTCGCAGAGTCCGTCAAACTGTGGATCTTCCGATTCATGTCATGATACGCCCCAGATTTGGCGACTTTTTATATACAGAGCATGAATATCAGATAATGCTCGACTGTGTTACCACATATAAAAATCTTGGCGCGGACGGAATTGTAACGGGCATACTGAATCCGGACGGAAGCCTTGATTTTGAGAGAATGCAGCAGATCAGAGAGCGGTCAGACGGCATCAATCTCACGCTGCATCGGGCAATTGATATGAGCAATGATCCGTCAGATACAGCGGACAAGGCAGTAAAATGCGGAGTGGATATTATTCTGACATCCGGTCACGCCGATACCGCATCTGCCGGAATTCCTGTAATAAGAAATCTTGCAGACTCTTTCGGAGACAAAATAGAGATCATGGCAGGCAGCGGCGTGAATGAAGAGAATATAGCAGAGATTCACAAGCAGACAGGTGTGAGAAGCTTTCATCTCTCGGGCAAGAAGAATGTCGAAAGTGGCATGGTTTATAGAAATGAATATGTGTCGATGGGATTACCCGGATTTTCTGAGTACCTGGTTATACGTACTGACAGAGAGCAGGTTCGGAAGGCGGCAGACGTATGTCATCGGTTGCCAGCAAGATTCTGAAGTAGGGACATTCGTTTTCCGGAAGAGTGCAGAAGCGGTAAATAAGCCTACGCATTTTCAGCTATTTCTCCGGCTTATAAGTCCATCCATGATCCTCATAGGGGAAATTTTTCCAAACAAAAAAGAACCGAAACTTGGGATTCGGCTCTTTTTTATTTGGAATTATGACGCCTCTAACGCCATCACTATGCAAAACATTTATCATCTTTTAATAACAAGCATATTGCCTTCGACCCAGCCCTTGCCGCCTTCGAAGTCGATCTCAAGCCAGCGGACACCGTTCTTTAATCTTACGCTTGTTACGTTGACCACGGTTAAGGGACCGATTCTGCCAATGATACTGCCACAAGAACCGCTCATCCCGTTTTGTGAGCGTTGCTTTTATTTCTGCCATGATTACCTCCAGTTGTGTGATGACGATGAGAGTAAACTGCTGCCCGGAGGGGATTCCTTTTTTTCGAAAATGCACATTCTTCAGGTACCGGAATTACATCAGGACGATGTAAACAGTTTGCTCTCGAAAATGGTCCGCGAGGAGCGGATCCGCGATGACCGCTCATCTCTTCTATGCACCCTGATGCTGCAGGAGTTGCTGGTTATGTGCGGGAGGGTGTGCCATTTTCTGCAAGATGCACCGGCCGATATCCACACGACCGACCGCAGCATCCTTCAGGCTGCACGATTTATCACGGGACATTACATGGAGCCGATTACTACCGCAGATATAGCAAGAGAAGCCGGACTCACGCCTAATTACCTGACACGCAAGTTCCGTGAGGCTACCGGCCTTGGACTTAAGGAATATCTGATTTTTACCCGCTTGCAGCATGCGGCGATGGAGCTTGTCTCCACAGATGCTTCTATCACCGACATTGCGCAAAAGTGCGGATTTTCTGATGGGAACTATTTTAAGGATGTCTTTAAAAAGAGTTACGGAATGGGGCCTCGTGCTTATCGAAAAAAGGCCTAAGCAAGAACGCCGAGGTGTTCTTGATTATTTGAGTTATAATTTAGACGAGTGTGCCCCACAAGTCATCGAGGATGACCTGTGGGGCATATTTTTTGTTGTGCTGTGAGCTTCACGAGAATATTGATTTCTGGTATCATTAAAAGTAATTCAAAGAGGAGAGCGGGATGCAATTGACCGCTTCATATGTTAGGAGAATTCGCCATGAACAGTCGAAAAAGGAAAAAACAGTCTCACGTCATCGCGACCTGGAGGAGAGGCCTCGTTTGTCTGGGTCTCATATGCGCGTTGCAAGTTCAGCCGCTGACCGTCCTTGCGGACGGCTCTCTTGCGCAGGCAGATCTTACAGACTCTGCCGTGCAGGTCAATCCGACTGATGCCACAACACAGGACAACATTACAGATTCTGCTCCGGTCTCTGAAGGCATTCCTGAAGACCTGATGGGAAAGGCGGATGACAGTACTCCGGCGGATGACGCGGCATCTCTTGTGAGTGAAGACACGAAGAACAGCGTCCCGAAAGATAGCGGGAGCGATACCATCCCTAATACAGCAGCCCCGGATGACGCGTTGACCGGAGACGACCTGATGGCCGATGCTGACAAGGAAAAGACAGAATCAGAAGCGCTTGTGGGGCAATCAGCGGGGGTAACTCTGACGCCGGGTGAGTATCCTTCGAGATTCGATCTGCGTGATCAGGGCCGTGTAACGCCCGTGAAGGTGCAGGATCCCTGGGGCACCTGCTGGGCCTTTGCGGCGACGGCGGCGGCAGAGACATCCATCCTTTCCAAAATGGGCTCTACCTACGCGGAGACAGGTCTCGACCTTTCCGAGCGGTATCTTGCCTGGTATGTCGCACAACCTGTAACAGAGGACATAAGCAGCTCCCAGGCCGGCGAAGGCCTCCACCTGTACGACGAGAATCCCAACGCCATTTACAAGTTCGGTGGTGCAGGTTACTGCGCCGGAACCCTCTATGCCCAGGGCATCGGGCCTGTGCCTGAGAGTGAGTATCCCTACCGGGGAATCGAGGGTAAGCTGTCTTATGAGACGCTGGTTGCGGACAAGGATGCCGTCATTGGAGCCATACTGCAGGAGTACAAACAGTCTTACCCAGATATAAGCGAAGATGAGTTGAGGCCGTATGCGGAACAGTACTACGAGGCCTATCTTGCCATGTACGAGACCTACGACACCTACAGCGAATATGACGACTGGACCATTTCCGAGGCTGACGAACCGGGGGCCGGGAGGCTCCGTGGGACGCCCTACACGCTCATTGACAATAATGTGTTCATTTACTGGATCACGGATACTTATGACGGTGTGGATAAGTTTGACAAAGAACCTATTGCCGGAGGCCCTATAGGCAGCGGCGACAAGCATCTCTATCAGGACAGCATCGACCAGCTCAAGTCGGAACTCTATGCCGGCCGCGGTGTATCGGTGTGCATTAAGACAAACGATGACGCGCTCAACAAGGAGACATGGGCGTATTATTTCGATGGCAAAGCGACCAGCGATAGACATGCCGTGTGCATTGTGGGGTGGGACGATGA
This sequence comes from uncultured Lachnospiraceae bacterium, assembly GCA_902776305.1. Lineage (GTDB taxonomy): Bacteria > Bacillota > Clostridia > Lachnospirales > Lachnospiraceae > Chordicoccus. The sequence goes on along the minus strand of CACYPS010000020.1, from coordinate 11,464 downwards.
CTATCCTGCCTCGAATTTCACCAAAGAGCCACCGGGAAACGGTGCATGGATCGCCAAGAACAGCTGGGGATCTCAGACGGACATCATACCCGGCGGGCTTGTGGCTGCGGATGGTACGACCAAAGACGCGAACGGCGGAGACTGGGGAATTGTCGACGAGAACGGCCTGCACACAGGATACTTTTATCTTTCCTACTACGACGCAGGTATTAACTCTCCCGAAAGCTTTGATTTTGACCTGCGTGAAAACCATGATCAGGAGAACGCGCTGCAGCTGGATTACATGCCCGCCGCTGCGAGTGAGTGGATACACAAAGATAAGAACCCTGTCTGGTGCGCGAATGTCTTTACGCTGGATAAGGACATGCGTATCGATGAGGTGGCAACACGCTTCGCGACGGGATTCGAAGTGCCCCTGACAGGGTTCACGATCACCTTTGACATCTACCGGCTGCGGGACGGTGCGACGGCTCCCGAGGATGGTGAACTTCTTGCATCATGCACCCGTGAGGTCAGCAGTAGCGGATACCACCGCGTGGCGCTCTATAATCCTGTGTACAGTAAGGCCGGGGACCGGCTGGCCGTGGTCGTGTCGCATCGCCACGACTACGAGGATGGCAGCGCGAAATATTTCGCGACTTCACAGATATCTTTGAGCTATAGGGAAAATCCTGCGTGGCGCCGCGACCCCGTATACGGGACGCCCGTCATCAATGAGGGCGAAAGCTTTCTGAAGATCGAGAACGTCACCGATCATGATGAATACGCAGCAGAAGGATGGCTTGACCTGTGCGCTCCCTTCTCCAGGGACTTTTTCATATACATGAATCCCACCGTAGCAAGCTCAGAAGACATGTTGGAATGGTATGCATCGCGTTACATTGGTACGCCGATCAAGAATTCCTACCACTATGACAACTTCGGCATTAAGGCCTTCGGCGAAGTGGTCACGCTCGAATATGTGGAGGCGGTGGCGGCGACCTGTGAGGAATCGGGGAGTCTCGCCTATTGGCGCGATCCCCTCTCCGGTGCTATCTTTGCGGACGAGTCGGGTACGGAGCCGCTCACTGAGGAGGATGTAACGGTGGCCCCGCTCGACCATGCGTGGGGCGAGCCGACATACACGTGGAACGAGGATAACGCCAGCGTGACGGCGAGGTGCATCTGTCAGCGCGATAAGGACCATGTGCTGGAGGAGACCGTTAAAACTACGGTTACCACCGACGACAAGACGGGAAAGACCACGTGGACGGCACAGTTCGAGAATGAAGTCTTCACGACACAGACCGTTTCTGTCGCCACAGGACCCGTGATCAGTCCGTCCGCGACTGCAGCCCCCAGCGGCACCGTGAAACCGACATCCGCTGCACCCACCCGCAGGGCGTCCGTCACTCCTACCGGCACTGTGAAACAGGTGTCCGCTGTGCCCACTCGCGGGGCATCCGGCAATACCGGTGTCTCAAACAATGCTGTAAAAAATGCGTCCGCCACGCCTGCCGCGAAGGCTTCCAATCCTTCCGCGACAAAGTCGGCTTCGGTGTCCACGGGCGATGATTCCGATCCGGCCTTCTGGTTCACGCTGCTTACGGCGTCTCTGGCATGCATTGCTGTCGTGTTCGCCCTGCATCGCAACAGACGCCGTGTGACCGGCAGCGCCGCTGACAGAGAAAATCACGATGGCAGGAGTTGACACTTGGGCAATCAATACGTTAATATGGACTGCCTCATGAATAGGTAATATCCAACAGGAGCTGACACTTGGGCAGTCAAAACGTCAATATAGGTTGTCGCATGAATCGGTAATATCTAAAAGACAGCCTCCGAATAAAGAAAGGGCATGTGAAAAATGAACCTTCATTTTTCACATGCCCTTTCTTAATACACGAAATGATGCTAAAAGTTTAATACCTTAGCACCTTACCCCATCGTCAGATTTCCCCTCTCCAGGTACGAATGCGGATGGATTGTCTGTTCCTGCCTCTTTCTCGGCGTGATATCGGGACCGAAATACATAAGCCCCCGCTGCACAGCCGCCGTTCCGAACCTTTTCCTTATCTCGTCTACCGCCCTGTCCGCAGCAAGCTGCTTCTCCCGGCGTTCTTCACTGTTAAAAAGGTCAAGCTGGTAGGGATAATTCTCACCCTTAAGTCCGGCCACCCGCACGCCGACACCGCGAATCGGTTTGTGCCACCTGTAATTTGCCAGAAAGAGTGCCATGGCATTCCGCGCGATTTCATCAGATATATTCGTCGGGACCGGAATCTTATGATGGCGGGTAAATCCCATGAGGTCATTGTCCCGCACATAGATTTCGATGATGTTCCCGGCAAAATGGTTCTCCCGCAGCCTCGTCGCCACCGTCTCGGAGAGCATGTAAAATGCCATCTTCACCTCCATGTCATTCACAAGGTCTCTCGGCATGGTCATGCCGTTTCCTATGCTCTTCATCGGTGCATCCGTGTTCTCCTTTGCGACCGGCGTCTTATCTTCGCCATGTGCAAATATGGAAAGCATCAGCCCGTGCTTTCCGAGCATTCCCTGCAAATAGTCGGGATCTGCCTCCGCGATCTGACCGATGGTGCAGATACCTACATTTGCAAGCTTCCTTTTTGTCGCTCTGCCCACATAGAGAAGATCCTCCGCAGGCTTTGTCCACACGATCCGCCGGTAATTTTCCCGGTCGATCACCGTAATCGCGTCCGGCTTCTTATAATCCGAACCGAATTTGGCAAATATTTTGTTCCAGCTCACGCCTATGCTCACTGTGAGGCCGAGCTCATTCTTTACGTCCCGGCTGATTTCATTTGCGATACTGAGACCGTCGCCCCTGATCCCTACGCTGTGCGTTGCATCGATCCACGACTCATCGAGACCGAAGGACTCTACCCGGTCAGAATACTTGGAATAGATCTCCCGAAGGTATCCGGAGAACCGTATGTACTGATCATAATTCGGCGGAACGATGATAAGGCCGGGACAGGCCTGCCTGGCTTCCCAGAGGGCGGATCCTGTCTTCACGCCCCTGCGTTTCGCTATGTAATTTGCCGTCAGTATGATGCCGTGCCTCTTTTCCGCATCGCCGCCCACCGCGAGGGGCAGGCCGTCATATTCGGGATGGTGCAGCATCTCGACCGAGGCATAGAAACAATTCGCATCTGAGTGTAGAATTACACGGTCCATACGATCCCCCTTTTTATTCTTCATCGCGCAATATTCGTGACGCAGGGCTATGATAGGCGCGCAAAGAGATATTCGTCTTCATCGTTCTCTGACGCAGAATTCTATCGTGAGCAGCTTGCTTTCTTTGCTAATAATAGCAAACAAATATTCTTAATTCAAGAGGCAATTTTTAACATAAAACAGGATGTCGCTTTTAAGCGACATCCTGTGAAATTGTGCATGCAATTTTCCCCTGACTTATCCATCCAGTCTCGTCCCTGTCAGAGCTGTCCCTCCTGCAAGAGCTGTCTTCGCCGACGTCGGAAGGAGAACTATATCCGGATGGTATTTCCCGGTCAAAGAGCAGCCATGACAGCTCCGGATAATCCACAAATACGTTGCGAACGCCGGTTATCGACTGGACAGCATCATTGCGTCCCATTTCCCAGGTATCGACGGGATCTTCCGCCATCCATTTGAGCAGGACATCGAGGTTCTCGATTACGCCCTTCGAGCCCCACATGGTATCGGTCACGCCCCATCGTACATAGGTGTAGAGCACGATGCGGGCACAGTCGCCGTGAAGGTTGAACTGACCGTTGGATGCGGAATTGGGATCGTAATAGCCTAAGCTCTCTCCGTAAGCCGAATTGCCGCGGTCGGAGTTCTCTCTGACGCAGCTGGGACGAAGCATCATAATATCGGTTTCCTGTCTGCCGTCAATCTTGGAGTTCGGCCAAGTGTGTTCACGGTTCCATGTTTGGGCGCCGTCCCATTTGCCATTCAGCTTAATGCCGGAATAGAACGAGGAGATGTGGGAGTAATCATTTGCCATACAGTCTGTATATTTGAATAGATCGCGTGTTTCGGCATATGTTGTCGTTGAAGAAGCCTTGGCGTTCATCATATCGGACAGCGCATTGTACAGCGGACTTGACGGAGCGTCTTGTATGCCGGCAGAGCCTTTATATGCGATGAGATTTTCATAAGTGCAGGCTCCTGTGTAGTAGTCCAAGGCATAATCGGTCAAGAAAGTCGCGTGTTCGCCGCGAACGCCCCAGTTGGCTACGAGATCGCCGTTTGTGACATACGCAACGTCAGATGCATTGCTGAAGTTGCGAGAGGGCTTGATCCAGATTTCGGTGGGGGTGGCTGCATGTACAGTGACTGTGAATAGAGACAGGGTCAACAGTAGCGTTAGCAGGATTCTGAGGCAGTTGTTCATGGCTGATTGTTTCATTATGAGGGTCCTCCGTTGTTACGCATGCTTAGGCACGGCGAATCGCAGACGTGCGCAGCGGAAGCCGCCTTGGCGCCGCGCATGTCGCGTCAAGAATGCCGGGGTGTTCTTGAAGATACTGTAATATCATAGTCCCGGTATTTTTCGATAGTATGAAAAATGAGTGAAAAATATTTGATCATGCCGACGTAATTAGAGTTTCTCAGATACATCGATCGGGATCAGTCAGCTACAACATGATAGCATCAACAAGACGATATACGAGAGTGCCCCTCAAGTCACAGTGCATGACTTGAGGGGCACTCTTTTACATACCTATTGGATTCTTTTAAAAACTGTTCGGTCAGGTTGTTCTGTTTACGGAAATCAACGAAAGGAAAGATCCGGGAAGATGAAGTTTTGCCATTTTATTTTCCTCTTTGATAAGGTGGTGAGCAAAGTAACTTCAACCGCCTTTTGTGTCAGATCTTAGCCCCTCTCCTCCGAAGAATATTGGATACGATGATTGAGCAGGATGCGTCGCCCGTGATGTTGAGCGTCGTACGACCCATATCAAAGATTCTGTCCACACCTGCAACAAGGGCGATACCGTCGATCGGAAGACCAACGGAAGTCAGGACCATAGCCAGCATGACCATACCTGCACCCGGAACACCCGCGGTTCCTACAGATGCGAGCGTAGCGGTCAGGACGATGGAAACCATCTGCGCGGGAGTCAGATTAATACCGTAGCAGGAGGCGATGAATACGGCGCATACACCCTGGTAGATGGCGGTTCCGTCCATATTGATCGTTGCGCCGAGCGGCAGAACGAAGGAGGAAACTTCGCGGGAAGCGCCGAGATTCTCAGTACATTCCATATTGATCGGAAGCGTGCCGACCGAGGATGCGCTGGAGAACGCGAACATGATCGCCGGAAGCATTCCCTTAAAGAACTTGACGGGGCTCATGCCTCCCATCGTGGAGATGGTAGCGGAATAGACAATGATGGCATGAAGTACATAGGCACAGTAGGCTGCCAGAATAACTTTGGCCAGAGAACCGATGACCATAGGCCCGTTGGCTGCGATGACGGGGCACAGCAGACAGAATACACCTACCGGAGACAGTGACAGGATCATTTCCATGACCTTCATGAAGATACCGTTCCAGAGATTGATGCCGTCAACAGCCTTCGCAGCCGAATCGCCGAGCAGGATGATCGCAAAGCCGATGAGCAGTGCCGTGACAATAACCTGGAGCATGTTGGCCTCTGTGATCGGAGTCAGGAAGTTCGATGGAAAGATGTTTACGAAAACATCCATTTTGGATGTTGCCTCGGGTGCTTCATAAGACAAACTGGATGTCTCGAGTGCAGGGAAACCTCCTTTGAAGAGGTTGGCAATAGCAAGGCCTATCGCTGTCGCGACGGCGGTCGTGCAGAAATAATAGACGACGGTGATACCGCCGATCTGACCGACCTTGCGGATATCCCGCATGGAGACAACACCGGCCATGATCGAGAAGAGGACGATCGGTCCGACAATGAATTTGACAAGATTCAGGAAGATCGTTCCGAAGGGCTTGATGTAAGTGGCTGCGAATTCCGCATGGGACTGCATGAGAAGACCCGCGATGACAGCAAGGACCAGTGCGATAAAGATTTGGGCGGCAAGTGAAAGCTTCTTGAGCTTTTCCATATGACGTACCTCCTTTGACTTTGTGAAGCATGAAAATGCCTCAAATAATGTACATGATTACGTTAATTGTACCATGCCCGGGGTGAAAAGCGAAACAAAAAGGAACAACATGTAGTACACATTTTTAATCGTGCATGTCTGCGATCTGCCGGAGGCTTCTATTTTTCATCGAGCAATATTCATGATATTAAAGCTTTTACTTCTCTCTTCAGACCCAGCATTTGATAGCCTCTTCCTCTACATTAAGGCAGGCTTTATAGTCCTCAATGAATCTGTTGAAACCGTCGACTTCTGTCTGATCCGCAGTGACAGTGACCGACTTGCAACCATGGAAGACTTTGTCGTCCAGATAGTCTTCCAACGATTCGTTTTCTTTCCACAACAAGTACGCGCACAGAAGTGCCATACCGTAAGGGCCTCCCTCTCCGGCCGTCTCCATAACGGATACCGGTGTGTCGATTGCTGCGGAGAGGATTCTCTGGCCGACTTCCGGCGTCTTGAAGAAGCCGCCGTGACCATAGATTTTGTCGATCACAACATTTTCCTTATGCAGGATATCCATTCCGATCTTCAATGTTGCCATTGCAGAGTAGAGGTGGGTTCTCATGAAATTGGCCAGCGAAAACCTGGAGTCCGTTTTTCTCATAAACAGGAGCCGGCCCTCATTTAAATCTGTCACGCCTTCGCCGGAATAGTAATTATAGCTGAGAAGTCCGCCGCAGTCGTCGTCACCCTTAAGCGCTGCTTCAAACAGTTTCGTAAACAGAGTATTGGTGTCGACCGTGAAACCGAACGTATCCAGGGACTCCCTGATCAGTTTTACCCAGGCATTGATATCGGAGGTACAATTGTTGCAGTGAACCATGGCAACCGGCTTACCCGCCGGTGTCGTCACCATGTCGATCTCCCTGTGCCGTTTGAGTTTTTTGTCCGTTACGACCATGGCGAAGTCGCTGGTGCCCGCGCTCACATTTCCGGTCTTCACGCGGACGGAGTTGGTCGCGACCATGCCGGTCCCGGCGTCTCCCTCGCAGGGAGCAACGGGAATTCCCGCTTCCAGTTTCCCGGAAGGGTCGAGATACAGCGCGCCATCCTCGGTCAGAACGCCGGCATTCTCGCCCGCCAGCTTGATCTGCGGCAGCATAGAAAGAAGGTCAAGGCCTGTGCATTCATTAAACTTCCTGACCATCTGTTCATCATAGCAGAGTTTTTCGGAATCGATCGGGAACATGCCGCTCGCCTCTCCGATTCCCATCACTCTCTCGCCGGTCAGAACAAAATGGACATACCCGGCCAAGGTAGTGATATAAGCAATGTCACTGACATGCTCTTCCTTATTCAGGATCGCCTGATAAAGGTGAGCAATGGACCATCTCTGCGGAATATTGAAGTCAAACAGTTCGCTCAGTTTTTCCGCTGCCTCCTGAGTAATAGTATTTCTCCTGGTACGGAACTCACAGAGCTGCCAGTTGTCTTTGTCAAAGGGCAGGTAGCCGTGCATCATAGCCGAAATACCGATTGCCCCGGTTGTCGTCAGTACTGTGTCGTACTTTTCTTTCACATTCACGAGATTGCCGTATGTGAGGACGGGGAAGCGCTGATTTCTCTGAATCTGGAGACATTTACGCTGCAGAAAGGACAGTGCATTTATCTCAGGGGACAATCCGTTCATTCTATTCTTTCCGCTCCCGGTACAACCCTCTATGTGTCTCTTTTTTCTGATGACCTCCTTCGCCGTGTCACCGACAATTATTGTCTTGCAAATCCTGTCTTCACGGACAACTTCCGTGTGCTTGAAACACTTAAGCAAATTCGGGTGGCCGGCTTTAGAAAAGAGAGGTTTTATGACGAGATCAGCAATGCTATGATGCAGCAGCTGATTGCGGAGATTTTCTCCGTTCTGGAGATTCGGTCATCGCCCGTTTTAATATCCGCAGCAACTGAGCAATATAAAAAGCTGCTGTATGATATTGATGAAAATGCGGAGACCTACAGTTTTTCAAGAGCAGTCGAATATATGAATATGTCGGAAGCCTATTTCTCCCGCTTCTTTAAAAGAATATCGGGGATGACTTTTTCTATGTATCTGAATCATATTCGAGTGAACAGAGCGATTGACCTGAACAAAAATACAGATTTGAGTATGACAGAAATAGCAATGAACTGCGGGTTCGAGACCATCCGGAATTTTAACAGAGTCTTCAGGCAGATTACCGGGTATGCTCCCAGAGAACTGCCGGACGGTTATGTTTTGAATCTGCGCTCCAACTCCGGCAATGCTACGAATTTTGATCCGACGATAAAGACTTCGGAATTGATGTATGAATAGAGATTGTGCGTAGTTCCCTTTGCCTTCTTAATGAGGCATTCCGCTCTTTCCATAGCGAAGAGGATCCGCCACCGTTTTCCTGAAAAATGCAATGAGAGGGCCCATGAAAAAGGCCGTGATGATGGTTCCGATACCGGGCATAACGCCCAGAAGGGTTCCGGTCAGGGTACAGATAAGATCCGAGATCACACGGACGATGCGGAAATCCCAGCCCTTTTTCTCTGACAATGTCAGGGCGATGGCATCGTAGGTGGAGACGCCGAGATCTCCCGTAAAGTAGAGCGCGGAGGCCAGGCACATGATGACTACTGCCATGATCAGGAAGAAAAGGCGAATCAGGAAAGAAGGATCCGGCAGAAGGCTCTTCCAGAGCCAGGCTGAGAAGTCCACCACATAGCCCAAAAGGAAAAGGTTGATAAAGGTGGCGATGCCGATCTTTTTTCTGTCCAGGAAAAAGAAGTCGACAGCCAGCAGAATCATGTTAAGGACCATATATACAAAGCCGAAGCTGGGACCGTTGATCCTTTTCCAGACGCCGTGGGCAAAGACCTGAAAGGGGTCCAGTCCCATGGCCGAATACTGGAACATGCCTACACTGAAGCCTGCGATCAGAACACCGGCCACGGTCATGGCCAGCCTGCGTTTCATTTCATTGTTCATAGGAGCACCTTTCTTTAAGGAAATATAATTATTGTTCGTTTTAAAAGTATTCTCGTTTTCATTTTGTGATAAACTCTTTTTCCCTCATGTTTTTTACGGGGATGGCTTACTCATCAATTTGCTGCACTTGCTTACTCCTCACTGCAGGAAGGTTAACGAGCACAATGCCCGTCATGAAAAAGACTGTTCCCAGGACAACATATCTGCTGATCGGGTCATGATAAAACAGAACGCCCCATAGGATAGTCAGGACAGTAGAAGAGCTCTGAATGATGGTGGCGATGAGAAGCGGCACAGTCCTGATGCCTGCTGCCTGAAGGAGAAATCCTACGCAGGTGATGATTCCGAGAAGCAGCATACTGATCGTCCCGGACAGATTGACTGTCCCTGTGACGTGCGGTGAGGTGGGGATCAGGACCAGCAAAGTTGTGATCCAGCCGAATATGAACATTGATGCATTCATTTCCACAACATCCATTTCCCGGATCCTGGCTTTCTGGGAAATGGAAAAACCGGCTGCGCCTATTCCCGCCAGCACAAGTGCCGCCATGGTAATCCATCCGCTGCCCAGAAACACAGAAAGTGAAGCGCCGTTCCAGGAAATGGTAATGACGCCGGCAATACACAGAATAGTTCCCGCAAGTGTGCAGTAATCGACCCTTTCCTTATAAAAGAGCCTTGAAACAAGAAAAATGACAACCGTCTGGACCGGCCACACCAGCACGACGCCATAGGAGAACCCGCGCATAACGCCGAAGTTCTCCGCGAGATAATGCAGTGCCTTGCACACGCCGCCGATCAGGATCACCCGGTCCGTCAAAGTCAGACGAAGCTTACCCGTCCGAAGTCTCTGGATGAGGAAGAGCATAGCAATGCCGATGGTAAAACGCAGGCAGGAGGTCAGAAAAGGCGAAAGCATCGTACCGACCGATTTGATCAGGAGACCGCCGAAACTGAAAATAAGTGCCTGCAGAATCAGATAGAAATAACCCATGTTTTTATACCCGAATAAAGAGTCCTCTGTCAAAGATGGTTGCCTGCCCTGCCGTTTATCAGAGCGAACGCGCCGTCAGGAATCAGACTTTGCTGTTTTGGGGAGTACGAAGGATACATTTCTTATTATAGCAGATAACCGGGTCCTCTTCGATATCCTCAGAGAACTTGTTATGTCGTATGTTTTTAAAAAGAATATCGGTAAGCTTGACACGGATCCTTTCCGTACATAAAATGGTGGCTGTCGCGTGAAGGCGACAGCCAATTTTTAACAGGACGTAAATTAAAATGAATACTGACATGAATCTCACACCCGAAATGTTTCTTATTGTATGCCCCATGCTTTTTCTTGCCGGCCTCGTCGACGCGATCGGCGGAGGCGGAGGGCTGATCTCTCTTCCCGCATATCTTTTCGCGGGTCTTCCGATCCATGCAGCCATTGCGACCAATAAACTGTCCTCCACGTGCGGTACCGCACTTGCAACATTTCGTTTTATTCGGCATAAGCTGGTCAACTTTAAGCTCGCAGTGCCCTCGGTAATCTGCGCGGTGGCAGGTGCTTCGCTCGGAGCCAGGCTTTCTATGAGCATGAGCGAGCAGGTGATGAAAAATGTTCTGTTCATCGTTCTTCCTCTTTCCGCATTCTTTGTCCTGAACAAGAACTTGTTTCAGGAACGTGGAAGAGAGGCCCGGGTGGACAGAAGGACTTACCTTGTCTCTTCGGCAGCTGCATTTGTCATCGGAATCTATGACGGATTCTACGGACCCGGAACAGGAACTTTCCTTATTATAGCCTTCACGGTATTTGCCAAAATGGGTCTGACTGCGGCGAACGCACAGACGAAAGTCATTAATCTGACGACAAATGTCACATCGCTCGTCATATTTCTTCTGCACGGACAGGCAGTGATCCCGCTGGGAATAGCCGCCGCCATATGCAACATGGCCGGCAATTACATCGGCGCCGGTCTGGCCATGGAAAAAGGAGCGAAAATTGTAAGGCCGGTAATTTTGATCGTTCTTGCGCTGCTTCTGATAAAAATCGTCAGATCTTAGTTCCTTTCCTGCGAGGTGCATGTACCCCCGTTATGCAGAGCTCATCCGGATATAGCTCTTCGGAAGTTTGAAATAATAAGCAAAGGTGTGTCTCACAAGTCATCGTGGATGACCTGTAGGGCACACTTTTTTCATAAGTTAGAGGGTATTCGATAAAGAACATTTTTCCATGTGACACGAACGGCAAACTATCGTACTTCGGGCAAGGCAATGCTATCATTCTTACATCAGCAGAAAGCCAATAAGTAGTTATAGGCTCTCGGAATCTTGAGCCTGCTGGTCAGATTCATCGACCGGATGAACCTTGAAAAGTAAATATTATCCAGAACGAACCAGACGAGCAATAAG
>CACYPS010000019.1 GCA_902776305.1 uncultured Lachnospiraceae bacterium | reverse complement strand
AAGTAAGTCCCCTTGAAGACGACGAGGTTGATAGGACAGGGGTGGAAGTGCAGTAATGTATGGAGCTGACTGTTACTAATCGGACGAGGGCTTGACCAAGTAGGAAGGAAGGCGGCAGGACAGGACTGGCATAGAGCCGTGAGCTTGCTCACGGGATCGATGACAGGACTGGCCGGGCATCTGTGAAACAGATGTCATGAAATCGTGAGCGAAGCGAGCGATGAATGACCGGCTTCCGTCTGAAAGAATGTTTCGGGAGCAAAGACATGAAGACGTGAACGAAGTGAACGTCGAATGACCCGCTTTCGAAGCGATGACAGGAAGGCGGCAGGCAGTTGCCTTACCTATAATAACTCTGCAACAAGTATATGCGGTTTTGAGGGTGCGTACAGCACCACGAAGGAATCTGGCAACAGGTTCCTTATACTCATATATATAGGGGAATCTTCTAATGGTAGGAAAGCGGTCTCCAAAACCGTCAATGCGGGTTCGACTCCTGCTTCCCCTGTATCGGAGAGGACTATAAGTCCTCTCTTTTTCAATTAAAAAAATACTTACGGAGAATGAAGATGAGACTCGATTTCCTGCAGATGCCAGAAGATAAAATGAACGAAGCCATGTACGCCCTCGAACGCTGCGAATCCGATCATGGCCTCACCTTCACTACCCTTGAAAAAGACCGGGCTGTTGCTGTGCTGCCGGTCAGAAAGGAACACTTGAACCTCTACAACATGGTGTACGGAGGTTACATGTTCAACCTGATGGATGTTGTCGCAGGCGTCGCCAATATCTGCGGCGGTAACGTCGGACCTACTGTTTCGGGTAACATTGAATTCATAAGCAGCACGAAAGACCAGAAAGAACTGAGGTGTATCGGCACGGTGCGTAAAAGCGGAAGGACATTCACCTACATTGACGTTGAAATATTGGGTGAAAATGAAAAGCTGTTAAGTAAGGGATCTTTCATATATTACAATAAATAATTAGCCCGTCTTCTTATATTTCACGTATAAAAGATTGTAATTCATTAATACAGCATCCGTATAAAAGCGGAAACTGTCACAAATATAAAATGGAGATAATATTATGTGGACTATAAAAGAATTGAAGGCTCTTGGAAAGCAGGCCTTTAAAAACAATTACTGGGTATCCGTCGTAGCGGCTCTGATACTTGGCATCGCCATCGCAGGCGTAACTACTTATCTGAGCGTAAATACAGGACAGGACTTCAGCGAGGCATCTTCTAACTCGTCGATGACATTTTCGATTGTAGCCGGAACTTCCTCAATTGTCACGCTGCTGCTTAACACATTTGTATTCAGACCGTTGGAGATTGGCGGAAGGCACTTCTTCCTGAATAACTCAGACGGACGTGCAAATATCTATGATTTTCTTGACGGATTCAGATTTAACTATCTGAACAATGTGCTTACGATGTTCCTCAGGGACCTCTTCGTAGCACTCTGGACAATGCTCTTCATCATTCCGGGCATTGTCAAGATGTATGCGTACAGCCTGGTTCCGTATATCCTGGCTGAAAACCCGGAAATCGGTGCTATGGATGCAATCAAGCTTTCGAACGAGATGATGAAAGGACATAAAATGAACGCATTCCTCCTCGATCTCTCATTCATCGGCTGGATCATCCTGACCATCCTGACATTCGGTCTCGTAGGCGTCTTCTTTGCTAACCCGTACATGTATGCAACAGATGCAGAGCTGTACAAGGCTATCAAGGCTGACTATGAGCGTCGCACACAGGCAGCATAATTGAATAAAAAACGGAGCGGAATGAATGCGGATATGCAGATGCATATGTCTCCCATTCCGCATGATATCACAAAGTCCGGACAGATTTTGGTACTGCCAAAGCCTGTCCGGACTTTCGCTTTACCGAAAGACATTTTCGGCGTCAGTCTGCACGGTGTTTAAAAAACATCGAGATGTTAGTGTATGCAGGCAATCGAAGGTATGTGAAAAAATACGAAATACAGGTTAACCCACTTCGTCATTGATGTTAAAATAGAATAGTTCATGGTTAACCGGCAGTATGAAAGGGCAGACCCAGGCTTTATGAAACGGAAATACTTCTTCTTTGATATCGATGACACACTTCTTGTGCATGGGCAGAACTGGGATGGCGATTATGTGCCTGACTCGACCAAAGAGGCTCTACGCCTCCTTGAGGAAAACGGTCATTTACGGCAATAGCCACCGGCCGCAGCTACAGCATGGCCAGGAAGTACATGGAAGATCTCGGTTTCAGAAATATGGTCCACGACGGAGGCAACGGGATCACAATTGACGGGAAAATGCTGGGAATAGAGCCTCTCGACTATGATAAGAGTCTGGCTTTCCTCGATGAATGCGAGGAAAAAGGACTGCCGTGGGCCTTCTCTCCGGATGACAGTAATGAACGCCTGACCCGAGACGACAGTTTTCAGGGTAAGTCTGAGGACCGTTACATGAAAACGGTGGTGGTTCCGGGGCTTGATCCGCACGACAAAGAAAAGTATCCGAAATTCCATAAATTATTTGTTGCCTGCACGGCTGATGAGGAGAAAAATCTCACTACACTGAAAGATCTTCCTTCCATTCGCTATATACCGACCTACTTATTTATTGAACCGATGAACAAGGCTAAGGGCATATACCGTGTGCTCGATTACTTTGGAGCGGATCCTTGTGATGTTGTCGTATTCGGCGATAACTACAATGATTTGTCTATGTTCATGCCGGAATGGACGTCTGTTGCTATGGGCAACGGAGTACCGGAACTGAAGGCACGGGCGAGCTATGTAACCTCTAACGCTGATGCTGACGGAATTTATAATGCCTGCCGGCATTTTGGGTGGATTTAAGACATAGTATTTTCAAATTTTGAGGTTATTATTATAGAAGTTATTTTCGCCGGCGGACATAATTGATCGCAAGGCAGTGCAGTGCTCTCCTGCTCGGGGCAGGGGCAATCGTTTACATGAGAAAGAAGCGATTTGATATATCTGCACAGGAAAGTAAACACAGCACATGTTGATATAATGACATTTTCTGGTACAATAAATTTAGGAAATGCATGTCAATGATTCCGATATAGAGAAATATGAAGAATAAGGTTATAATTCAAATGCTGGCCGCATCTCTCACCGTCTCTCTCATCCTTGCGGGATGTGCGAACAGTGGAACGGCAGCAACTGAAAAACCTGCGGACGAATCTATTGTCACAAGCAGTCAGAATATCGAAAGCGAGAATCTGAAAAGTATTCTCGAAGCCAACGAAGAACTTGACAGCAGTGAATCTGATGACGGAGCGCAGGACAAAGGAAAAGTGAATAAGGAGAACAGCTCCGACATGAGCGGGCAGGATGAGAGCCTGACGGATCAGAAGACCTCCGATGAAGCTGCAAAGAAGAAAGCAGCTGAGGAAGCAAAACAGAAAGAGGAGGCGGCAAAGCAGGCGGAAGCACAGACTGCCGAGGAGGAAATCCTCAGCCATGTCGCGGGCATAAAACACTTTACGACCGTTGAGGGTAAACATCCGAATGTTATGGCGGGTGTAGCAGGTGACGATACGATCGCAGAAGTGACTTCCAATGAAGAAGAGATCAACTGGGATAAGCCCGGTAAGTATCAGCTGACCTACACGGTGACCACGAAAGACGGAAGGACTGCTGAAAAGACCATTGAGATAGAGGTATACCTCGATTTGGAGCATTATCTCTACGGAATGGAGGGGGCGGTCTATATTCCGGTTGATGGGACATTTGATCCGATGGAGCATGTCGTGACAGAACCCGAGATAGAGAAGATTGAACCGGACACCAGCGCCCTTGATACATCGAAGGAAGGCGAGTATCTGATATCCTATAAACTGACAGCTCCGGGCGGTCGATACCAGACCGCGGTGCGCAAAGTTACGGTCGGTGAGGAACCACAGACCACGCCGGGCTACGGAACAGGAACCGGTCAGGGAGCGGGGACTACCTATGTCGAAAGTCCGGAAGGCTATTCGACGGTAACGGATCTCGGTCTCTGGAGACTTACCGCGTACATGGATACCCCTGCTGACCAGGGACCATATGTCGGACAGACAGCATCCGGTGCACCGCTCGTCGCAGGGCGGACGGTTGCGGTGTCCTCCGCGACCTGCGCAAGGCTCGGGCTTGAATTCGGCGACAGACTTATGGTCGACGGACATGTCTATGTTCTGGAGGATCACGGCGGCTCGGCCATGTACGACAGCGACTGGCTTGATATCTACGTGGACAACGAGGCTGATGAGTATTCCGATGCATTTAACCGTTATGCGGAAGTCTATCTCCTCCGATAGAATAGCGATAAGGAGTCATCGCAAAAAAAATAAAAAATTGATTTTTTATTTAGCCCTTTCTTCCGTTGCTGCGTATAATTATATGTAAGCGGTCACAGAGATAAAAAAGTGATAAAAGCTTAGTAAAAAGTACACAGTAAAATTAAAATATAAAGAAAGAGCAGAAGCGAAGGTTTATCGCTTCCGGAAAGGAAAAAGATATGAATACAACATTAAAGGGACTTTTTGATTATCAGAAATTTGAAGGCAATTCTCGTCTTGCAGCAATGATCTCAGACGTAGAAGGAAGATACGGCGTAGCGCTCGATGACGCGGACCTTGAGTTCGTAAATGCAGCCGGAACCTTCGAAAATGATGCGGCTCGTCGCAGAAACAAAAAAGAAAATGACGGCCACCAGAATTGATCAGAGTACGGTAGCGATTCGAAATTCAATTCCTTATTTAATACAATAAGTAAAAATAGATTCGGAGGGACGAGGATTCGCCCCTCCTTAAGACGATTTGGAAAGGTGACAAAATGGCTGCTGAAGTATTGAACTATGATGAAGTGTATGAAAAGTACTGTGACAAGGTAAAAGGGTATATTTATCCGAAGGTCACAAACCGTGCTGACGCAGAGGATCTTCATTCTGCGGTATTTATTAAGGTATACCAGAAATTCGAAACCTTTGATCAGACGAAGGCCTCTGTTTCGACATGGGTCTATACCATCGCGCGCAATACTGTCATCGACTATTTCCGCGCCCGCAAGATCCATGAGGAGGTTCAGGAAGATTCCGCGATCTCGGAAGATAATGTGGCGGATGATCTCCTGAATCAGGAGGCGCTCGAGGAACTGGCCGATGCGCTTGAGCAGCTGCCACAGCGTGAGCGCGACCTGATCATCCTTCATTATTACAGCGGACTGACTCTGAAAGAGTGCGCAACGAAGCTCCGCATGTCGTACAGCAATTGCAAGCTTGTACATAATAAAGCGCTCATGGAACTCAGAACGCTGATGCAGATCGACTGATAAGCCGATGCAGATCGTAAGTGCGGCGTCAGATCGACTGATAAGCCGATGCAGATCGTAAGTGCGGCGTCAGATCGACTGATAAGCGACGTCAGATCATAAGTGCTGTGGCAGACCGATTAAGAGGCTATGGTAATTCGATATATGAGCTGCGGCAGAAATAAAGCTGCGTCAGACCCATTCCTCCGCCAGATCATAAATCAGACGCTCTGATTTCTCCCAGCCCAGGCAGGGATCTGTAATGGACTTTCCGTAAATATGCTCGTGTTCATCCTGACGGCCGTCTTCGATATAGCTCTCGATCATGAAGCCTTTTACCAGTGACCGAATATCCGATGAAATCTTTCGGCTGTGCATGACATCTTTGGCAATGCGGACCTGCTCCTCATAGTGCTTGCCTGAATTGGAGTGATTCGTGTCAACGATGACAGCCGGGTTCTTCAGCCCTTTCTCGGCATAGAGTCTTGATACCTGCTCGAGATCTTCAAAATGGTAATTCGGATGATTATTTCCGAACTTATCTACATAGCCGCGCAGAATTGCGTGTGCCAGCGGATTTCCGGGACTCTTGACTTCCCAGCCTCTGTAGAGGAATGTGTGGCTGCTCTGTGCAGCGATGATCGAGTTCATCATAATGGAGAGGTCACCGCTCGTCGGATTTTTCATTCCTGCCGGAATACCTATGCCTGCCGCCGTCAGTCTGTGCTGCTGATCTTCCGAAGAACGGGCACCGACTGCCACGTAGGATAAGAGATCCGAGAGATAACGATGGTTTTCCGGATACAGCATTTCATCCGCACAGGTAAATCCGGACTCATCTGCTGCGCGCTTGTGGAGCCTGCGAATGGCAAGGATGCCTTCGAGCATATCAGCGGGCTTATCGGGATCCGGTTGATGGAGCATTCCCTTGTATCCGGTCCCTACTGTGCGCGGTTTATTGGTATAGATTCTCGGAACGATGATGATCTTATCTGCTACCTTGTCCTGAACCGTGCGAAGCCGTGAGATGTAATCGAGGACCGGATCCTCATGATCCGCAGAACAGGGGCCGATCACGAGCAGACAGCGGTTGTCTTTTCCTTCCATTATATTGCGGATGATTGTATCTCTTTCCGCTTTGAGTTTCTCAATGGCTTCCCCTACCGGATACTGTTCCTTTACCTCTTTTGGGGTCGGAAGCTTCCGATAGAATACCATATCCATTTTTTCCATATATTTTCTCCCTTTTTTTAAATAGAATATTATGCACTTCAACGCTTTAAAGTGAGAATGCTTTATTATTTATACCATGTTTTAAGGGCATAAACAAGGATTAATTTCAATCTCTGACGGATAATTATTCTTCATCGCGCAATACTCGTGACGTGAGTCAATAATACGCGCAAAGAACGCCGGGACGTTCTTGAATGAAGCTGCCGGAATCACTTCATATTTCACACAAATTTCATTGACTGTAACACTTTATGTGATACTATATCTATAACAGAAATCTCTGTTATTTTTTCTGATAGTCAGCCTTCGGCTATTGATTTTCGTATATATTTTTGGAAGGGAATGTCGCGGATTCACTTTTTCTGTCAGACATGCAGAATAAATCGGACGGTCCCGGATTTCAAAAATATGTATTTCTTAAAGGAGGTACTACGATGGCAGATTTTAATGGATTTAATAATTATGATAATAGCGGAAGCTATAGCGGCAGCAGCTATAACGGCAATGAGTTCGATCAGAATAGTTTTTCGAACTATGATCTGGGCGGCAGCGCACAGAGCACGTATTACAGAGAGGGGGCGGCAGCGCCTACAGTCAGCCTGAATACATACATCGCAAGGACATTCCTGTGGATGTTCGCCGGCCTGCTTGTGACATTTGTCGTTTCGCTCGGACTTGTCTTATCCGGAGGAGTATACGCTCTGCTCAGCGGTGTGGGAACGGTTGCGATCATTGTTGCGTTAATAGCGCAGCTCATCCTGGTCGGGATTCTCTCAGCGCGTGTACGGAGCCTTTCGGTCGGGGCAGCCAGGGCCTTGTTCCTCGTATATGCTGCTTTGAACGGACTTTCATTTTCAATTTACTTTGTTGCTTTTGATGTTCCGATTCTTATCATGGCGTTCGGCGCAACTGCTCTGATGTTCGGAGGAATGGCGGCAGCAAGCCTTATCTTTAACCTGCAGCTTGATACGCTGAGACCTATTCTGTTCGGAGGACTGATCGTAATGATCCTCTTCGGAATCCTCAGCTTCTTCATGAACTTCGGAGTGATTAATACGCTGCTGTGCTATGCCGGCATCGCGCTCTTCATGGGCTATACGGCATATGACACATCCAAGATAAAAGACAATTATAACTACTATGCGACGATCGGAGACAGTACAATGCTTGAGAAGGCATCCGTCTTCTCGGCACTTCAGCTGTACCTCGATTTCGTGAATATGATGCTTTACATCATCAGGCTCTTTGCAAACAGCAAAGGAAGCAAAAGAAATTAAAATTTCATAAAATATGTAAAAAACAGGGGGTGAAAGGCGCTAAATGCGCCTCACCTCCTTTTTTGCGGCTTGCGATGAAAAAAACACTGTTGTATTATAGAAACGATAGCCGAATATAAGAGAAAATACAAAGGAGTCTATTTGATGTACAGAAACAGAAATTTGAAAAAAATGCTCTGCATGCTGCTCACGTTCACTCTGATGGTTTCGGGAAGTGCGCTTCAGGTCATGGCTTTAAACCCGGAAAACGGCCTTCAGGCCGCTTATCAGGATGTTGAGGCAGTCGGCGCCGGCGCATTAGAAGAAGACAATTCTTCAGAGACGGCAGAGATTATATCCGTCCCTGATGCCGAACAGCTGACCGAAGAGCAATATTCCATGGAGGATGCAGAGAGTACAGACTCTTCTGTGGGCTCACCGGATGATGAAGTGACAGACAATACAGAGCACACGTCTGAAAATGTAGCAGACGAACAGCCTGTAGAGGAAGCAGGTCCTGCAGACAGTTCTGCGGTTGACAGTTCTCTCACAGACAGTTCTCTCACAGACAGCTCTCTTACAGACAGCAGCCTTACAGACAGTTCCCTCACAGACGAGAGCAAACCGGAGGAGAATCTTCTGGCCAATGCCCGAAATGATATTGAGGAAGGAATATACGTTATTCAGTCTGCGCTCGACGAAAAGGTGTGCATCGGTATTGCAGGGAGCGTCAGAACAGAAGATGCGAACGCTGAGCTCGTGACGAAGAACGGCGGTTTCGCACAGGCTTTCTATATTAAGAAGGCAGGTGATGGGGTCTACACTTTCGTCAACTATAATTCCAAGAAAGCGCTTCAGGCAAAAGATGCCGGCACAGAAATCGGAACAAATATCCAGCAGCACACGGTCGCGGACGAGGCTTCGCAGAAGTGGGTCATCAAGGATGCAACGACGAGCGGATATGTAACGATCCAGTCCTCCTACTGCAATCTGCAGTTCGATTGTACCGCAGGAAAGTCTGCAGTCGGTACGAACATCCATCTGCATAAACCGGTCACTACCAAGAGGCAGATGTGGAAACTGATTCCTGCCACCGGAAAGATACTGGCGGAGGAGCGTCTCGTACATGCAAATATCGCGAGCGGATATTATACGATCCACCTCGCAAGTGCTACGTCCATGGTTCTCGATGTGGCGGCTGCGAGCACAGCAAGCGGCGCAAACATTCAGATTTATAAATCTAACGGTACTTACGCACAGGCATTCCAGATTATTCCGCAGAGTAATAACCTCTATAAGATCAGAAATGCCAACTCGGGCATGTATCTGTGCTCAGCCAGCGGTACCGGAGGAGCAAGCAATCTTGTTCAGAAGAAAGGGAACAGCTCCGACAAGAGCCAGAGCTGGTACATTCTGAAGGATCCGACCAATGACCGTCTTGTTTTCAGACCGTCCAATGGTAATCATGCAGTATTCGGCACGGCATCCAACGGAAAGACGTCCGGGACCAATGTTGCAGACGTTACGTTTTCTGCCGGAGCGGGCCAGTACTGGACGATTACGAAGACGACAGTCTACGTCAAGAACGCTCTTTATAAGCCGGCGTGCGGATTTTTCTACATCAGTCCGTCCGCAAATCTGGAAAAAGTCATCGGTGTAAAGGGAGGGGAGCTCACAAACTCAGCGAACGCACACCTCAGCAATAAATCCGTGAGCAATGCCGGCAAGTGGCGTCTGATCAAGAACAGTGACGAGACCTACACGATCATGAATCTAAAGTCCGGCAAGGTTCTCGATGTTTCCGGAGGAAATTTCGCTTCCGGCACGAATATTCATCAGTATACTTCAAACGGCACGAAAGCACAGAAGTGGGTATTCAGAAGATCGGGAGACAAGGACGGAAGTTTTGTTATTACTTCTGCTGCGAATCAAAACCTTGTATTGGATATCTCCGGAGGAAAACTCACTACCGGTGCAAATGCATGGCTTTACAGCAAGAATTACACCACAGCACAGAAATTCATTTTCAAAAAGACAACTTACACGTATACCGGCTGGATCACAGTGCCGTCAGGCGTCCGCTTCTTCTATGTCGACGGCAAGCGTGCAACCGGCTGGCGTAAGATCGGTGAATATTATTACTACTTCAGAAGCACAGGCGCCATGGCAAGGAGTACCACCGTCAGTGGCTATACGATAAATTCTGAGGGTATCAGCAATAAGACTGATTTTAAGACAGCAACGGGCGGAAGAACGATTCGAGCACTTCTGACGAACGCAGTCGCACCGGCAGGCAAGGTCCTGTATATCTGGGGCGGCGGCTGGGGAGGCATGGGCAGCTCCGTCGAAGCCGACTCATCGAAGATCGGCATGCTGCCGACCTGGACAACATTCTACAATAACCACGGTTTTGCCGGTTACGATTATACACAGTACAAGTTCAACTACGGCATGGGACTTGACTGCTCCGGCTTTACCGCATGGGCAGTTTACAACACGATTTATGACAGGAACAATGTAGAAGATATCGTCGCATCTTCATCAGGCACGGCAGCGTACTATATCAGCAGGGGCTGGTGCTATGATGCGGGCAACACATTCAAGCCGGGTGATGTCGTCAGCAGAAGCGGCCATGTCTGGATCTGCATGGGAACCTGCACAGACGGTTCCGTTCTGATCATGCACTCCACGCCGGAAGGCTGCCAGCTCAGCGGAACGGACGGTATTGCAATCGAACTTGCAACGAAATATATGAAGAAGGTATCGCCTAACTGGCCGTTCCATATTCATCAGAATGGCCGTGGCTATCTCGCATATGTAGGTAAGGCAACATGGAAGACAGACGGAAGCGGTATTCTGAGGGATCCTGACGGAATGCAGAATATGACCGCCGAACAGGTTTGCAAGATAGTATTCGGATCTTGAAAGGGGCGTTAGCGCAATGAAAAAGAAAATGGTATCTCTCGTACTCATAGCCGTCATGACCCTCACAATGGGAGCATGCGGGAAAAAGGAGGACGCTCCGAGATACGGATTGGTAACTAATACGGAAGGTATCGGTACAGAAAGTCTGAATGCAGAGGCGTGGGCATCCATACAGGAAGCTGCGGGAAGCGAGTATCTCTACAAGTATTATACGGCAGAGGAAGATACAGACAAAGGCGTGGACGAACAGTTCGACGCGGCTGCCGACGACGGTACGGAACTTGTCTTTGCGTGCGGAGTTGACATGGAGAGCGCGATATTCCGCGCACAGAGATCTCATCGCAAAACAAGGTATGTCCTGGTTGACGGACTTCCGCGTAAGGATGAGGACGATGAGGCAAGTTTCCGTGAGAACACGACGTCCATCGCGATTGCGACACAGGACGAAGGCTATATTGCCGGATACGGCGCTGTCCGCAACGGATACAGAAAGATAGGCTTCATAGCGGGCGGTCAGAACGATACCAATAAGCGATACCTGAGCGGATATGTTCAGGGAGCGGAAAAGGCAGCGACCGAACTGAATCTGGGGACCGGAGAAATCAAAGTGTTCGCCGTATATGCTGAGAATGATGAGCTGTCACCGCTTCGCATGACAGATGCCCTGGTACTGTACAAGCAGGGCGTGGAAGTCATCTATGCGGTAGGAGAGAATGTTGCAAATGCGGTTTACAGAGCAGCTCAGTCCGTAAGCAAGCCTTTTATAGCGGGCGGTCTAGATATGAACAGTCTTTCGGCGAATTGCATATTCTCGACTGTGAATTCATATAAATCGGCTGTCGACGCGGCCCTGGATGATTTTGACACCGAAGAAGGACTTCCGGGCGGAGAGACCGTGTATTACGGTGCCGCGGATAAGGCCGTAAGGATCATAGCGGATTACACAAGACTCTCTTCTTTCACAGAGACGGATTACAACGGCATTGTCCGTCAGATCATGGAAGGCAGCGTAGAGGTCAGCGGCGATGAGATGACAGAGGGAACAACGCATGTCGCTCTCACAATCACCGATCCTCCGTCAGGCATGGACGAAAGCACTGCGGCAGCAGCCGGCCTGAACACGACACCGGCTGCCGATACGGGTACTGCGAACACGGCGTCAGCGGACACGACAGCTGAGACAGAGAATACTGAGGAAGCGGCGTCCGAAGAAGAGGGAACCGGAGAAGAGGAGTACACGGAAGAGGATACCGGAGAGGAAGAGTATTCGGAAGAAAACGGCGAGAATACCGAGGAAGAATACACAGAAGAAAATACAGAGGAAGAGGAGCAGTAAGCTCCTCTTTTTTTTGTTCAATTTCGACAAATGTTATGCACTCTTTATCGATTAAGCTGTCAATATTGCTAACATGCGGTATGTATGATAGAATAATTAAAACGCCGAAAGTCGATTATGGGCTATGCTTATTCGGGCAAGCCCGGTGTGAGAATGATACTTTTGGCATTGTAATCTTCATATGTTCGTGAAAATTGAAATACTTCGGCTGGGAAGCGGAGAATATTCGGGAAGGAGGAGAGTGTGTAATGAAGAAATGGACCAGAGAAGAACGATATCGTGTACTGAAAAGTCCCGATGAGATCCGTGAGCTTCATGACAGGACGGTTCAGTCCGATTATCGTCAGACATATCATATTCAGTCCGTGACCGGTCTTTTGAACGATCCGAACGGCTTTGTCTGGCACGACGGAAAGTGGCATCTGTTCTATCAGTGGTGTCCGTGGGGAGCGGTTCATGGGTTAAAGTACTGGTATCAGACAGTTTCGAAGGACCTTGTCACATGGGAGAATGTCGGCGTATGTATTCGTCCCGATATGGACATGGACAATGCCGGCGCATATTCCGGGTCTGCTCTTCCGGGCAAGGACGCCCTCTGCCTGTTCTATTCCGGGAACCGCAGGGACGAGAACTGGGTTAGAGTCCCGAATACCTGCACCTTAAAGCTGTATGACAACGGCAAAGTCGTCAAGCTGCCGTGGCCGATCTTCGGACCGAATCCGAATTATACGGAACATCAGAGAGATCCGAAGATCATATACAATAAGGAGATGAAAAAATACTTTATCATCCTCGGAGCGCAGACGAAGGACAAGCGCGGATGCGCTATCATTTACCGCTCGAACGAGCTTCAGGACGGATGGGAGTTCGCCGGAGAGCTGAAGGTTCCCGGGTTCGAGAACTTCGGTGATATGTGGGAGTGCCCGGCCATTGAGAGCATCGGCGACTATGATGTATTTCTGTTCTGCCCGCAGCATCTGTCTATAGAGGGGAGAGGCGGAAACATCCATCATAACGGTTACCTGGTCGGAAAGATGAACTGGGAGACTTTGACATTTGAACATGATAATTATTTCCACTTCCTCGATTTCGGCTTTGACTCCTATGCGGCGGAGTGCGCTAACAACATGCCGACCGAGGACAATGCGGTCCTGGTCGCGTGGATGGGACTGCCGGATACTTCCTATCCGACAGACGAGGAGGAATGGTCAGGCTGCCTGACGCTTCCCCGTGAGCTTCTCATGCGGGATCGCCGTCTGATTCAGAGACCGCTTCCGGCCCTCGCGGCGTTGAGAGACGGACACGCAGATCTTTCGGACGGAAAGCTTCCGAGAGCCTGTGAAATCGAGATCTTCTGTCAGGGGGATGTGGAACTCAGATTCTTTGCGAAAGCAGACGGCAGCGGCGGATATGTATTCCGGTACGACGATGAAAAGCAGGTAGCTTCCGTGGATAAGTCCGGCATGACGCAAAGATATAATCAGCAGCTCGGCGAGAAGATGGACAGGCCGCTGGCCAACCCGCTTACTCATCTCCGGATCTTTATTGACAGAAGCTCAATTGAGATTTTTGCAAATGACGGCGACGGCGTATTCTCATCGCGCATATTCCCGGTAGAAGGCGAGGAACGTCTGGTATTTGAGGGACAAGGCAAGATGGAAGTCTGGAACCTTCGCCCCGCAATCAGGGATGAGTTCGTCGTATGATGCATGTTATGAGACAAATTTGTAACTGAATATTAACAATTGAGGGAGAGGCGCCATAAAAATGTGGATTATGTCCTCTCCTTTTGCTATAATAGAGTATTGTTGAGACATTAGGCCTTGCGATAAGGAGGTTTTGATCAAGTGGGAGCCTATTGGGTACAGTTTATTTTCGTCGCGTCAATCATATTGCTCATGAATATGATAGCAGGCTTCGGCGTGTGTACAGTATTAAAGATGAATATGACTCCGGCGAGCTGTGAACTGACAGGAGCTGCGCTGATCGGCACTTATTGCGAATTTACAATCGTACCGATAGTCCTGCTGAAAGCACCGTTCAATGTGGTTGCCGTAATTATTATGTCGGGGTATCTGTTTTTCGTCGGGTTCGGTCTTGTGGCATTCTACAGATCGTATCGAAATAACATCGATATTGGGATGAAACCGGACCGCGGAAGCCTGATTATGGGAATCCTGCTGTATTCTATGGTCATCGGTATCACCGTATTTGTCATTTACAAGTCTCTGACACTTCAGCATGTTGATGAAGATGACACCAGATTTGTTGTGAATGCGATGGACATGATAGAAAACAATACTGTCTTTCTCACCAATCCGGCCAGAGGTAACGAAATTCTTAACTGGTACGGAGAACTCCTGAAGGACGTCGTTTCACCGTATTCTGTCTTTCCCGCTACGATCGCTTATTTTACCGGCATGAAAGCTGTGACAGCGTTCCATTCGGTCATGCCGATCATCCTGCTCGTGATCATCTCCTGCCTTTATTATGAACTGGCAGAGCGATTTTTCCGCGGCCGCAGGGACTATAAGAGCCTGTTTGTTGTCTTTTTATGGCTCGTCAATATATTCGGTTACTACTCCGTATACGGGCAGGAGACCTTTATGATGACAAGACTGTGGCAGGGAAAGTCAATCGTTGCGGCGGTCGGCGTCCCTGCAATGATCATGCTTCTGCTGGATGTCTATAATGACAGTACTGACATGACAACATATAAACTGCTCTTTATGACGAACGCATCCATGTGCTTTTTCTCCGGAATGGGAATTATTCTCATGCTGATTATGACAGCATGTTATGGTCTGGTTTATGCGATCGACCAGAAAAATTATCGGATTCTGCTTTACCTTGCGGTGACATGCATTCCGAATGTTTTTTGCTATATTATTCATCTGGGACTGCGTTTCTGGATTTTACGATAAGAATTAGATGTGTACAGCAGGGTGAAACATGATATTTGATGATATTCAAAAAGTTTATGAACTGGCGGTGGCTTATATAGGGAACGGGCGCTACTTTGCATTTGCAATGGCGTCTCTGCTCTTTTTATTCGTCACGTCCAAAAGAATACGTCCGCGTCTGGTCTATCCGATTCTCGTCACGCTCGCAGTCATCGCAACACCGTGGCTGTATCATTATGTATTTAATCGTGATGCATATTGGCGGGTGTTCTGGATGTTCCCGGGGGCTGTGCTTATCGCCCTCTTCTGTGTACGACTGATACAGACCTGTGAGAATGTCACCGAGCGAATCGCGATGACGGTTTTCCTGATGCTTATTCTGTTCTTTCTCGGAACGAGCATGTACTCGGCTGAGAGAACCCGGCCGGACGGGTCAAAAGAACGCATCCTCACAGAGGCTACCAATCCTGAAAAAGTATCGGACGGTGCGAAGCGGGTGGCGGACATCCTTCTCGCTATCGAAGATTCGCCCAAGGTCGTTTCACGCAAGAAATATGTATATGAACTCCGGCAATATTCTTCCAAAATCCTGCTCTATTACGGACGCGATATTGACGGTTTTGTAATTCCGATCAATAAAGATGATGAATGGCGTCACGAAGTGCACAAGGGACTTGAAAGCACTTCGCCCAACTATAACAGAATTCTCCGCATATGCGATGTGGCCGGATACAATTTCCTGATCACTTCTTCTACCTACAGAATCAATGAGGCCCTTCTTGATAAACATGGGTATCGCGAAGTTGCGGTTCTGGATGGAAGCGCTATTTATTATAAGCCGTATACGCAAGGTCAGGAAAACGCCGATAAGAAAGCAGCAGAGCAGAACGGAACAGCAGCGCCGGCTCCGGCAGAGGATACTTCGGCTGCGGCGACGGAAGAGGCAGTGCCGGCAGCAGAAGCAGATACGTCAGTTGCTGCGGCAGAAGAGCAGCCTGCAGAGGAGCAGCCTGCAGAAGTGCAGCCGACAGAAGAGCAGAATACGCAGATCGCGTATCCGGATTCTGAGGAAGCAGCTCCGGCGGAAGAAGCGGAAGCGCAGTCTGCGGACAACGAAACGGGTTCAGAGGATGGTGAAGTGTCTTCGGAGAACTCTGAGAATAACGGTCAGGAATTGCTTGAGCAGTTCGCGGCCAATTCGTGAGGAGGTGCCTCCGACACTCTTTAACAGAACGCCTGCGGTGTTGCAGAGGAGAGAATTCATGCTATGAAGCAAAAATCATTGAAGAGGAATTTTGTCATGAACGCTATTCTGACAATGTCCTCTTTTATTTTTCCTATCATAACTTTCCCTTATGTGTCCCGTATCCTGCAGCCGGTCGGCACCGGTAAAGTGAGTTTTGCCGTATCGGTCGTTAATTATTTTTCGATGTTTGCACAGTTGGGAATTCCTACGTACGGAATACGCATCTGCGCGCAGGTCAGGGATAACCGAAGAAAACTGACAAGAACAGCCCATGAGCTTCTGATGATCAACGGATGCATGAGCCTGTTTTCCTATGCCGCTTTTATTGTTTCGCTCTTTGTGGTCCCGAGATTTCAGTCTGAAAAAACGCTGTTCCTGATCGTGAGCCTGACGATCCTGTTCAATGCGATCGGCATGGAGTGGCTTTACAAAGCACTTGAACAATATGCATATATAACGGTTCGCTCGGTAGTTTTTAAGTTCATAGCTCTTATTGCACTATTCACTCTTGTGCACAGCAAGTCGGATTATGTGATTTACGGAGGAATCTCTATATTTGCAGCTTCCGCCTCCAACATTCTGAACTTAATAAATGCCAGAAAATATATTGATTTTGAAAATGTCGGTCCGTATCACCCGAAAAAGCATCTCAAAGCTGTCTTCATATTTTTCGCCATGGCATGTGCGACGACAGTATACACGAATCTGGATACCGTTATGCTGGGTCTCATGAAGACGGATACCGATGTGGGATATTACAATGCAGCCGTAAGGATAAAAACCATTCTGGTAAGTATCGTGACTTCACTCGGAGCGGTCCTTCTTCCGAGAAGTTCTTATTATATTGAACACGGGGAAATTGAGGAATTTCACAGAATCAGCGGCAAGGCAGCCAATTTTGTGATTGTACTTGCTATCCCTATGATGTTATTCTTTATATTGTATGCAAGACCCGGGATATACCTGCTCTCGGGTGATGCGTATGAAGGGGCAGTCATACCGATGCAGATCATCATGCCGACGCTGTTCTTTATCGGTCTGACCAATGTTTTCGGAATACAGATGCTCGTCCCGCTCGGCGGAGAACGGTTCGTACTATACTCGGAGATAGCGGGTGCGGTATGCGATCTAATTATTAACTGGCTTCTTATACCGAGGTATGCATCTTCCGGAGCGGCAATCGGAACTGTGGCTGCAGAAGCAGTTGTCCTTATTGTCCAGGTCATTGCCCTGAAACAGGAACTGGCCTTTATGAAGAAGATGCCTTATGTCAAAGTCGGGGCAGCCGCCATTCTGGCAGTGTGCGCATCTTTCTGGGTCCTTAGACTATCGGTCGGTAGTTTTCTCAAGCTGCTGATCGGCTCTATGTGCTTCTTTGGCGTTTACGGCGGCGTCCTGCTGATACTCGGCGAATCGATGACGAGAGAAATCCTGCAGATGTTTATTCAGCGGGTACGGAATGTAAACAGATGATATATCTCATTAAAATAGCTTGAATCTCATAACCACAATTTGAGAGAGGAATTTCGCCTGCGCGGATAATATCGGTTTTATTGCGGTAAATCACATGAAAAACAGATGTTATACGACAGCCGTACGGGTGGAATAAGTTTGAAAGTAAACTTTCAAACTTTGATTGGCGGGTCAGATGACCATGCAAGCATGGTCGCCTGACCCTGGAGGAACAAATTACAGGGAGACACAGTATGATCTTATATGTAGTCGTGCCATGCTACAACGAGGAGGATGTACTTCCGGAAACAGCTAAGCGTCTTCGGAGTAAAATGAACGACCTCACAGGGAGGGGAGTCATTTCCGAGGAGAGCAGGGTCCTGTTCGTCAATGACGGCAGCAAGGACGATACATGGAATATAATAAGAAAGCTTCACGAGGAGAACCCGCTTTTTCAGGGCTTATCGCTGTCGCGCAACAGAGGTCATCAGAATGCGCTGCTTGCCGGTCTCATGACGGCAAAGGATAAATGTGACGCCTGCATCAGCATGGACGCCGATCTGCAGGACGACATTAACGCGATGGACGAGATGATAGAACAATATACAGACGGCTGCGATGTTGTGTACGGTATAAGGAACCATCGCGACGCGGATTCGTTTTTTAAGAGAAGTACAGCGATCCTTTTTTACCGTGTGATGAACTGGATGGGCGTCCAGATGGTTTCGAACCATGCGGACTACCGGCTCATGAGCAGGAGAGCGCTGAACGGCCTGGCGGAATTTCGGGAAGTAAATCTGTTCCTCAGAGGAATTGTACCGATGATCGGCTACAAGGCCGGAGAGGTTTATTATGACAGGGCTGAGCGCTTTGCGGGAGAGAGCAAATATCCTTTCAATAAGATGATGGCATTTGCGATGGACGGCATTACGTCCTGTTCAATTGTTCCTATTCGCATGATAACATCTCTCGGAGTCGCTGTATTTTTCATCAGCATAGTATTTCTGATCTGGGGTATCGTGCAGCGCTTCAGAGGGGTGACCGTACCGGGATGGAGTTCTGTGATCGTATCTATATGGGCGATCGGCGGTTTGATCTTGCTCGCGCTGGGTGTGTTGGGGGAGTATATCGGCAGGATATATCTGGAGACGAAAGGAAGACCGCGCTTTCTTATTGATGAGTATTTATCCTGAACAGAAATAGAGCATGCTATTCAGATGCCTTTTACGGTATGCGTCTTCTACGGCACCGGTATACATATTCATCGGTAAACTCTTGTCCTGACTTGCGAAACGAAAAACCATATCTGCACTCTGTGTTCCCGCGTGTCGCGCTTGCATACACTTGGTCACACAGAGTGCAATGGTTTTTGTTTCTCGTCAGGACTGCGAATGTTTACCGATCGAATAGTATACCGTTTGCCTTATAAATGCTTGTATCGGAAGGCAGCTGAACAGAACAATCGGAACAGTCGGACTATCTGAGGGGCAGCGGTACTTGAAAAGTCAGGTATGTTGCTATAATATGATTACAATGCAATCGCGGAAGTGCGTAAGCACGTAACAATCCGTAATCAGCTTTCGATAAAAGTCCGATTAATCGGCTGCATTTTGATTATCGGGTTCGCTAAGCGGTTCCGATAATATCTTCTATACTACAAATAAAAGGAGTGCACGATGAACGCAGATCACAATTATGAAAGAACAGTGGATCTGGCCGGCTTTCTGAAAGCTGTCCTCCTGCACTGGCGGCAGATGATCATACTGGGCGTGCTCTTTGCACTTATCTTGGGAATGATACCGGTCCTCGAATACAAGTCCGGCAATAAGACAAGCAGCCCTCAGACCGATGAGGTGCCGGAGGGCTATCTTACACAGGCTGAATATAACGCAGTCCTGAAAAGGCTTGAGGAAACGATGGCTGATAAGAAGCAGTATGTGGCAAATTCTTATCTGATGCAGATCGATCCCTTTAAGGAAGTTGTGGCGAGGGAGCGAATATTTGTCAATGTACTGTCGGCTCCGGAAGGTTCGGAGGAAATAGGGACAGTCACTGAGGACATTGATGAGACGGAGACGAATTCTGAGGCGGCAACCGAAGAGACGGCAGATGGCGGTGACACAGAAACCGTGAAAGCGGTAGGTGCCGGGAACACAGCGGCAGCTTACGATACTGCCAGGGTCATCAGAGAATATGTGGCCTTTCTCAGCAGCCGGATCGACTGGAATGAACTGGCCGAAGAGCTCGGGACGGAACCCAGATATATCGACGAGTGCGTGAGCGCAGACTCGTATATGGATTCTGCTCTGATCGTGATCTCCGTAAAGGGATTTGACGCTGATATAGCCTGTGCAATCCGCGATTACGCTGTTGAAAAAATGGCGGATGCGCATGCGGGGATAGAAGCTCAGATCTGCGGCCATGAACTTAGCATGTCGGACGGCGGGGTCGAGATTCTGTATGACGCCTCCATGAGGACTTATCAGGAAAGCCTGGTCAATGAATGTGCGACGACTCAGACCCGTTATGATAATTTCAGGAATTCAAGGTCGAGTTTTGTTTACAATGCTCCGGCTCGTGCTTCGCTCAACAAAAAGGCCGTTCTGAGCAACGCCGTCACAGGTTTCATCGCCGGCGTACTGATCGGTGCTATGATAAACATCATCCTGATTTTTGTCAGGGGGAGGGTCATCAGTTCAAAAGAGCTTCTGCTGTCATACGACATCAAAACGCTGGCTGACCTGAGAAGCACAGAGAGAACGGGACCAGGCAGCGGAATAGACAGGGCGATCGAGAACATCGGCATGGGAGGCGACGGAAAGCTTTCAGATGATGAGAGAATCCGAAAGGCAGCCCAGTTGGTCGAACTGTATGCTCATGATGCGGAGAATATTGTCCTGACAGGCGATACATCAGAAGATGAACTGAAGGCAACGGCTGAGAGACTGCAGAAAGAGCTACAGGGTATCAAACTGGAATACTGTGTAACGCTGCTTGGCAATAACGCAATGTTTCGCGCAAGCGACGGCGTGATTCTGGTAGAGAAAAGGAATGAATCGCGACTCGGCATGATCGAGAGCGATATCGGAATGATAGGGGAGATGAAAATTCCGGTAATCGGTGTGATTCTTCTGTAAATGAATCAGGGAGCAGATATTAATATGGGTAGTAAATATGTAAAGTTTAAGCATAAAGTAGATAAGGAATCCATTCCGAAATGCAACATTATGGGTGTTGACTTTGCAATAACCGACATGGATAAGTTCCTTAAGTTCACGGCGGATAACATCAAAGATCTGTCCGGAGACTATATCTGCTTTTCAAATGTCCACACGACTGTTATGGCGTTCGAAAATGAGCGGTACCGGATGATTCAGAATGGCGGTATCGCGGCTGCGCCGGACGGAGGACCGATTTCCTCAATCGGAAGGAAACGAGGCTATAAGGAGATGGGCCGCGTCGCAGGTCCGACCTTTATGGAAAAGATGTTTGCCATCTCTGAGGAGAGAGGATTCCGTCACTTTTTCTACGGCACTACGCAGGATACGCTGGACAAGATGCGTGTGAGACTGGAGAAGGAACATCCGGCACTTCAGATAGCGGGAATGTACAGTCCGCCTTTCCGTCCCCTTACCGATGAAGAAGATGAGGAAATCATCAGGATAATCAATGAGGGACATCCCGATTTTATCTGGGTAGGACTCGGGGCACCCAAGCAGGAGATCTGGATGGCACGTCACCGGGGCCGCGTGGAAGGTCTGATGGCGGGAGTCGGTGCTGCATTTGACTTCTATGCGGGAAATACAAAGCGTGCACCTCT
The DNA here is from genome assembly GCA_902776305.1 of uncultured Lachnospiraceae bacterium. Lineage (GTDB taxonomy): Bacteria > Bacillota > Clostridia > Lachnospirales > Lachnospiraceae > Chordicoccus. The sequence goes on along the minus strand of CACYPS010000019.1, from coordinate 25,296 downwards.
CTGGATGCAGGAGCATAATCTTGAGTGGTTCTACAGACTCATGCAGAATCCCAGGAAGCTGGTCAGACGCTATGTAACGACGAACGCAAAGTTTATTCTGCATGCATTTTTACTGGGGAAATAAGTCTTACTTTTAAGGAGAATCGAGGATGTTCCAGCTGCTGAAAAAGAAGACCGGACGACTGACACGCGTACTGCGATATATAAAGCGCAGCCGGGAAAAAGGGCATATCAGACCGGTGCATGTCTCAGGAGCTGAACTGAAAGACAGGAGCAATTACTACGGCGGGATCGTGGAGGATTTTGTGCGGGAAATGAACGCCCGCGCAGAAAATTTCGAAGCCGACTATCCCCGCAACGAACGGCTCACGGATTATGAGATTCTGAGCTTTAACGGAGACCGCATGGGCAAAGTTCTCCGAAAAGACGGAGAGATTTATCGTGTGATATACCGGGAGAGCGCCGATGATTTCCGGGAGATGTGGAAAACAGGATTGCTTCAGACCCTGTCAGCCCACGGATGGATACCGGAAACAGAGATTTCAGGATATTATACGGATGAATATCCGATCATACTGAAACACCGCACGGTCGACATGAATGCGTCGAAGCTCTGGTCCTACAACATGGTGCGGGAGGCTGCGATCCGGATCAGTCTTATACAGAATATTGCGCGCAGGGCTGGTTTTACTCTGCACGACGGACATATGAATAATGTTACGTTCCACGAAGGAAAACCCGTGTTCACAGATATAGGATCTTTTGTGAAAGACAGGGGTCAGAACACCGTGTGTAACAGAGAAATCGTATTCTCGGGATGCTACAGATGTGTATTTCGGCAGCTCGGGAATTTTATGCTGTCCAGAAATCAGACTTACGATGAATCGAACAATATGATATGGATGACGCCCAGATATTATGATGATCTGACGGAAGAGTACAGACTCGCACTGCGGAAATTCCGCGCCTATCACAGGTTCCGGAGTTCGGCAGCGATACGAAGAATTATTCACCGTATATTCGATTGCTGGGATGTCAGGCCGGAGTATGTGGACGTTCTTTTTCCCGCGGAAACGGGAACCGCGGAAAATCCATATCCGAAGGATGTGGAGCGCATTGCGGATGCACTCCGCGAGGCGGGGATCGTGCCGACATCTGCGGTGGATGTCGGAGGAACAGCGGGTCATATGTCCGAACGAATATTTAAAGAGTACGGCGTGAAAGTTACCTGCTGTGAGACGGACGATACGGTGTGTGACAGGGCTTACGCTCACTTCACCGCGGAGAAGATTCCCGGAAATGTTTTTGCTTTTCATTACCTGTACGGCTGCGATCCGGATTCGCGCAGGAGTGTAATTGCCGATCTGGCGACCTGTGCGGACATTACGCACAATGTATTTTCCGTGCAGCAGTACAGATGCGATTCGCTACTCAATTCGCTGAGAAAGATGGCGAACCGGTATGTCGCCGTCACATACTATCCCTACAGAGCCGCTTCGGAAAAGTATATCCGAAGACTTACGGATGACGGAGCGGAGGATGTACAGGAGTTCGTGCGTACATTCAAAGAATTTTTCGATGTTCTTCTGATAAAGGAATTCGGATACGGACAGAGGGACCGGGGCTGCGGATCCGTGATCCGGGAATGCTCCGATCTTCCTGAAGCGGGAGATATAGAGGATAAGGAGGATTACTGCCTGCTGATGGTGGGCAGAGTCAGATAATGACAAATAAACTGATTGACAAATACCGTAAAATACCGGCGCCTGTGAAAGCGTCTCTGTGGTTCACTCTGTGCAATGTCATTCAGAAGGGTATATCGCTTATCTCCACGCCGATCTTTACCCGGCTCATGTCGACGGCACAGTATGGCGAATACACGAATTATCAAGCCTGGTATCAGATCGTCTCCATATTTGCCACACTCAATCTGTATTACGGTGTTTTTAACAACGGGATGACTAAGTACCCGGATGACAGGGAACGCTTTTCGTCAAGTATGACAGGTCTTACGACCGTCATCACGGCAGCCCTGTTCCTTGTATACCTTATCGCTCCGGGCTTCTGGAACGATAAGATGAAACTTTCATCCCTATTCGTTTACGCCATGTTCATTGAGCTTCTCTTTGTGCCGGCCTTTAACTTCTGGGCTGCCAAAGAGCGATATGACTATAAGTATCGAAAGCTTGTTGTCGTCACTTTGATCATGGCGATAGGAAGCCCTCTGCTCGGCGTTTTGACTGTACTGAACACAGAGTATAAAGCGGAAGCGAGAATCCTGTCATATGTATTTGTTCAGGCATGTATCGGTCTTGTCTTTTACATTTATAACATGGTCAAAGGCAAGGCTTTTTACATCAGAGACTACTGGAGATTTGCACTCGCTTTTAATATTCCTCTCATTCCGCATTACCTGTCCAGCCAGATCCTGAATCAGGCAGACCGTATTATGATCGGGAACATGATCGGCAAAGGCGAGGCAGCGATATATTCAGTCGCATACAATATCGCCGCGATCATGCAGATTGTTATCACTGCGATAAACAGTTCGTTCACACCGTATATGTACAAAAGCATAAAGGACGGAGAATGTTCGGGAGTCCGGCGAAATTCGAAGATCATAATCTCGCTGGTAGGCCTCGCCTGCATCGGCGTTATGGCATTGGGACCGGAGGTCATCAGCATATTTGCACCGGTCGAATACTATGACGCGATCTGGATCGTCCCGCCTGTGGCGTGTGCGGTCTATTTCAAATTTCTCTATCCGCTTTTCAGCACAGTAGAGTTCTACTATGAGAAGACAGGGTTCGTTATGATTGCATCCTGTATAGCCGCGGGTGCAAATATCGTTCTGAATTACATATTTATCAGGATCTACGGTTACTACGCGGCAGGTTACACGACATTGTTCTGCTATATTCTTTATTCGCTGGCTCATTACGTTTTTCAGAGACGTGTTGCAGCGGAGCATGACCTCGGGGGTGCGCTTTTCGATATGCGATATATCGTGGTCTTTTCGGTATTTATGCTGGGGGCCATGACTTTAATGCTTTTCCTGTACCCTTACAGAATTCTCAGATATATGATCTGCGCCGTACTGGCAGTGGTCCTTGGTTATCTGTTCATGAAGAACCGGGAACTGTTCATGAAGCGAAAGCAGCAATGATGCGGGAACGTCATGTCAAAGAGTAAAAGATGAATAAACAATGAGACTGGAACATCGTGTCAAAGAGTAAAAGACGAATAAACAATAAGACTGGAACATCGTGTCAAAGAGTAAAAGATGAATAAAACAATAAGACGGGATGTTACAATTGAAGACTGCATTCTACTGATAGCGTGGGCAGCTTTTTTTCTGCCCCCTATCATTCCGCGTATCAGTTCGGCGGCTTCCCATGCTCTGAGTCTTGCAGGGTATGCCGCTTTTCTTGTTTTGCTCATTTACAGAAAAAAAGAGTTTCCGGTCAAAACAGATGTACTTATGTATCTGGTATTTATGGGCTACTGTATTCTGATTTTGATCCTGAAGTCTCCCGAGAAGTTTCCGCTTATTGCCAGAAGAAATCTGCTGCCGGCATTTACAAGCATTTTTCTCGTAAAATGGACTTTTGACAGGAACCCCCGGGGGCTTGGTCTTCTCTATCACCTGTGTTCATTTTTCACTTATTTAAATTTTCTCACACTCATCCTTTATCCGGACGGCATTATCAAGTCCTCCATCGGTTCTTCAGTGGAGCGCGCACAGTGGCTCTTAGGTTCCAAGAATAATATTCCGCTGTATATGATCCTTTTTACGACCATCGCAGCATACTACTACTATACAGTCAGAAGGACGAGAGCACTGTATGTGCTGATTGTGATTTCGATGATCACCATAATCATGAGCGGTGAAGACGGAAGAGCGTTCATGGAAGGATCGAGTACGGGAATTGCAGCGTATGCCGCGACCGTCATGCTTTTTGCTTATTATTTTCACGGTGAGAGAACGAGGACGGCAACGGTGAGCGCGAAGGTGATATTTGTCTTCGTCATGGTGATGAGTTTTGTCCTTGTGACAGGGCAGAGTATTCCGGGCATGGACAAAATTATTGTCGGCGTCTTCCATAAAGAATTATCCTTTACGGGCAGGACGTTCATCTGGAACAATAATCTCAGCGCGGTGGCACAGAATCCGATCTTCGGACACGGCGATGAAGGGGTCATTGCTCACACGCTCATAAGCAACGTCTGGCAGAGCACCGAATATACCTACAATCTGATTCTGAAACTTCTTATGAATTACGGAATCGTCGGTTTCGGGCTTTTTCTTGCCATGATCATGCGGATAGACCGGGGGCACGAGACCAGTGACTGCATACTGTTTTCAGGCTTTATAGGGCTGATGATCATCGGAATGATGAATGAGATCAGTATGGAATGGCTTATGTTCATACCTGTTTCGCTGATATCTTTCCAGCGACCGATGCCGCCCGTTACCTCCGGAGGAGCAGGAAGAATCCCGGTGAGACCGAGAAAGAGCCTGGGGCTTCGCATAAAATTCTGATAATGAACATATATAACAGTACAACTGTCTTTGACAGATAAAGCAATTCCATGTATTATCTCAGTGAGAGAAGCACCTCCCTGACAGGCGGAGGACAACAGACGAAGAGACGTACTTGAAATAAGGAGAGTTACATGAAGAAAGCGCTAATAACGGGGATAACCGGTCAGGATGGATCATATCTTGCTGAATTCCTGCTTGAGAAGGACTACGAGGTGCACGGCATCGTACGTCGGTCATCCTTAGCAAATACTGCCCGCATAGATCATCTGATTGAAAAAAATCTGATCACGCTTCACGACGGCGATCTTTCCGATTCTTCTTCGCTGATTCGTATAATAGGTCTTGTTCAGCCGGATGAGATCTATAATCTCGCTGCGCAGTCGCATGTTCAGGTTTCCTTCGATGTTCCGGAGTATTCGGGAGACATCGATGCGCTTGGCGTGCTTCGCATACTGGAGGCGGTCCGTATCGTCGGACTGGCGAAAAAAACAAAAGTATATCAGGCTTCGACGTCGGAGCTTTTCGGAAAGGTCGAGGAAGTCCCGCAGCGTGAGACGACTCCCTTCCATCCGTACAGTCCCTATGCTGTGGCAAAGCTGTACGGCTACTGGATCGTTAAGGAGTACCGTGAGGCTTACGGCATGTTTGCCGCCAACGGTATTCTGTTCAATCACGAGTCGGAGCGGAGAGGTGAGAATTTTGTCACAAGAAAGATCACACTCGCTGCCGGGCGGATCGCGGAAGGCATACAGGACCACCTTGAGCTGGGAAATATGGATTCTCTGCGTGACTGGGGTTATGCGAAGGACTATGTTGAATGTATGTGGCTGATCCTGCAGCAGGAGAAACCGGATGATTTCGTGATTGCAACGGGTGAGCAGCATACGGTGCGGGATTTTACGGAAAAGGCATTTGCCGCCAACGGTATGACGATCCGCTGGGATGGGGAAGGCGTCTCGGAAAAGGGATATGACGCCGATACCGGCAAGCTGCTGGTTTCCATCAATCCGAAATGGTTCCGCCCGACCGATGTGGATAATCTGTGGGGAGATCCGACAAAAGCCAGGACAGAGCTGGGATGGAATCCGCAGAAGACAAGTTATGAGGAACTTGTTCGGATCATGGCGGAGCATGACAGAGCGCTCGCGAAGAGAGAAAGAGCTCTGAAGGAATATACCGGCAACTGAAGAGGAGAGGCCTACGAAAGGAACGAGAATGGAAAAAGACGCGAAAATATATGTAGCCGGGCACCGAGGCATGGTCGGATCGGCAATTGTACGGGAGCTTGTGAGACAGGGATACACCAACATAGTGACCCGCACACACGCTGAACTGGACCTGTGCCGTCAGGAAGATGTCGAAAAATTCTTCGCAGAGGAAAAGCCGGAGTATGTGTTCCTGGCTGCAGCCAAGGTAGGCGGCATCGCAGCGAATGCGGAAGCCCTTGCCGATTTTATGTACATAAATATGATCATGGAGATGAATGTCATTCACAGCGCATGGGAAAACGGATGCAAAAAGCTCGAATTTCTCGGAAGCTCCTGCATTTATCCCCGCATGGCACCGCAGCCGATGAAAGAGAGCTGCCTTCTGACAAGTGAACTGGAGAAGACCAATGAAGCGTATGCCCTGGCTAAGATCTCCGGTCTCAAATACTGTGAATTCCTGAACCGTCAGTACGGAACAGATTATATTTCCGTTATGCCGACTAATCTGTACGGCCCGAATGATAATTATCATCCGACGCACAGCCATGTTCTTCCTGCTCTGATTCGCCGATTCCATGAAGCGAAGGTGAACAACCTTCCGTACGTTACATGCTGGGGTGACGGGACTCCGCTCAGAGAGTTCCTTTATGTGGATGATCTCGCGAATCTGTGCGTGTTCCTCATGAACAACTATAGTGGCAACGAGACTGTCAATGCCGGAACAGGCAAGGAGCTCAGTATCAAAGAGCTCACTGAACTGGTCGCCCGGGTCGTCGGATACGAGGGAGAAATACGCTGGGATACCACAAAGCCGAACGGTACGCCCAGAAAACTTCTGGATGTCAGCAAGGCGGAAGCATTGGGATGGAAGTATATGACAGAACTTGAGGACGGAATCAGATTATCTTACGAGGATTTCCTCAGTAACCCGATGAGAGCTGAACGTTGAGAGGAGTATTATGAATATCGTTTTGCTATCCGGCGGATCAGGGAAACGTCTCTGGCCGCTGTCCAATGATATCCGTTCCAAACAGTTCATCAAAATATTCAAGCGGGACGACGGGGAATATGAGTCCATGGTCCAGAAAGTGTACCGCCAGATTCTCCAGGTGGACCCGGATGCGCAGGTGACGATCGCTACGTCAAAGTCACAGGTCTCCGCCATTCACAACCAGTTGGGGGAAGAGGTCGGCATTTCCATCGAGCCCTGCAGGAGGGACACGTTTCCGGCTATTGTTCTGGCAACGGCTTATCTGCATTATATACAGCTCATACCGGAGGATGAGGCGGTCGTCGTATGCCCGGTAGACCCGTATGTAAATGATGATTATTTTGAAGGTCTGAAACTGCTCAGCGAGCAGGCTGATAAGGGAGAGGCCAATATTGTCCTCATGGGCATAGAAGCGACATACCCCAGCGAAAAGTACGGATATATTATACCGGAAGATAAGGAAGCGGTGAGCCGCGTTCTCACATTCAAGGAAAAGCCGAATTATCTGATGGCGAAAAAGTATATCGAACAGGGGGCGCTGTGGAACGGCGGCGTATTTGCATTTAAACTCAGATATGTATTGGACCGCGCCCGTGAGTTCATTGATTTTACGGACTATCAGGACCTGTTCGAGAAGTATGAGTCACTGCCGAAAACCAGTTTCGATTATGCTGTCGTCGAGAAAGAGGAAAATATTCAGGTCATGCGTTTCCACGGAGAGTGGAAGGACCTCGGAACATGGAATACGCTCACGGAAGCCATGACGGAGAGCTCGATCGGTGAAGTCATCATGGATCCGACCTGCGAAAATGTGCACGTAATTAATGAACTGAATGTTCCCATCCTGGCCATGGGGCTTAACAATGTCGTTATTTCGGCAAGTCCCGACGGAATCCTGATATCCGATAAACATCAGTCGAGCTTCATCAAACCGTATGTCGACGGAATCGATCAGCAGATCATGTACGCCGAAAAGTCCTGGGGCAGCTTCCGGGTGCTGGACGTTGAGCACGACAGCCTGACGATCAAGGTCACCCTGAATCCGGGACATCAGATGAACTATCACAGCCACTTACACCGCGATGAGGTATGGGTGGTCATATCAGGAAAAGGTACGACAGTGGTAGACGGTGAGAAGAAAGAGGTCTCGGTAGGGGACGTGATAAAGATGCGGGCAGGAAGCCGGCATACCGTCATAGCTCTCACGGAGCTGAAAATGGTGGAAGTGCAGCTCGGCAGAGACATCAGTGTTCATGATAAAATAAAATATGATTTAGAACCATAGAATTCAGTAAAAAAATGTTTAAAATTATTAGCACTCGTTATTGACGAGTGCTAATTTTCGTGTTATAGTGCAAATAGAACAGAGCACCGGAGCAAGAGGTAATATGAACTCTGTTCATGTCTGCGGTACTTTTGTTGTGCTGCAGGCAGGCGCGGACCCGGAAACGGTTCCGTGTCAGCTCAGAAAGAGATTTCTGAGAGGAGGTGGATACATGAACATTCAGAAATTTACACAGAAATCAATGGACGCGATCCAGAATCTGGAGAAGATCGCATATGACTTCGGTAATCAGGAAGTAGAGCAGGAGCATCTGATCTACGCTCTTCTGACACAGGAAGACAGCCTGATCCTGAAGCTCATTGAGAAAATGAATATAGAACCGAAAATGTTCACGGATGCTGTTGTGGCAGCAATCGAAAGCCGCGTAAAGGTCAGCGGAGGCAAGCCTTACATCGGCGCGGATCTGAACAAGGCGCTCATCAAGGCTGAAGATGAAGCTAAGTCGATGGGAGACGAATATGTTTCCGTTGAGCATCTTTTCCTTTCTGTGATCAGAAACGAGAGCAGGACTGTAAAGCCGCTGCTTAAGCGCTTCGGTATCAACCGCGATACATTCCTGAAGGCGCTGAGTACCGTGCGTGGTAACCAGAGGGTGACGACCGACAATCCCGAAGCCACATACGATACTCTGAATAAATACGGTACGGATCTTGTGGAGAAAGCCAGAGCGCAGAAACTGGATCCGGTCATAGGCCGTGATGATGAGATCCGCAATGCGATCCTCATTCTTTCGAGAAAGACCAAGAATAATCCGGTCCTGATCGGTGAGCCCGGCGTCGGCAAGACGGCAGCGGTAGAAGGTCTGGCTCAGAGAATTGTCGCAGGCGATGTTCCTGAAAATCTGAAGAATAAGCATATATTTGCTCTTGATATGGGCGCGCTCGTTGCCGGAGCCAAGTACAGAGGCGAGTTCGAAGAGAGATTGAAAGCAGTGCTTGAGGAAGTTCGGAAGTCGGAAGGCGAAATCATTCTCTTCATTGATGAACTTCATCTGATCGTGGGTGCGGGCAAGACCGACGGAGCGATGGACGCAGGGAACATGCTGAAGCCGATGCTGGCGCGTGGCGAACTGCATTGCATCGGTGCTACGACACTGGATGAGTACAGAAAATACATCGAGAAGGATAAAGCACTCGAGAGAAGATTTCAGCCGGTGCTGGTTGATGAACCTTCCCTTGAAGAGACGATATCCATCCTCAGAGGTCTCAAAGAGAGGTATGAGGTATATCACGGCGTAAAGATTACCGACAGTGCCCTCGTGGCGGCTGCAACGCTCTCACAGCGGTACATTACGGACAGGTTCCTGCCGGACAAGGCCATTGACCTGGTGGATGAGGCGTGCGCTCTTATCAAATCCGAACTGAACTCTCTCCCGACAGAACTCGATGAGATGCAGAGACATATCATGCAGATGGAAATCGAGGAGGCTGCGCTCAAGAAGGAAACGGATAATCTGAGCCGTGAGAGACTTGCAACGCTTCAGAAGAACCTGGCTGAGCAGAGAGACGTCTTTAACGCGCAGAAAGCACAGTGGGAGAACGAGAAAAAAGCCGTAGACGGACTCAAAGTCTACCGTGAGAAGATCGATGAGCTGAATTCACAGATCGAGATAGCCAAGCGCGAATACAATCTTGAGAAGGCAGCACAGCTTCAGTACGGAGAGCTTCCGAAGCTTCAGAAGGAAATGGCCGAAGCGGAGAACCGCATGAAGGACAAGGATCATTCCATGGTCCATGAGGAAGTGACGGACGATGAAATCGGCAGAGTCGTATCCAAGTGGACGGGCATTCCGGTCAGTAAGCTGACGGAAGGGGAGAGAGAAAAAGTCCTGAACCTTGAGGATGAGCTCCACAAGAGAGTGATCGGACAGGACGAGGCGGTCAGCAAGGTATCTGACGCGATCCTTCGTTCCAAGGCCGGAATCAAGGATCCGAAGAGACCGATCGGTTCCTTCCTGTTCCTCGGTCCTACAGGCGTCGGCAAGACAGAACTCGCGAAGACGCTGGCTTATAACCTTTTCGACGACGAGAACAACATGGTGCGTATCGATATGAGCGAGTACATGGAGAAATTCTCCGTATCCCGCCTGATCGGAGCACCTCCCGGATATGTAGGATACGATGAGGGCGGTCAGCTGACGGAAGCAGTCCGCAGAAAGCCGTTTTCCGTGGTCCTCTTCGATGAAATCGAAAAAGCGCATCCCGATGTATTTAACGTGCTGCTTCAGGTCCTTGACGACGGCCATATCACGGACAGCCAGGGTAGAACGGTCGATTTCAAGAACACGATTATTATTATGACATCCAACCTGGGTTCCCAGTTCCTGCTCGACGGCATTGACGAGAACGGTGAGATTCAGAATTATGCTGTGGAGATGGTAAAAAATGAACTCAGAACACACTTCCGTCCGGAATTCCTGAACCGTCTCGACGAGACAATCATGTTCAAGCCGCTGACGAAGGAAAATATCGGCGGAATCGTAGAGCTGCTGATGAAGGACCTCAATAAGAGACTGGCAGAGCAGCAGATCAGTATCCGTCTGACAGATGAGGCGAGGGATTACTGCATTGAGCAGGCGTATGATCCGGTGTACGGAGCAAGACCGCTCAAGCGTTATCTGCAGCAGAACGTGGAGACTTTGGCTGCCAAGATCATTCTCAGAAGTGAGATCCACGAGGGATCTACAATTATCATCGACAGGGATGAGCATGGTCTGACCGGCCGTGTATCGGAAGCGATCATAGTCGAGGAAGAGTAAGATACCGGATAAAGAGTGAAGCAATTTATAAAGAGTGAAGCGACCGATACGGAGTGAAGCAAATTATATAGAGTGAAGCGACCGATATAGAGTGAAGCAACTGATATAGAGTGAAACAGCAGATAAAAAGGCTGCCGCATGTCAATCATGCGGCAGCCTTCAGCTGTCTTTGGAAGAAGTAACCTTCCGTGAAATGCCGTATATCTCAGGAGAGAGTTCTGAGTCAGAGAAAAAATCCTGTCCGATCACTCCCACGGGAACTTCGGACGTTCATCCGGGTACGCGTAATCTCCCCAGTGTGTCTGGAACTGATTTGTGTTCGGATCATAATCGTAGTCGATCGATTCAAGCTTATCTAAAATATAATCCTTATCTACACACTCGCCCGCACAGAAAGAATCAAGATCCGGATAGAAATCCCGGAGCTTGAGGTTCACGTAGCTGAGTAATATCATTGGATCTCTTGGCAGCATAGGCGAATAAAACCCCCAAAAAAGTTACTTTAGATACCTTAAAAAGATGTTTACGAAATGCGCGACATAGTGTCTTGTGCCTCACCGGGAATCAGACCTTCTCACCCCTGTTGTACTTGTCGACGACCTTGTGAATGCGGTCGATCGGGTCCAGAAGCAGCGAGAGAGAAGCGTCGTGGTTCAGTGTATCGATGACCAGCGCGAGATACTTGCTCATATCGCAGTTCACATAGTACGGCTTCTGCAGGAGTTCCTCCGGCTGATATACGAGATTGGTCGTGATCAGCATGTCGAAGAGACCTCTCTTGTATGCATCATCGAATCGGCTGAGACCGCCGGTGAAAATGCCGAATGTTGCACAGATGATGACCTTACGGCATTTTTTGCGCTTTAAGAGCTGAGCAGTCTCGAGGACCTTGTCGCCGGAAGAAATCATATCGTCAATGATGATGATATCCTTGCCCTCGACGTCAGATCCGAGGAATTCGTGCGCAATGACAGGGTGCTCACCGTTGCTCATGGTCGTATAGTCACGGCGCTTATAGAACATACCCATGTTGATGCCGAGAACGTTGGCAATATAAATCGCGCGCCTCATGCCGCCCTGATCGGGGCTGATGGACATAAGGTGATCTGCGTCGATCTTAAGATCCTTGTTATAACGAAGGATATTTTTGATAAACTGATAGGTCGGTGTCATCGACTCGAACCCTGAGAGCGGGATCGCATTCTGTACGCGCGGGTCGTGCGCATCGAATGTGATGATATTTTCAACACCGAGGTTCACGAGCTCCTGAAGAACATTTGCACAGTCAAGAGACTCGCGTCCGTTTCGAATCTGCTGTCTGCCTTCATACAGGTAGGGCATGATCACGTTGATGCGATGGGCTTTTCCGCATGCAGCAGCGATGACACGCTTCAGATCCTGGTAGTGATCATCAGGAGACATGACATTTTCAAAACCGGCGATGTTATAGGTCACATTGTAGTTGCAGACATCGACGAGAATGTACAGATCGTCGCCTCTGACTGTCTCACGTATGCTTCCCTTTCCTTCACCGGAGCCGAAACGGGGAGTTGATGCTGTGATGATAAATGAGTCACGTACGTAGCCGTTGGTACCGGAGACAAGTCCGTCCTCTACTCTCTGCTTTCTCCATCCGACAAGATGGTCGTTGATTTTCCTGCCGATTTCCATGGTGCTGAGAAGCGGAATGATTCCGAGTCTGCCGTCAGGTGAAGAGTTTAGAACCGGTTTTTCCTGCGTATCTGTCGAGACGTTGTTCATGAATTTCCTCCACGTAATTTCTTTTGAAGCCTTATATCGTTGCCGGCTATTTTAACTATTGTGTAGTGACTGATGATCCTCGAAAAGATTCGCTCGGAATACAGACCGGACAAATCCATCGGGGACAGGTTGGTCGAGATGATTGTTGAACGGTTCCTCCGTATTCGCTCATTGAGAACAAAGAAGAGCTGTGAGGAGACAAATGAGCTTGTCACCTCCGTTCCCAGATCATCGATTGTCAGAAAATCCACATCCAGAATCATGCGTTCGTAGGAACCGTCGCGTCCTTCCCGCTCAAATGCGGCATCGGCAAGAATGTCAAAGAAATCTCTGGCTGAAAAATACAGCGCCGAATGAGAATTCTCAATGACCTCTCTCGCGATACAGTGCGTCAGGAATGTCTTACCGACTCCTGTATTGCCGTAAATGAAGAGGTTGTTGTCCGGACGTCCGATATTCTCTGCAAACAGGATGGATTTGTCATAGGCCTCGCGGGCGAGCTGTCTTTCCGTTCGACCTGTTGATTCATCCTGTATTGTATCAGAATACCAGGTAAATGAAAAGTGACTGAAATTTTCTTTTTCAAGTATATTACCGAGACTGTATTCTTTATAGAGCAGATCGGTTGCCGCTTTGCGAAAACAGGAGCAGCGAACGCCGTCTGCAAATCCCGTATCGCGGCACAGCGGACAGTCGTACCGCATCTCCAGGTAGTCTTCGGGATATCCGTGACGTGCGAGCAGGTCGGCTTTCTGCTTTGCGATTCGATGCAGTTCATTGCTGTAGGAAGTAATGTCTGCCTTCGGATCAAATATACGGACTCTCGCTGCTTCAAGACTCATGGAGGAGATCTGTTCGCTTAGCCGCCGGTATTCCGGAATGACTCTGTCGATTTCCTGTTCCCGGTCAAGCTGTTCGTGGCGATGTTTTTCACGTTTTTGATCATACTGACGCATGAGCGCGTCATACTGCGAATTAAGAAGGGGCATTTCGATCCTTTCATATGTTAATCTTCCGAATCGGTATCGGGAAGGCTGGGGTCTGAGATCCCGAGCAGCTGTTTTTCAAGCGTTTTATCGTAGTTTCTCTGCTCGAAATTATAGAAGCTACCTGAAGGTTTCCTGTTTTTGCCTTGAGACGGTTTTTTCTGGTCCTGAGATTTTTTCTGACGGCGCAGCTCGTCTTCGTTCTTAACATCCTCCAGAGTTCGGATGTGCTCATTGTACCAGCGTGTCAGTATTCCGTCGGCATAGGCCAGAGTCGGCTTTGCGGTCTGCATGACGGTCCTGGTGCAGGCTTCCCGGATCACATCCATGGTGAAGCTGTAGGTTTTCATCCATTTGTCCATGAGCTGTATTTCGGCGCTGATAGGACTGTGATTGTAGATGCCGAGGGCCTTCAGAATGGCGTAGTAATCCTTGTTATACTTTCGACTTACATCTTTTGCGGCTTCTACGGTCGCGATTCCTTCGCTGTGCCATGCAAGACCGACGGTCTCGATATATCGGATGCTGGTGTGATTATTACTCACACAGTACTCGATAAGGTATTCGATGAGATCAACACCCATATGCAGTTCATCGTAGAAGTATCCGAGCGTGTCGATATCTGTCCTCGTGAGGTTTCTGCCGAGGTACTGTCCGGATACGAAGAGGAGATACATGAAGTCCTCCGTATCTTCCAGCTGTGTGATCCTCGCCGCGGTCAGCTGCTTTCTCTTCGGAACTGTGCTCTCGGGGACTCTCCGGCGGAGAGCGGATGTCTTGTCGGTCGGGGCGTTCGTCTCCCTCTCGCTTGTAACATTTCCGTCTGCTCCTATGCCTGCCGTACCGGTGCCGCCTGTTTCCGCAGTGATCGGTACAAAAGCGATTCCGGTTATCTCCCCGCCCGCGTCGGATTGAAGCTTCAGAAGTCCGGCTTTCTCCCAGTAGCGCAGTGCCCTTGCAACGTCCTTCTCCGTGCAGGACAGTGTATCCGCAACATCGGACAATGCAGAAGTCTGACCGGATGCGGCAAGCCGCAGGAGACGCAGATATACCTTGACGAATTCACCGTTCGCATGCGGCATGTACGTATCCAGAAATTCGGTCGGTACCGGTGTCATGTTGTATGCGTTGCAGCTCAGCTTCAGATTACTCATGTATTACCTCGGAAAATGGATTTTTGGTTTTATGAGTATAACACATGGGAGAAAATCTGTATCCACAAAATAATCCACATTGCCGGCTGTTTTATGCACATTCCGGCAATGTGGATACTGTGATTTCTGTGGATAAACAATCAGTCGACGAGCGCAGGCCCGATATCTGTTACATTTCCCGCTCCCATAGTAATGAGGATATCTCCGGGCTTGCAATGTGTACGCACATACTCCTCAATTTCTGAAAATGTTGGGATATAGCGGACATCCTTGCCGTATTTTGCAATTTCGTCGGCCAGATCCTGTGAAGAGATACCGTAGATGTCTTTTTCGCGCGCCTCATAGATCTTGGCGAGTACTATATGGTCCGCGCCGGTGAGCGCTTCGGCAAATTCCGGCAGCAGGGCTTTCGTGCGTGTATAGGTGTGCGGCTGGAAGATGACCCATGTCTCTCTGTGCGGGTAATTGACCGTCGCGGTGAGAGTAGCCTTGATTTCGGTCGGATGATGGGCGTAATCGTCGATGACGGTGACTTCACCCATTTTCCCTTTATATTCAAATCGTCTGTCCGCGCCCGTAAAGTTCTTCAGCCCTTCTATAATTACATCAGCCGGGATGTCCAGCGTACGGACTGCGGCGACGGTGGCGAGAGCATTGGAAACATTGTGAATTCCCGGAACGCTGAGCGTGATTCGACCGAGAAGATTTCCGTTCTCATAGCAGTCGAAGGAACCGCAGCCGAATGCATCATGCTCGATACGTGCAGCCGTATAATCGGCATCCTCTTTCAGGCTGTATGTTACAAGCTTACATGCAATACCGGAAGTCACTTCATCAAATTTTTTGCTGTCCCTGTTCATGACCAGTGTGCCGTCTGCCGGTATCTGGGACGCGAAGATATGGAAGGAGTTCGCGATGTCATCAAGGTCTTTGAAAAAATCCAGGTGATCGGCGTCCACATTCAGGATCATTCCTACGGTGGGTATGAGCGACAGGAAGCTGTTCGTGTACTCGCATGCTTCCGTGACGAACGTGTCGGATGCGCCTACTCTGATGTTTCCGCCGATTGCGGGAAGGATTCCGCCTACCGAAATCGTCGGGTCGCAGTCTCCGGCCATAAGGACGTGAGCGATCATAGAGGTGGTCGTCGTTTTGCCGTGTGTGCCGGCTACGGCAATGGACTTATGATAATTCTGCATCAGCTCGCCGAGAAGCTCCGCACGTGTGAGCATGGGACATCCCGACTTCGCGGCTGCTGCGAACTCCGGGTTATCCGGATGGACAGCTGCCGTATAGACGATGACGTCTATATCAGGTGTGATGTTCTCTGCTTTCTGCCCGATGGTCACGACGGCACCGTTCGCCCGGAGGTGCTCGATGAGGTCCGAGTCGTGTGCGTCCGAACCTGTGACTTTGAAGCCTCTGCCGAGAAGAACTTCCGCCAGACCGCTCATGCTGATTCCGCCGATTCCTATAAAATGTATATGCTGAGGTCTATTGAAATCAATCTGATACATAAAATCTCCTTGAATTCTGCACGAATATAGATTATAAATATCTGGTGCGATATGATTACTGCCAGCTATTGTTAGCGGTGCGATTCCGATGATAGCATTATAGGTCTATCCGGAGGAAAAAGCAAACCGGAAATATATGTTTGTTCAGGTTGATCATCCACACGTTAAATAGAGTAGATTCTTTATGAATGCTGTAAGGTCTGTTGGATAAAACCGAAAACTGCAAATGTAGTTCACGAATCAAGCTTGTTGTGATATAATGCTATTACTAAAACTCTATGCATTCGTATGCCCTTTAGCGGGTATGTGGGTGCGCCGGTCCTGTTATCGGAACAGAGATCGGGTGACGAGTCGTGAGGTGAGCTTATGATCAGGAAAGAAATGATAGCCATGCTGCTGGCCGGCGGACGAAATAACAGACTCGGTATTCTGACCGACGGTGTGGCTAAGTCTGCTATTCCTTTCGGAGGAAAGTACCGTATCATAGATTTTTCGCTCAGTAACTGCATTCATTCAGGAATCGATACGGTCGGCGTAGTGACCAAGTACCGGCCCGTGCGCTTGAATAAGCATATCGGAATCGGAGTATCGTGGGATCTTGACAAGAACTATGGCGGCGTAACCGTGCTTCCGACATTCCACGAGGAATCGGGAAATGCGGTGATCGGATCGGCTGAAGCTGTGTACAGAAATTTTGAGTATATGCAGCAGTACCATCCGGAATATGTCCTGATAGCACCGGGAGATCATCTGTGCAAGATGGATTATGAAATCATGCTGGATTTCCTGAAGGCGATGCAGGCAGACGTCGCAGTCTGTGCGCTTCCGGTGAAGGAGGGCGAGAAAGCAGGGTTCGCTGCGGATCTTTACGGTTATATCTACTCTCCTGATGAAGAGATCCCGGCGGATAGCAGGCAGTACAAATCAGCCGGAATATACATTTTCCAATGGACTGTGCTGAAGGAAGCCTTGCTGGCGCTAAAGGATGATCCCTTGGCCGATCTCGAGGAGGATGTTCTTCCGTACTGCATGAAGAACGGAAAGAAACTCTGTGCCTACGAATTCACCGGATATTATGAAAAGCTGAGTTCGCCTGCTGCGTATTGGAAAGCTAATCTCGAATTGCTGTATGAGGATCGGGGAATGGGTCTGAACCTGAACGAGCATTTCTGGAAGATTTACACGAACAGTGAGCAGAATGCACCTGTTTATTTTTCAGACACATCCGCAGTCTCGGACAGCATAATCGGGGAAGGCGCCGATATTCAGGGCCGTGTTATTAATTCGGTCATCGGTGCAGGTGTGACGGTTGGACCCGGAACAGTGATACAGGATTCCGTCGTAATGCAGGAAGCCTATATAGGATCCGGTGTGCTGATTGACAGGGCAATCATCTGTGAAGGAGCCGGAATCGGGGATGACACAGTCATCGGTTTCGGTGAATTCGCTCCGAGTAAGCTTGATCCGAATACCTATAATTCGGAACTGGTAATCGTCGGAGAAAATGCTGTTATCCCGCCGGATGTAAAGATCGGTCGAAATACCGTAATATCCGGCGTGACAAATGATGATGACTATCCGGAAGGTGAACTTGCATCCGGCAGCGCAATCATACCGGATTGGAAAGAAGGTGATAACGCATGAGAGCAATCGGAATCATTTTGGCCGGTGGGGACAATAACCGGATGCGGGAACTTTCCAACAGACGAGCCGTCTGTGCTATGCCGATCGCAGGAAGTTTCCGTGCAATTGATTTCGCGCTTTCCAATATGTCGAATTCTCGCATCAAGAAGGTCGCGGTCCTGACTCAATATAACGCGCGGTCACTCAATGAGCATCTGAGCTCGTCAAAATGGTGGGATTTTGGAAGTAAACAAGGTGGACTTTACGTATTCCCGCCGGCAGTAAACAATTACACGAACACCTGGTGGTATAGCGGGGACGCCGATGCGATGTACCAGAATCTGGCTTTTCTCAGGAACAGCCATGAACCGTATGTGGCGATTGCATCCGCAGATGGTATCTGTAAGATCGACTTTGAAAGTCTTCTTGATTACCATATTGAAAAAAGCGCTGATATCACACTTGTATGTGCCAAAGGAACACAGGAAGATCTGAATAGATTTGGCACAGTGAAAATGAATGATGAGGGCCGGATAGCAGATATCGGTCCCGCTCCGCCGGAGACCGGTAACGGTTATGTACCGGCAGGGATTTACATCATTCGCCGCCGACTCCTGATAGAACTGCTGCAGAAATGTGCGGCAGCCGGGGGAACGGATATAATAAAAGACATCCTGATAAGATTCAAGGATGAAAAAAAGATATACGGATTCCGGTTAAAATCCTACTGGAGGAGCATGTCGACAGTTGAGTCGTATTTCCGCACAAATATGGATTTTCTGGAGCCGGAGGTGCGCGATTACTTCTTCCGTCAGTATCCGGGTATTTATTCAAAGCAAGATGATAATCCGCCTGCGCATTTTAATCAGGGAAGTGCCATTCAAAACAGCCTTGTGTCATCGGGCTGCGTCATAAACGGCACTGTTGAAGATTCAGTGATCTTCAAAAAGGTTTACGTAGGAAAGAACTGTGTTATCAGAAATTCGATAATTCTTAACGACGTTTACATAGGTGACAATTCGCACATTGAAAACTGCATCGTAGAAAGTCGCAACAACATCAGACCCGAATCTGATTACTGCGGTACTGACGAAGTTAAGATCGTTATCGGTGATAAGTGATGATATGGAAATCTGAACGGTAGCGAGGAAAGTGGACACGGGAAAGGGGTATTTATGAATATTACAGATGTTAGGGTGCGTAAAGTAGCGAAAGATGGAAAGATGAAAGCAGTAGTTTCCATTACCATCGATGATGAGTTTGTTGTTCATGACATTAAAGTCATCGAGGGTGAGAAAGGACTCTTTATCGCAATGCCGAGCCGTAAGGCTACAGATGGAGAGTACAGAGACATTGCCCATCCAATCAATTCTTCAACCAGAAATGAAATCCAGAGCATCATTCTCAACAAATATGAGGAAACTGTTGCTCAGGAAGAAGCAGAGGCAGAGATTGCTTCACTGGACCTGAACTGACACCCGCAGCTAAGGTCCGGACGACCCCCAATGTTACAAAAACCCGACTACTTGTTGACTACTTGTTACTACTTGAAGAAAAAAAGAACAGTGCTTGGCGCTGTTCTTTTTTTGTTTTATTGAAAATTCCTCGAATTACTTATATGAATTACTTATACGACAAAAGCCTCAGCTGCACAATGCGACACCGGAGCATTGTTACGCATGCTTAGGCACGGCATGCTGCGCACTCGCACGGTAGGGAAGAAGTCGCTGCGCGACCGTGCTCGGAGCGAAAAGTCCTGCTGCGCCTGAACTCTTAACAAAACTGCAATATTGACGATAAAAAAGTGAAAAAAGTGCTAAAACAGAGCAAATGAAAAGCCTGAAACGCTCAAAAACATCCAAAAATGTTGCGGAATTATTACGGAAATTAAAAAAATCTTCCTTTTTGTTGCGCGCTATGTTATAATTTAACACCAGAAAGGAGCTTAAGTATGTTTAGAAAAAGACTGACAAGTATATTGCTTGCATCAGCGCTTGTTTTCGCTCAGACATCACCGGTCATGGCGGATACGAGAGATCAGATCGCAAGCGCGAGAGCCGAAAAATCTGAAGCTGAGTCTGATTTAGCTGCCGCCAGCAATCTGATCGATACGATGCAGAGTGAGCAGAATGAGCTGCAGTCTTATCTGGATGACTTAAATACGCAGCTCACAGATCTGTCGGCTTCTCTTGAAGACCTTAACGGCCAAATCACTGTGAAAAAGACAGAGATTGAGATAACTAAGGCTTCTGTTGAGCGCGCGAAGCTTGAAGAGCAGTCTCAATATGAAGATATGAAGACACGTATCAAATATATGTATGAGAATGGGAACGCAGATGTATTCGTTTCACTTCTTGAGACGAAAGACATTACGGAATTCCTGAC
Source organism: uncultured Lachnospiraceae bacterium (assembly GCA_902776305.1). Classification (GTDB taxonomy): domain Bacteria; phylum Bacillota; class Clostridia; order Lachnospirales; family Lachnospiraceae; genus Chordicoccus. The sequence goes on along the minus strand of CACYPS010000019.1, from coordinate 5,022 downwards.
ACGCGCGCACAATATTTCCGAGATGACATCTTATGACCGCGAGCGCCTTGAGGATTACAAGAAGGCTAAAGAAGTGGTCATAAAGCAGGAAACAGAGCTTGAGGAGGAACAGCAAAGTCTCGAATCCCTCAAGGCTGAGCAGGAGGCCACGAAAGCCGAAGTTCAGAATCTGGCAGACACCACCGGCGCTCAGATTGCCGAGTATACGAGCAAAATCAGTGAAGAGGAGATGGTTGCATCAAATCTTCAGGCTAAGATAGATGAGCAGGAAGAGCGACTTGAGGCCCTTCAGGAGCGTCTTGAAGCTGAGGAAGAGGCTGAGAGAGAAGAACAGCGCAGAGAAGCGGAAGCAGCAGCGTTAGCGGTGCAAAGAGCAGCGGAGCAGGCAGCAGCCGAAGCGGCAGCGGCGCAGGCTCAGGCACAGGCCGAAGCAGCGCAGGCACAGGCTGAAGCCGAAGCAGCACAGGCTCAGGCACAGGCTGAAGCAGCAGCACAGGCGGCTGAGGAAGCGGCAATTGCCCAGGCTGAGGCGGAAGCACAGGCACAGGCAGCTGCAGAAGCGGCAGCGGCAGAGGCCGAGGCTGCGGCAGCAGAAGCTCAGGCTCAGGCACAAGCGGCCGCAGAGGCGGCAGCAGCAGAAGCGGCGGCAGCTCAGGCAGCAGCGGAGCAGGCTGCGGCGCAAGCGGCAGCTGAACAGGCAGCAGCAGAAGAGGCTGCAGCGCAGGCAGCGGCAGAAGCTGAAGCAGCAGCGGCGCAGGCAGAAGCGGAAGCACAGGCAGCTGCAGAGGCTGCGGCAGCCGAGGAGGAGTCTTCATCGGGAGAACTGCTCGGAACATTTAAGATTACAGCTTACTGCAATTGTGCGAAGTGCTGTGGAACAGCGGGCAATGCGACAGCCAGCGGCGTCATGCCGACATCCGGTCACACGGTTGCGATGGGTGGCGTAGACTTCGGAACAAAGCTGATGATCTACGGTGATGTTTACACCGTAGAGGACAGAGGCACACCTTACGGTCATGTCGATATCTATTTTGATTCGCATGAGGAGGCTCTCGACTTTGGTCTGGACTACACGGAGGTCTATCGGGTAGGCTGAGAATAGATCAGATAATCTTCATAATTTGAATGGATCGGGACCGGCGGATGCCGGTCCTGTTTTTCTTCCTAATGAATAGAGCTAAAATATGCTGCGCCTGATTTCTTCGTTGTCAGAGTGGGGAGCGGATTTTCATTTCGGGATGGCTTAAGCCGGCCGTACCAGTTGGTGCTTAGGCGGGATGGAGCAGAAAAAAGATTTTTATAAATTATCCTTGACAGTTCCGACAATCTTTAATATAATACTTTTTGTTGTGACGCATGAGTGCGGAACACAAATCGATGCGTGGCTCAGTTTGGTAGAGCGCTGCGTTCGGGACGCAGAGGTCGCAGGTTCAAATCCTGTCGCATCGACGAGATAAACACCGAAAAATGACCATTAAATTTCCAAATTTAATCCATTTTCGGTGTTTTTTCTTTTCTCTGAGGGATGTAAGAGAAGAGATTTTTCCGCCGAGTTCTAACTTTGTTCTAACTTTTGTCGTTTATCCCAACGTTAATGGTTCATGGAATAATAATCTGTGAATCTTTTTTTGTTTTAATCTGTATTGTAATCCTTAAGCGGGATTACGCATGTCATTTTATCCGAGACTTCCCTTTTAGCTTCCTTGTCTTTGACTTTCGCATATATTCTCAATGTTGTGTCGATATCAGCGTGTCCCACCCACTTTTGAATGCTCTTAACATCCATGCCCTGATGGACAAGGATCGATACACATGAGCTCCTGAGACCGTGGAAGGTAATGCCCTGCGGAAGTTCCGGAATCTTTTTAATAAGTTTGCCGAAAGCCTTAGTGGGGTAATCCGGGTAATATAAGGTTCCGTCTTCGTGCTTGAATATATAATCACTGTCATAGTAGCCGTTACCGAAGAGTTTCCGATTGTAGTCTTCTTTTTTCTTCAAATGCATGAACATTTCGATCTGCTCGTCTGTGAGAGGATATGCTCTTGCACTTGAATCAGTCTTTGTTGTGTTGGCGCGCGTGATTACCATACCTTTCGTGACGGTGTGACTGATGCTCAGGGTCTGTTTTTTGAAATCTATAGCAGACCATCGTAAACCGAGTATTTCTTCTCTTCTCAGGCCAAAGAACAAGGTAAGATAGAATAGTTCGTATAACTCATGCTCTTTGACTTTGCTCAGAAATAACTGAGCTTCTTCGTAAGAAAAGAATTGGTCATCGGTGTTTTTTGTTTTGGCATATTTGATAGCCAGTGTTTTATCGATTGTAACGTATTCGATCGGGTTATATGCGATGATCCCTTCCTTTAAAGCCTGTTCCATGATAGTTCTGAAGAAGACCTTTATGTCATTAACGGTCCGCTGCTCTAAATGATTCGTTTCGAACAGGCTGTCCAGAAAGTTGCTTGCCATCTTTTCGTTCAGCTCCCTAACTTTTATATCGGCAAAATATTCCTTTATCTTTTTGGCTCTGTAGAAGTATCCGGAGTAGGTAGTATCCGAGATCTCACGCTTCTTTCTGCTGAGAGCGTAATCGCAAAAATCAGATATGGATATATTTCTGTCAGGGAGCACATCTGAACTGTTATTGAGGAGCTTGTCTCTAAATGCTGACGCCTTTTTAACATTTTCAGGAGTGTCTTTGAAGCCGGTGGCAATCCATTTCTTTTCCGATTTCTTTATTCCGTCCTCTATAACCGTATAAGAGATTACCGCATACAGGAACCCTTTTTTGCCCTGGATGCCTGTAGCTCTTTTTCCATCTTTCTTTGGTCTTGCCATTATTCCTCAACCTCCTCGGAGAAATCCATATCAGGGTAGATAAATTCAAGAAGATAGAGTTTGGGGATTTTGTATTTGCGTCCGATTTTGATTGAGCGGATCTTTCCTTCGGAAAGGTAGTTGTAGACGGTGTTGCGGCCCGTATGCAAGATTTTTTGGACGTCTTCCGGTAAGAGGACGTCGTTGTACTCGGTTAACATTTGGGTATATTTCATAGATATTTCCTCCTTATCTGCTTAGTTGTTTGTTCCATCAGTTGTAAGATCTTATACATTGTCGGTATTAATAATGTGTTTGTTTCTGTTGTTCTTGCAGATAACCGAGAAACCATTCTTTCGGTATTCTGTAAAGTTTTCCGATTTTAATAGCTGGGATCTCATTATTCTCAATATGCTTACGTATTGTCTTCGGAGTGACTTGTAATAGTCTTGCCACAGTTGCGACATCCAATATTTCCGGATAGTCCTTTAATAGATCTTTCATGCAGCCTCCTTTCGGGTTCTGAATAGAACAAAAAGTGTCTGATGTTTAATATAGTTTTATCATGCCTGATTGCGAATGTCAAGAACTGAAACGGTCGAAATGCATCATATTTGGTCTTAAATCACCTTTCTGATTTATGACGGTTATAAATGTGATATAATAAATTTGCTCAATATCAGATATTATGTAAGAAAAGGAGACGGATGCCGTATGATATGGGTGAAAAACACATTCGGACAAGATCCTGCTGATTTTAATGATGATAGAGCTGCCTATAGAATAGGTCAGCGTATAAGGAAAATAAGAGAAGCACGACATATTTCTATTGCGGATCTTGCCAGACAGATAGGCACTTCTGCAGATATGCTTCAAAAATATGAAAATGGACAGAGGAAACCAAAAACTGACCGATTAAAAGATATTGCATATGTTCTAAATGTCTCCAGTCTTGCGTTGACTGATCCGGTAATAACGAGCTATGTCGGAGCTATGTTCGCACTTTTTGAATTGGAAGAGAAACATAATATGTCCTTAATTGAACAGGATGGGAAAGTATATATGACATTTAGCGGTATACCGAATCATCCGCTAAATGATTGTTTGCGTAAGTGGTATAAGGAGAAAGAAAGTGTACGCATAAGAATGGAGGGAGCCACCGAAAAAGAGAAGGAACTGTTACAACAGGAATATAACGATTGGGAATGGACATTTCCGGATGCAATTTCATGGAAACCGTCAAGGCGTGATAAGGAAAGAGAAAAGGAAGCGTTAGAAAAGCGCTTAAAAGAGCTCACTGAAGAGTTGAAGAATGAAGACAAATAAAGGGGGCAATTGATTAGTTAACTAAGCAATACTTGTCTAATTTCTTTTTAAAATAAAATAATTAATGCATTGTGAGTATGGAAATATCTGAAACACAAACTGTTGAAGAAGATAAGGGGGACTGAAATCTTATGACAGAGGCTGAACGGAGAGAAGCTGCTCGGAAGTTTATCAATCAATGGCGTAACAAAGGAAATGAAAAGCAGGACAGCCAGCTTTTCTGGGTATCTCTTCTTCAGGATGTTTATGGCATGGAGAATGTCGGGCAGAACGTACAGTTTGAACGGCCCGTGACAGTAGATGGCCAGCAGAAGTACATTGATGTATATCTGCCGGAAACGAAGGTAATGATTGAACAGAAGGGCATATCGAAAGACCTCAGCAAACCAGAACCGCAGTCTGGTCGGATTTCGCTTACACCATACCAGCAGGCGAAACGGTATGCTAATAATATGCCGCTGGACGAGATGCCGAGATACATCGTAACATGCAATTTTCAGGAGTTTCGCATCTATGACCAGAACAAGCCCGGACAGGACCCGGAGGTTATAAAACTCGATGCTTTGCAGGATGCTGCGTATCGTATGGAGTTTCTTGTGAAGAAAGAACATGCTTCTCTGTCGGAAGAGATGCGGATATCCATGCAGGCCGGTGAGATCGTAGGCAAGCTCTATGACGCATTTTATAAGCAGTATAAAGACCCAACGAACGAGAAGTCCCAGAAGAGCCTGAACGCTCTCTGTGTGCGTCTTGTATTCTGCCTGTATGCCGAGGATTCCGGTCTGTTCGGCAGTCATGCCATGTTCCATGACTATCTGGATTCTTACCAGACGAAGCACATGCGGAATGCGCTGATCAACCTGTTCCGGGTCCTTGAT
>CACYPS010000018.1 GCA_902776305.1 uncultured Lachnospiraceae bacterium | reverse complement strand
GGCGGGAGTAAAGGGCTGTAATTTTACTATAATCAGTCATGTGCATAACCTCCTGTGCGTCCATATAGGCTTCCTTTACACTTAAAATTATGCACTCCATCGGGCAGATCCGTACTCGATCCCTTCCCTGTACTTTTTCGCATTTTTGCGTTTGCTGTAAACTATGAACAGCATAATGGCTGCCAGAGTGACTCCTATAAGAAGGTCAAATGGATGAAAAGAAGGCAGTATATCCGAAAATGCTGAAGGAAGTATCTCCAGAAAACCCATGACCCGCATATCCGGCTCTGATGATTCCGACATTCTCCATGCCTGCCCAAAATGTGTAGCAATAAGCGCGATCAGTACATACGGGAGAGCCATGATGATCCGTTTTCGCATTTCCTCTGATTTCATCTGGTATGGCTCCTCTGCTTCTGGTGTGTTTTCTTCGGCGTACTGTGCGCGATGGCTTTCATCTTGGCTAATGTCTGCAGCACACTCTGTTTCCGGACCGGCTTTTTCATGCCAAGCTGCTTCTGGGTGCATTCCTGCAGTACCAGGTTCAGAAGCTGCTCATCTTTTGCTTTAAAGAAAACCAGGTATCTTGGCTTGCCATTAAAGACTCCTTTAGTGACTGCGAAATCAACTCCGTATTTGTTAAGGACCTTACGGAACTCTCGAAAGTGCTCCTGATTCACCGGGATCTGATGGACATCTTTTCCGGATTGCATAAGCTGTTTTACTGTCTGCTTACCCCTTGGCCCTTCAAGCTCTTTTCTTACCCGGTCTCGCTCCCGCTCCAGTCGTCCTGCCATTTTGACCTGCCGCTTTTCGCTGCGGATGGTCTGTGCCCTGATTTTCCGCTTATTGCTTCTGCTATCCAGATATTTTCGAAGGGCAGTCAGGAGGATACGGATAGAGAGCTTTCCGGTAGAGACTACTAAATTTACTGATCTGTTCTCAACTTCTTCCTGCATTTAATCGCCCCCTCACAATTCCTGTTCACGCTGTCTTTTTTTCTGCCATTGTTTCAGCAGCTTCACGATGACATCTTCCATCTGCTGGGGTGTGTAGTTCTTAGGAAAATACTTCCGAAGGAAATCGCCTTTAAACGTCACTTTGTCTTCCGGCTGCTTCTTGTCCTCTGAAAGCATCGTCTGCATGACTTTCTCATCACATTCTCCGCTCTGGCACATCTTTTTGATTTTCTGTGCCTGAGATAGGGACGGCACGTTCTGAGAATATTCCATTGCATCAAGGAAATCGAACTGCTGCTGGTCGTCAAGATAAGAGAGCTCTACGGCTGCATTGAAACCGAGTTTCCCGGCATCGACCATGTCAATGAGGTCGGGTAAGAGGTAGGTTAATCTTATAAAACGTTGCACATTTCTTGCGCTGTCTCCAGCCTCTTTTGCAATTACTTCTCGTGTTTTGACTCCCGGCAACTTGTGGCCAATTTGGCCACAAGTTAAATCTGCTCTGTTTCCCTGATGATTTAATGCCTCAGCTTTCATCCGATACGCCCACGCCCTCTCACTCGGAAGCAGCGTCTCCCTCTGAAGATTAGAATCGACCATCAGAATTGTTGCGGCATCATCATCCAGATCACGCACAATGACCGGGATTTCAGTAAGCCCCGCAAGTTCGGCAGCATGTTTCCTGCGATGTCCGGATACAATCTCGTAACCCCCTTCTTCACGCGGCCTGACAATGGCAGGTACAATAACTCCAAACTGCGATACACTTTCCACGGTTCTCAGCATCGCTTCATCATCCACTACCCTGAACGGATGATCTTTGAAGGGGAACAGCTCCTTTACGGAAATCATCTGTACCTTCTCAGTCCCGCCGTTCCCCTGACTGTCATCCCCACCAAATATCTCATCATACCCGGCGAGTGCGAGGTTTCTTCGCTTTTCTGCCATGGAGTTTCTCCTTTGATGTGTGCTTTCCTGTGAGCGCCAGCAGTCCCCTGCAGTAAGATCTGTATCTGAGCTTCATTTTTTCACTCGATTTGTCTTTATTTGCGACAGTATTCTCTGTCATGTTAACCTCCTTCAACATTCTCATTTAGAAGACACCCGGATTTTTCCCTGATAGGCTTCCAAACTGAGTTCTTTAAACTGAAAGAGCTGTGTAAAGGTCCTGCAGTTTCTTTGCAGGATCCATACACAGCTCACATCTCACACATATCTCACGCCTGAAGCCGCAAGTAATGCGCGATGAAAAATAGAACTATCTCAGGTCACATCCTGATCATTTCCCTTTTCTTTTCTGCAGCAGGGCTGCCAGTATGACTGCGGCACCTCCTGCAAGGAGCAGCCAGATGATCGGCTGTGACACATCCCCTGTTTTGACCGGTGACGAAATCGTTGTTGCCGTAGTTCTTCCCGATGTCGCCGGTGTTGACGCAGGCGTATTTCTGAGTTGCGTCGGAGTAATGATCCTCGGCGTAGGAGTTGTAGTCTTAGGCGTAGGAGTCGGAGTCTTAGGGGTAGGTGTCGGTGAAGACGGTGTAGGTGTCGGAGTCGGCTTGTTTTTTATATCGACCGACTGCTCTCTGTCATTTATATCGCAGTGTGCTGCAATTCTGACATTATCCTGATAGAGCTCTTCGAATGCGACCACCTTCTTTCCTGCCAGTGCACTTGAATCAAACGTGAATGTCATGTCTACCGTTCCGTCAGCACGTTCAGGCTTGAATGTGACTTCACCCGTGACCGGCCTCTCTCCGATGGTAAGAGTCTTACCTGTATCAGAAAGCACAAGCTCCCCTCTCAGAACATATTCCCTGCCGGGGACCAGCCCTTTATAAGAAACATGGTCAATGACCGTTGTCTGTCCGGATGCAGTTGTCTCCTGCTTTCCGGTGTCTTTTGCCTCGGCCTTCGTTCCGATTTGGACAATGCCGACAGTCTGATCTTCATCGGTGATGTCTGCATGAGATGCTATTTTTGCATTTTCATTGTAAAGATATTCAAATGCCACCACCTTCCGGCCTGCAATAGCCGTCGAATCGAACGTGAAGATCAGATCCACAATACCGTCTGCCTTTTCAGGCCTGAACTTCTTCTCAGCTGTGACCTCTTTCCCGTTTACTTTCAGAACATTACCGGTGTCCTGAAGCATCAGTTTTCCCCTGACTGTATATTCTTTCCCGACAGTCAGGCCTTTATACATTACATGGTCGACGAGTTCCGTCTTTTCACCTGCCTGGGTCTCCTGCCTTCCGGTATCCTTCGCCTCTGCCTTCGTTCCGATATCAATGACCTTTACCGTCTGGTTCATGTCATCAATATCCCGGTGGGAAGCGACCGCGACCCCGGTCTCGGCACTAATGCATTCTTCGAAGGCAACGACTTCACGTCCCGCCAGTGATGATGCATCTACTTCGAATTCCATAATGACCTTGCCATCGGGTGATTCCGGAGTGAACGATGTGGATGATACTACCGGTTCTCCGTCTGCCGTAAGGACTTCTGCTTCTCCATTTTCCGTATCCGGCTTCAGCATCAGACTGCCGCACATTATATATGAAGTTTTTCCGTCAGCAGGAAGGTTCTCATAATCTACAACGTCCGTAAGGATGACCTTCGTATCTGCCTGGACTTCATGCGCATCCGTCGTTTTACCGGTCAGAGTCGTGCGGATCCTCGGGAACGATACCGATTGGTCATCGTCATTGATGTCCGCATGGACTGCTACTTCGATACCTTTATACCCGAGTTCTTCAAATGCCACGACCGTCTGTCCCTGAAGCAGGCTCGAATCCACAGTGAAAATGAGTTCCACGCTCCCCGCTGCTTCAGCAGGCGTAAAGGTAAGCTCGGCAGTTATATCCTTTCCTTGTGCATCTTTCAGGACCTCAGTGGTCTCCTTGACATGAAGCGTGCCTTTTACCGTGTATTCTTTGCCCGGAATAAGGTCCTCGAATGTCACCGTATCCCTGATCCGGACAGCCTTCCCGATACTGCCTGTATGGCTTTTCGTCAGGACATCTTCAGCATTGGTACGGATCCTCGGGATCCTGATCTGCTGATCTGCGTCATCAAGCTCTTCATGAGAAGCCAGCAGTCTCCCGGTACCGATCAGCTTCTTTTCATACAGTTTTTCAAATACAGTCACTGTCTGTCCTTTATAAAGTCCGGGATCGAAACTTCCGAGTTTCACTTTGACATCCATCACGGATGTTTCCGCAGTGAAGGCTGTCTCACCGGATACTTTCTTACTGCCGGACTTCAGCACTGCCCCGTTCTCATCCGCTGCAGATGCTTTGAGGATATATGATTTGCCCGGAACAAGATTGATGCAGTGAACGGTATCAATGATCTGTGTCTCCCCCGCAGATGCGAGATGCTCTTTTGTTTTTGAGTCAAGAGCCACTGTGGCGATCTCCGGTATCATTTCATCGTCCGTAAGGGTGCCGAGTTCAACTGAAGCTTCCTCCGTGGAATCTTCATCGATAAAGAAGCGGATGGAAATCAGGTCATGCCCTTCATTATTCTCACAGCGCAGTTCTTCCATGGAATATTCACCATACGGGAAAGCACCGAGGGAATCGTCCGCCTCTGCCATGCTCCCTTTCCGACCGAGACCGAACCAGGTACCGGCATGTGCATCAAGGTCTTCCGTCCTAATCATGTCCCCGTCTTTATATGCATCAAGGACACGGTCATTGGCATTTGTCGATTCTGTATGGGGATTCGAGGATGCCGCGGACCTGTAAGAACCGTTCTTATCCGTCACAATGACATGGGCTTCACCGGTTGTCAGGTTCGTCACTTTAAAGGCAATGCCCTGCATGCGGGCATTTGAACCATCCGCGATCTTATTGAAACGGATATCGTTCCGCACGACCTGATCCCGGAAGGTAAGGGCTTTTTCATCCGTGCCTACTGTAACGGTCTCTCCGTTTTTCCGGATCCTGAAGGTACGCGCCTTACCGTCTGTAAGAAGGTATGACCCGTTCGTCCCGGTCTCCTGAATCGTATACGTGCCGTACGGGAGGACATCTGCGGCAAGGGAAGCCCTGCCTTCCTCGTCTGTCACGAGTCTGGCTGCCGCTTCACCTTTTCCGTAATCCGCTCCCATGACATGAACACGTTCCTCTGAAGCATTTCGGATCGTGAATTCAATGCCTTTGAGAGATGCACCGCCGAGCGCTTCAGAGAGGTCGAGCTCTTTATCATGCTTTTCTACAGCTACTCCGCCGCGGATTACCTTGTCCTCACAGGGTTCAGACGTCAGATCAACGATTTCTCCGTCTTCACGGACCGTAAATGATCTGGACCACTCCTTGTTCAGAAGATAACCGGCCGGTGCTTTCTGCTCCGTGATCTTATAGGAACCGTAGGGAAGGGTATCGCCATCAGCCTGTGCAAATCCCTTTTTGTCAGTCGTAAGGACCATGACAACGTCCCCGTTGCCGTATTCTTTTCCGTCGACAAATACGGAACCCTTGCTCATATTGACGACGGCATATTCCGCTCCTGCAAGGGAAGCATCGCCCTGCGGTCTGTCATCATGATAATGATCATCCTGCTTGCAGATCTTCACGCCTCCGCGGATGACAGGGTCTTTCGGTCCCTTGCCTGTAAGGTCCTTAAGTGTACCGGCATCTGCCGCCTCGATCTTGAAGGTCCCCGAAGCTGATTTGCCGATACGGTAACCTTCCGGAGCTGCCGTCTCTTTAAAGGAGTAACTGCCGCAGGGAAGAGCATCTTTTGAAGACGTCATCACGCCGTTCTCATCTGATGTCAGCGTCAGTACGACTTCTCCTTTTTCGTAGGTCTTTTCTCCGACATAGACACCGTAATCATTTTCATTGGTGATTGTGAGGGTCGTGCCTTTCAGGGAAGCGTCGCCTTGTGCACGGGCGGCATTTGCATCTTCATCCCTTTTTTCAAGATGCACGCCTGCACGGATCACTTTATCGCTGAGCTTCAGGGTATAGGTGTCCGTGCTCTTGAGCGTCACTTTATGCACGGCGGTATCGAGCTGATAGCCGTCTGCCGCTTTTGTCTCCTTCACATAATAGGTGCCGAAGAGAAGGCTGAGCGTACTCGTCGTACCATCCTCCTTTACCTTGAGAGTCCCGACGGAATCCTTACAGTCAGGATCGCTGTAAACAGTGTATATCGTACCGGTGACAGGCATCGTGCCGCCGTCCGAGGATGTTTTCAGCAGGGCTACCTGCCCTTTTTCAGGTTCATCTTTTACGGAAAGCTCTGTTGTTTCACCTGCTCGGATCACCATGCTGTATACCGTAGCATCTTTTCTGAAGCCTTTCGGAGCAGTAGTCTCCTTTACATAATAGGTCCCGTCATTTAATGTGACCGTATTAGATCTACCGTCCGATCCTGTGGTCAGCGTTTCGACCTTTGAAGTGCATGCCTCATCGCTGTAGACGCCGTACACGGCACCTTCCAGTGAATAACTGCTGTTCCCGGATGTGCCGCTGCTTGAAGATTTCTTCAGGAGACGGCCTTCCCCGGCACTGAGCGGCTTCCAGTATGCCATATCCTGAATAAGATCATGCATGTGGGGAATCATCCATGTCTCAAATGCATCCGGCGGATTGGGCATAGCTGCCAGCCCGTTATAAAGCCTCTGCACATTCTCAATGGTCCTTGCGGTAAGACCGGCAGCCCAGTTTCCTCTTCCGGCTATGCCGTGATAGGCAAGACCCATGGCAAGATGTGCATAAGCATAATGAGATCTCTCGCTGAAATCCGTATAGTCGAGCGACTCATACAGGTCGCGCACTTTCTGGCTCGCATTATAACCGGGTGCAAGATATCCGTAGTAGAGAAGCTTTCTCATAGTCGGATCATTCATCCTGGCTGCCGTGACTGTGGTACCCATTCCCGGCGTACTCGGCCTGTCCGGCGTTATGCAGTACATGCTGTACTCGACACCGTTCGCGTTATAAAAGGACGTCCCGAAAAGATCCTTCGGCGTCTCGGGGTAGCCCTGCGTACTGTAGGTGACACGGCCGGGAGTGCAGTTGATCACGACCTGTTCTGTATCCGCAGCTGCTTTCGGTGCAGCTGCAAACAGGCGGAAGCGCATATTTGCAGTTGCGGATGCAGTAAGGGCTGCCAGTGCTTCCTCAGCTCCGGCCCATGCTTTATCTATTTCCGGATCAGCTGCATCTCCTGCTTGTGTACTGCTGTTTCCTGCAGAAGCACTGCTATCTCCTGCAAGAGCACTGCCGTTTCCTGCAGAAGCACTGCTGTTTCCTACAGAAGCACTGCTGTCTTCTGTTCCGGTGGAAATCGAACTATCATGGGATGTGCCGGATGCATCTTTCGTATTCTCCTTATCCTTCTCGTTTACAGGAATCTGACTTTCCCCGTTTTTCACGGAATCATCTGCATCATCCATGCTGCTCCCCACATCGGACTTAGAATCATCCGCTGATGGTTCAAAGTTCTCTGTATCGGAGTCTTCAACAGAGGTTTTATTGTTTTCCGCGGTGCCGGCGGATGACTCATTCGGAGCAGTATCCGGTGCATTTTCCGTACCTGCCGGAGCGTCAGTACGCTCTCCCGATCCTGTCAGGGATTCAGAAACATCAGCCTTTTCCGTCACTGTAATTGTCCGGATGATCTGATAGGAAGGGTGCCCTGACTTCATATCCACATGGTATCTTGCGGAATAATCAGATGCCTTTTCAATCGAGAAGGCTGTTCCCTTCTCATCCACTGCCCCGTCAAAAAGGATGGACACCTTCGTATCATCCGGAATGACGAACCCGGTGCGGTCATTTACAATATCAAAATCGCTTCCGATTACAACAGTAATGTCTTCAGCGGTTATGATTTCATCATCATCGAGCTGCGCCCGGACCTCTGAGAGTCCGGGATACACAGGCGAAACGGCTGACGAAGCCGATGCAGAAGCCGGCTGTAAGACAGATGAAATGACACAGACTGCCGCAAGCAGTCCCGAAAGTATTGCTGTTCTCTTCTTCTTCAAACGATTGCCTCCTTTCCTGCCGGTCATTTATTTCCGGCATCGTTATCTTCGAAGCGGATCCTGAACGCCAGATGCCCATTCATGAATCCTGCTTCAAGGTTACGGCTGAAATAGTTGACCAGGTCACAGAACATACCGGTGTCGATCGCAACGATGTCATCTTCCTCCCGGGCCATGACCAGAAATTTCCCGCGGATATAGAGCATGCCGTCAGTCTGATAGATATTCTTTTTGTCCGAGACTATGATATACCCTCCTTTTTCGAGGATAATCTGACAGGGCTCCCTGAGGTTGTCCATGAACTGCATCGCCTTGTCACAGCTGATCAGTACATAAGGCATTCCCGGATTCACGAGGAGGATCCCGTCCTCCTGATCTTCTGCGTTAACGAAATCCATCTCGTCTTCACCGCAGAATGAATCCGGAATTTCCGGACTGTCTTCCTCCTGTTCGGAGCAGGTTCCCATACCGATCGCAATGAGCATCTGTTCAAGGTTTTCAATGGATCTTCTGATACCGGCGATTTCCTTTCCGGTGTTCTCCAGAAGTTCATACATGGCAGTATTTTTCTTTTTCATTTGTGCTTCTCCTTACATACGAAAAGCCCCGGAGGTTCAAAGTGTGTTCTCCAGGGCTTTCCTTCTTCGCTTTGTGTCGTCCGTAAGGACATTTTTTGTAAGTTCTCCGTATGCGGCTGCTACTTTGCCGCCGGGGTCATGCAGATAAATGCTCTTCCCTTCCGCACTGATCTCCGCAGCGCGGACAGATCTCGGGATGACAGTATCATAGATCCGTATCTTTTTCCCGTAGGTCTCCCGTATTAATCCCTCGATCTCTTTTGCAAAATTCGTACGGGTATCGACCATGGTCAGGAGGACGCCTTCTATCCTGAGCTTCGGGTTGATCTGTCTCTTCACACGGCTGATCGTCTGGAATAGCTGCTCCATGCCTCTTGCCGAAAGGTACTGGGACTGGACCGGCACGAGGACCGAATCGGCGGCGGCCAGTGTGTTGATCGTAAGCAGTCCGAGCGAGGGAAGGCCGTCGATCAGTATGAAATCGTACTCTTTCGTGAGCGGGGCAAGATACTGACGGAGTACCGTTTCCCTGCTCATCGTATTGACCAGGGAGACTTCCATGCCCGCAAGGGAGATATTTGCAGGCATGAGGTCGACGCCTTCGGCATGATGCAGGATCCCCTCATGACAGTCAAAAGGAATGTCCTGCGCCACCCTGCTCATATTGTCGGCCAGAGTCGGGTACAGGGCGTCCGGATTCCTGTATCCGAGTGAAATACTGAGGGATCCCTGCGGATCTGCGTCAATGAGGAGTACTTTTCGTCCCTCTCTTGCGATTCCGATACCGAGGTTCTCCACCGTGATACTCTTTCCGACCCCGCCTTTCTGGTTACATACGGCTATGACAGCCGCTTTATGGCTCATGGAGACCACCCCCTTCCGGAGCCATATAAGTCATGATTGACCTTTGCCCTGTAATAATTCGATATGGTATGCGGCGCGTTGTAGAGGGATGTCAGGAGATACTGCCGGATATTCCGTACCTCTGTCGTATTCTCTGCAAGGCATGCGAGCACATACCGGATATGCTCTGAGTCCAGCTTCATGAGCTGGCCCTTTACGATATCCCTGTTCTTTTCCTCACCGCCGATCCGGATCATTTTTGACTTCGAGCTGCATGTCTCGATGAGGAGCTCCTCGATTTCAGTAATCTGCCCTGCATTTGCAGGCTCTTCTTCTCGGAGGATGCTGAATCCGCACTGTTCCTCGAAATACCCGCGCAGGGCTTCCCGCTCTTCTATCTGACAAGGGACCGGCTCTATCACATCCATCGGATCGGCGTCATCCATGCAGATGGATTTGATAGACTCATTCTTATTCATGTCATTCTTATTCTTATCATTATTATTAGGGTTTCCGTTATGCACTTCTTGAAGTGTACTCTCTACACTTTCAGTAGTTTCCTTTTTACACTTCATGAAGTTTCCATCAGGTAACCTCTCAGGGCTGCGTACGGATCCCACATAGATTCGGTTCGGCTTACCGAATCCCTGACGGTGGCGCAGGATAAGAAATGCCTTGTTCTCAAGCTCGTTCAGCAGTTTTGCCGCAGTCTTCCGGCTGACATTCATGTCACGGCAGATCTCATCGAGCGTGTAGTAGATGAACACATGATTCTCCTCATCCGCCCACCCGTTCTTTGCGGAGAGCTTCTGCCTGTCGCTCATCACGACATACAGCAGCTTTGCCTCCGCTGAAATGTCCCGGTACTGTTCCCCTCTGAGGAGCTCCTTAGGCATTGTGAAAAAGAGCTGGGAATCAAGTTCACCGGTGGAAATATACTCAAAACCCATCTCATCACCACCATTGCTTTTATCATAACGTCACATCTGTCTTTTCCGGTGCATTCCGTCCGGGTACGGGCGGCTTAACTTCCTGTGCTTTAGCCTGCAGCTCGGCAAGAATGGATGGTCTTTCCTGTTCAGCCATCCTGTGAAGGAACTGCCTGCCGGTCTCAAGCACATGAAGATTCGTATCATAGCGGTAAACGTTATTTGTCAGCTGTTCGGTAGGGTCGACCACATCCGCATTGATCTCCGTCACCATTGCCTCCAGTTCCTGCGGCGTGAACTGTCCGGCATCGCGGATGAGCAGCAGCTCATGGATTGATGACGGGAGGATAAAAAAATCCCCTCCTGCCACTTTTGCCGCTTCCTCGAAGAAGTTAGGATAGGCAATGACGCTTGCGCCGTTGACTTTCTCCTCGTTCGATGCAATCAGCAGTTCCGGGACATCGGGGGGCACCGGCATCATATCGTCAAACCCATAGTTCTGGGACAGATAGGAACGCAGGGGCGTGATCTCCATGGGATGAAGTTTCGGTGCATTTTCGAGAGCATCCTGATGCAACTGGTCTGTCGTAACGTTGAATGCCTTCATCAGGGAATTTGTCACGAGCGTGCTGATCTCACCGCCTCTTGTCGTTTCACCGAGGTCGATACGGTACACGATGGACATGTCCTGAATCTCCTTATGCGGCACGTCTGCGAGCTTATCGGCATTGTACTCTGTAGAAACGATCTGCATGGTCAGGTGGGATTTCACAGAATCATAATTCAGCAGTTCGTCGACATCGATCTGCGGAGTATTGTTCAGTGCCTCCACAAGACTTTCACAAATCCTGTCACAGACAACGGAATACTGCACGCCTGCCTCTACCTCGCGAAATGCCTCCCTCAGGTTGACCGTTGCACCGATCGCCTTTCCTTCCGGCTTGAAAGAAGCGCCATCATAAGATGCACCCTGGAGCTTGCTGATGCTGGTCATCGTGCTTTCGACCGGTCCGTAGAGCTGAGAGAGCTTTTCGGTGATGTCGCCCATCATGTCATGGGCAAAGTTCTCATAGTTCATAGAATACCTCCTTATAGAAAGACAAAAATTTAGCCCTCAGAAAATAGTATTCTGAGGGCTATGTAAAGACTCATAGGAAACAAGGTTCCCCATGACGCAAGAAAGGCTATCACCCGTAAGTGATAGCCTTTCTGTGTGATAGCCTTTCTGTTATGAACATTTTGAGAATTGTCAAAGCTCTCTCATCCTTGTGTCAACCCTGTTATTTCCTTATTATATAGGTAATCTTTAAGTGACCTCTCAGATGAAATCCTCTCTGAAATCTTCTAAAATCCCATTACTTGCTTTGTTTGATCGCTGCTTGCGCCGCCGCCAATCTCGCGATCGGTACACGGAACGGTGAGCAGGATACATAGTCGAGGCCGATGCTGTTGCAGAACTCGATGGAAGCCGGGTCGCCGCCGTGCTCACCGCAGATACCGCAGTGGAGATACGGGTTGGTCTTGCGTCCGCCTTCAACGGCGATCTTCATGATCTTGCCGACGCCTGCCTGATCCAGCTTAGCAAACGGATCGTTGTCGAGGATCTTGGCATCCATGTAAGCGCTCAGGAACTTGCCGGAGTCATCACGTGAATAACCGAACATCATCTGTGTCAGGTCGTTTGTACCGAAGCAGAAGAAGTCAGCTTCCTTAGCGATGTTGTCAGCCATGAGAGCTGCTCTCGGGATCTCGATCATTGTACCGATTGTGTACTGAAGCTTGATATTTGCACGTCTGATTTCTTCGTCAGCTGTCTCCTTGACGATCTTGCGGACATAGCGAAGCTCGCGCTTAGCACCGATGAGCGGGATCATGATTTCCGGAATGAGCTTCCAATCCGGATGCTCGGAGCGAACCTTGATAGCTGCACGGATGACAGCCTTGGTCTGCATAACAGCGATTTCCGGATAAAGGACTGCCAGACGGCATCCGCGGAGACCCATCATCGGGTTGAACTCATGAAGACCAGCGATGATATCCTTGATATCCTGTACGCTCTTGCCCTTGCGTGCCGCAAGTGCTGCGATGTCTTCCTCTGTTGTCGGAACGAACTCATGGAGAGGCGGATCCAGGAAACGGATGGTAACCGGCTTGCCTTCAAGAGCCTCATAGAGCTGCTCGAAATCGCCCTGCTGAAGCGGGAGGATCTTGGAAAGAGCTTCTTCTCTCTCTTCTACTGTATCGGAGCAAATCATATCACGGAAAGCGTCAATTCTGTCGCCTTCGAAGAACATATGCTCTGTACGGCAGAGACCGATGCCCTCAGCGCCGAGCTCAACAGCCTTCTTAGCGTCAGCCGGAGTATCAGCGTTGGTGCGTACCTGGAGTGTACGGATCTCATCTGCCCAATCCATAATGTTCTTGAAATCGTCGTCATCGATGGAGCCTGCGATTACCGGAAGCTCGCCATCATAGATGTTACCTGTGGAACCGTCGAAGGAAATGATGTCGCCTTCTTTGTACTCATGTCCGCCGAGCTTGATTGTCTTGTTTTCCTCATCAACGATGAGTTCCTGGCATCCGGATACGCAGCAGCTTCCCATACCACGGGCAACAACAGCTGCATGAGATGTCATACCGCCGCGGGCTGTAAGGATACCCTGAGCAGCCTTCATACCTTCAATGTCTTCCGGAGAGGTCTCAAGACGTACGAGAACGACCTTCTCGCCTCTCTCTGCCCATTCCTTAGCTTCGTCAGCTGTGAAAACGATCTTGCCGGAAGCAGCGCCCGGAGCAGCCGGGAGACCCTTGCCGATCAATTCTGCGTTCTTAACAGCATTCTTGTCGAATGAGCCATGAAGCAGTGTGTCAAGGTTACGCGGATCGATAGCGAGGATAGCAGCCTTCTTGTCGATCTTGCCTTCCTTAACAAGGTCATTTGCGATCTTAAGAGCAGCGCGTGCTGTTCTCTTGCCGTTACGTGTCTGAAGCATATAAAGCTTGCCATGCTCGATGGTGAACTCCATATCCTGCATGTCGCGATAGTGATCTTCAAGCTTGTTAGCAATGCCGATGAGCTGATCATAGATCTCCGGAAGAGTCTTCTTGATCTCATCGATTTCCATAGGTGTGCGGACACCTGCTACGACGTCTTCGCCCTGTGCGTTCATAAGAACTTCTGCGAAGAACTTGTTCTCGCCGGTAGCCGGGTTACGTGTGAAGGCAACACCTGAACCGGAGTCATCGCCCATGTTACCGAATGCCATCATCTGTACGTTAACTGCAGTACCCCAGCTGTACGGGATATCGTTGTCACGGCGATAAACGTTGGCACGCGGGTTGTCCCATGAACGGAATACAGCCTTAACTGCCTCAATGAGCTGTACCTTCGGGTCTGTCGGGAAGTCTTCGCCGATCTTAGCCTTGTACTCAGCCTTGAACTGGCCTGCAAGATCCTTAAGGTCTTCTGCAGTCAGCTCGACGTCCATCTTAACACCCTTCTCTTCTTTCATTCTGTCGATCAGGACTTCGAAATACTTCTTTCCGACTTCCATAACGACGTCTGAGAACATCTGGATGAATCTTCTATAGCAGTCCCATGCCCAGCGCGGATTGCCGGACTGTGCAGCCATCGTCTCAACAACTTCCTCGTTCAGACCAAGGTTGAGGATCGTGTCCATCATACCCGGCATGGAAGCTCTTGCACCGGAACGTACGGAAACGAGAAGCGGATTCTCCTTGTCGCCGAACTTCTTGCCTGTAATCTCTTCAAGCTTTACGATAGCTTCCTGGATCTGCTGTGTGATCTCGGAATTGATGCGCTTTCCGTCATCATAATAAGCCGTACAAGCTTCTGTTGAAATTGTGAATCCCTGCGGTACCGGAAGACCAAGTTTGGTCATCTCTGCAAGGTTTGCGCCTTTGCCGCCAAGGAGATTACGCATAGTAGCGTCGCCTTCGCTGAACAAATAAACGTACTTCTTTGCCATAAAGCATTTCCTCCTGAATGATGTAGAATTAGTATTTACCTAATTAGAGGTATTGTAACATATTACCAAAACCTTTTAAAGAAAATCTCTCACTTTTCATAATGTTTTAACACGTTTCTTTCAAGGTGTGAAATGCATACTTGCGAAAGAAAAAGCCGCGCACTCTCATGCACGGCTTTGCTGTTATTCCCGTTATAATACTTAGTATCTCAAACTTCCCACTTCCTATCTACAACACAGTCGATATCATTAAAAATGCAATCGGAGCGGCGTCGTCGAGCGGCCGGTACTTTAAATTTTCAAGCGTAAGCGCTGAAAACTTATTAGTACCGCTGCCAGCGAGACCGAGCGAAAGCGTCCCGACGATGCATTTTTTTATGATGAGACTGATAAGGAACGGCATGTGGGAAGTTTTAGTTAGTATTTTTTATTATTCCTTATCCTCGAAATATCTTCCGGAGATAATGTCTTCGTAACCCTCTCTGTAAAGGTGACGCGGAATACCATCGACCATGATAGGCGGAACATCGCCGCGGATAAGCGGGCGGACGTAACGGATGAACTCGTCAGTCACATATGTGCCTTCCTCATTGACCCATTCTCTCGGAACAAGACGCTCTTCGTTAGCGATCTTATGAACGTCCTTGACCTCTGTGTTAGCCTGATACGGATCATCGGATGTACGTACGAATACGACCATCTTGCCTGTGTCGCCTTCATCAGCTGCTGCAAGAGCTGCACCGCCGACTTCGGAAGCCTCAAGGATATCGATACGGGAAGCACTGTGGGAAGCTGCTCTCTGCAGTGTGGAAAGCTCGATTGCGCGGGTCTTGCAGCCAAGACGAGCGGAAAGGATATTTGCCAGAACACGTGCAGTACCGGAGAGCTGCTTGTGGCCGAATGCGTCAACGTAATCTACGCCGTCGCCAAGCTCCATGACGAACTTGCCGTCTGCTGTCTTGATACCTTCAGATACGCAGACAACAACAGAGTTCTTCTTGGAGAGGAGCTCCTGGCATTTTGCCACGAACTTGTCAACGTCAAATGCGATCTCCGGAAGGTAAATAGCATCCGGTCCCTGGCAATCTTCGCCTTCAGCGAGGCAGGCAGCGCCTGTCAGCCAGCCGGCGTTACGTCCCATGATCTCAACGATTGTTACTGTGCCGTGTGCTGTAAGGATGGACATACCGTCGCGGATGATTTCCTTAACGGATGTGCCGATGTACTTAGCGGCTGAGCCGTATCCCGGTGTATGATCTGTAAGAGCAAGATCATTGTCGATTGTCTTCGGGCAGCCTACGAAACGAACCTTGGATCCTGTGAGCATGCCGTAGTCGGACAGCTTCTTGATTGTATCCATGGAGTCATTTCCGCCGATGTAGATGAAGCAGTCGATTTCAAGATCATCAAGGATGCCGAAGATCTTGTCGAATACTTCTTTGTCTTCGTGAATTTCCGGAAGCTGGAAACGGCAGGAACCGAGGTAAGCTGCCGGTGTTCTCTTCAGAAGCTCCTCATCGAGTCCGCTCTGGATATGCTCGGAAAGATCAATGTAATGGCCCTTCATGAGACCCTGTACGCCGTGGATCATGCCGTAAACTTTCTTATAGCCGCGCTCCTTAGCTGAACGATAAACGCCTGCCAGCGAAGAATTGATTGCAGCTGTCGGGCCGCCGGACTGGCCAACAATGATGTTTCTCTTCTCAGTCTTCATAAATCCTCCTCAAAATGATAACGCTAACGCGCCATTTACAAGTATTTCTGCAGGTAAATAAAATCGATGAACCTGCACAGACGTTTTGATTTTAGTCTATTCAATGGGAATAATCAAGTGTAATCGAAAAAAAAGGCAATTACTCTGTAATGCCGGGTAGTGTTCATTAATACTCTGTAATCGAAAAAAGGTGATTACTCAGCCACGTATTCAGTGCACTGAGTAACCACCTTTTTTGAAAATAGTCGTATTATCTCATATCTGATTATCCAAGCTTCGTTCCGCAGTTCGGGCAGAATCTCGGAGCTGCACCCGGCTCAAACTTCTGTCCGCAGTTCGGGCAGAACGCACCCTGCGGCTGTTCCGGCTTCGGGCTTCCGCAGTTCGGGCAGAACTTTCCGGAATTTACGCTTCCGCAGGAGCATGTCCAGCTTCCCTGAGCCTGTGCCTGCTGTGCATATGTGTTAACCGGCTGTGCCTGCTGTCCCTGCTGCATGAGCTGCGCGATGTTGCTGCCCATATTATTGCCGCCCATCATACCCATAGCTGCAAATCCTGTAACAGCTCCTGCGCTGTTGGCTGCTGCCGCCTGCATAGCCTGTGTATTGCCCATTCCCATGTATGCGCCGAGCATGGACGGGTCTGTATAGCCTTTGGTCTCCTGATAATTTGTGATCTGCTTCTTGCTCTTCTCGTCAGCATCGATCATAGCGATGGCGATCTTGAAGACGCTGATTCCGCGGGATGCCCATGCCTCGTCAAGGACCTTGTCAACATTCTGTGTGAGATCGAATTCATGAGCTGCAATGTCTGTGTAGCCGATGCGAAGCTGGCCGAGACCTGCTACTCCCTGACGGATCGCAGCGATCGCCTCTGTCTTGATCTGCGGCTCGATGTCCTGACGTGTAATAAGTCCGTTTCCGTCACCGCCGGCTTTTGCGGCACCGAGTACTTCGAAGAACTTGGCCGGATCTGTTACCTGAATGGAATATGTTCCGTTGCCCATCAGGGTCGTTGCAATGTGCCAGCAGGGCTTTCCTGTGTTCCAGTCTGTCTCCCAGTGGTCAAATGTAATATTGCCGGATCCCCATTTAAATCCCTGGATCTCGCCCATATTGATGTAAAATACGCGCTGTGTGTTCGTACGTCCGCCACCTGCTGCAAATGAACTTGCAAATGCGGATGCCAGCGCCGCAAGGCCCTTGTTATCGCCGGAGAACATGGACGGTGCTGTGGATGCATCGTATTTATATCTTCCGGGCTCTGCGCAGAAGTCAACGATCGCGCCGTTTTCGACAAGGATCATGCACTGGTTAGCCTGTACGTCGATACCGGATCCGGATGAGATGATGTTCTGATCCCCTTTGTTGCGGGAATTCGGACCTGTGATCTTAACGCCTCTCTTCATGATGATGCCGCCTGACATGTCGCCGCTTTCAAAATAATCGGTCCAGGCTGCACCTGCTGTGGTGTTGAATGCTCCGCTTGCTGCTCCGATAGCACCTGCTGCTAATCTGATAAGTCCCATAATATCTCCTTTCATATGCGCCGTGACGCCTTTGTTCTGTTTATGTTACTTCAATCCATGTCCATCCTCGTCGACTGTATTACGAAGTTGACGGTTTATGGTATTAGTATCTACAATCCCTGCGTATCCTCGCGGTTCGTATTCCGAAGAATGTAATCTGTATTTAGTATCTGCACTCTCTGCTCATCCTCGTAGTCAGTATTCCGAAGATGGCGGTTTATTGTTCTGTACTCACTATCCCTGCACATCCTCACAGGTAATGCTCCTAAGATGGTGATTTACGGTTAATACTCATTATCCCTGCGCATCTTCATGGGTAGTATACCCGCTAATTGTGTCTTAGAAGTGACCGCCACCGCCGGACGATCCTCCCGCATGGCCGGAGAAGCCTCCGCCTCCGGACGAATGACCTCCCGAGAAGCCTCCGCCTCCGCCACCTCTGCCCGGCTCCGATTTCGGTATCACCCTGTGCGTGACAGTCTTGCCGAGGAATCTCGAATTATGATGTGTACGCGCATAATTGAGTGTCTTGATCGGTATCTGGGTAGCCTTGGAGGGCTGTGTGGATTTATGACGCGCTATCAGGCTAATGAGAACTATTGCGCTGAGAACGGCGCTTATTGCGAGAGAGCCCGGCGTCGGGATCAGAGCGAACATAATATTCCTGAAACGATGCATATAGGAAATGTACCGCTCAACGACGTAAACATAGTTGGCATTTGCCATGTCATCGTAAATTTCGTTATAGAAATCTTCCGCCATTTTGACGAATTTGTCATCGCCGTAAAATCTGCCCTGTCCGTATACCACGACCAGACGGTTGTTCATGTCCATGATGAGAATCGTGCGGTCATCGGAGATGGCATTTTCATGCATGAACTCCTCGGCATACTTCTGCGTCGTCTCAGTCCCGTAGTTGATATCCCTCGGAATATCATAGGAAGTCAGGACCATGATCTCGCAGTTTTTCTCATCGGATTCCAGAGAAAGCTTCTGGGTGAGCTCCTTCTCCTGCGCATCCGTGAAGAGGTCGGCGTAGTCGTACAGAATTCTTGTCTTGTCTGCGACCGGCATGTAGAAGACGGTCCCGTCATTGGAAGTATACGGACCTGAACCCTGGCTTGCATATAACGGAAGGCATCCGCCAAGAAGCGTCATAATGATGACTGTCAGGATGAGAGGTATTCTGATCAAGCATTTTCTCATATCATAACACCCCCAGTAAACGGAAAATCAGCATAATTATCTGTGAGACGATAAATACTCCTCCGCCTATTTCGACGATCCGCATCGGATCGGACGGAATCTCTCCCATCATTTTTCCGGTCTGTCCGTTCATTCCGAATATATATTTCTTGCCCTTGTACTCCGTGTACATCATCCAGACCGGGAGCATCGCATAATGGACCTGGTCCTTCGACCACGTGTAATTCTCATTTTTGATGACCGTTCCGGCGTTAAAGGTTCCCACATGTTTCATGACTTCCCTTGTCATGGATTCCTTTGCACGCAGCTTGGCGCGCTTCTCGTTCATGGCGGCGTCTTCGTTCCATCTCTGTGTGTAGAATCCCGCCAGGAAGGCCGGGTTAAAACGCTTCATCTTGGAAAAATCGAACGGCTCGATGGAATCCATCATATTATTGTCCAGTTCCTTGAGGGCATCCGCGGGAATGTTCCGGAAAGCCCCGTGTCCAGATTCATCGATCTCATACTTGGATATTTCCGTGTATTCCATATCTTTCGTCATCCACACTCTTGTGTTGGTTCCGATTACACGGATCGAGGCGTCCCCTTCAAATGTATAGAGCCAGAACGGAACGTACATGCCCTTTATTTTCTCGACCGTTGACTTCTTTGTGAATAGTCTCGGCGTCAGGACGGATTTTTTCGCAAGTTTGAGATACTCTTTCTTGACATCATCCAGAGTCTTTGTGAACGGCAGCACATAATCGGGCCTGAAATCGCCGGCAAGATTGCCTTCCAGTGTGATCGCGCGGTTGCAGTATACACACGTGGTCGCAGCGGTTTCCTTCGAGGTGATGACTTCCGCACCGCAGTGCGGGCATTTGTAAATGACCAGCTCGCCGGTGGAATCGTCCGTTGACTGCTCGTCAACTGCAGCAGTGCCCTCATCCGTTTCCGGCTGCGGAATCGTCTCGTCATGCGCTTCCGCTTCCGGCTCATATGCATACTCGGACGGTTCGAACGCCGATCCGCAATATTCGCACAAAAGCTTGCCGCTGACAGGATCAAAGTAGAGCTCGGCTCCACAGGTCTTGCAGTTATATTTGGCCATAGGCAGTTCCTCCTTGTTTCAATACACGCACATTTGAAAATGCACAAAGCCTCTCAAAAGATGGCCATCCTTCCGGGAGCAATTCCGAGAATGTCAGCTGACACTGACCTCAATTCAGCGCCAGGTCTCGCGGTCGAGATTTGAATTTCAGACCCTAAATCCCGCATCAGATCTCGTGAGCGAGATTTGAAGTTCAGATCCGAGCTCCCAGATTATGAGTATTATACCATAAAAAAGCCGCAATCCTTACAATGTTTGTAAAAATTGCGGCTTTTCATGCATTTTTATCAGAATGTGAACTTGTCTGCGAAGTATGCGTCAAGGTCAGCGATCTTCACGCGTACCTGCTCCATGCTGTCACGGTCACGGACTGTTACGGACTGATCCTCAGCGGATTCGAAGTCATATGTTACGCAGAACGGAGTTCCGATCTCATCCTGTCTTCTGTAGCGCTTTCCGATGTTTCCACGGTCATCGTACTCACAATTGTATTTCTTGCAAAGTTCTGTATAGATCTCGGTAGCAGGCTCCGCAAGCTTCTTGGAGAGCGGAAGAACTGCGACTTTGACCGGTGCGAGAGCCGGATGGAAGTGAAGAACCGTACGCACGTCGTTCTTTGCTGCGTCGAGAACTTCCTCATCATAAGCGGCGCACAGGAATGCGAGCGTCATACGGTCAACGCCGAGCGACGGCTCGATAACATACGGAATGTAGCGCTCTTTTGTCTCATCATCAAAGTAAGACATGTCTTCGCCGGAAACTTCCTGATGCCGTCCGAGGTCATAGTCTGTACGGTCAGCGATGCCCCAGAGCTCGCCCCATCCGAACGGGAACAGGAACTCGACGTCGGTCGTGCCCTTGCTGTAGAAGGAAAGCTCAGCCTGGTCATGATCGCGGAAGCGAAGCTCATCTTCCTTGAGTCCGAGGGAGAACAGCCA
This sequence comes from uncultured Lachnospiraceae bacterium, assembly GCA_902776305.1. Taxonomy (GTDB): domain Bacteria; phylum Bacillota; class Clostridia; order Lachnospirales; family Lachnospiraceae; genus Chordicoccus. The sequence continues at coordinate 68,332 of CACYPS010000018.1, read as the reverse complement.
TTTCTTCGCAAATGCCTTCCAGTACTCGAACCACTCAAGATCCGTGTTCGGCTTGCAGAAGAACTCGAGCTCCATCTGTTCGAACTCTCTTGTGCGGAATGTGAAGTTGCCCGGCGTAATCTCGTTACGGAAAGACTTTCCGATCTGACCGATACCGAACGGCAGCTTCTTTCTGGATGTACGCTGTACATTCTTAAAGTTTACAAAGATACCCTGAGCTGTCTCGGGACGAAGATACACTGTGTTCTTGGCATCTTCCGTAACGCCCTGGAAAGTCTTGAACATGAGGTTGAACTGACGGATATTTGTGAAGTTGTGCTTTCCGCATGTCGGGCACGGGATCTTTCTCTCAAAGATGAAGTTCTCCATCTGCTCGTTGGACCAGCCGTCAACAGAGCCGAGCGGCTCGTCATCTGTGCCGTAGGCCGCTTTGTCAGCCTCGGTGATGGCGATCTTGTTCTCGTGGCAGTAATCCTCGATCAGCTTGTCTGCACGGAATCTCTCATGGCACTCTTTGCAGTCCATGAGCGGATCGGAGAAGGAACCGAGATGTCCGGAAGCGATCCATGTCTGCGGGTTCATAAGAATCGCGCTGTCAAGACCTACATTATACGGATTCTCCTGGATAAATTTCTGCCACCAGGCTTTCTTGACATTGTTCTTAAGCTCAACGCCCAGATTGCCGTAGTCCCAGGTATTCGCCAGACCGCCGTAAATTTCGGAGCCCGGGAAGATAAATCCTCTGGATTTTGCCAGTGCTACAATTTTATCCATTGTCTTTTCCATGTTGTACGTTTCCTTCCTATCTTGGTTATTATATTCTTCATCGCGCAATACTCGTGACGTGAGTATAAGATACGCGCGCTATGTGATACTCGTCTTCATCGTGAGTACAATCTCGCGATGAAGAATGAAATCCTCCGCTGTACAACGCTCCATCGGAGCATTGTTACGCATGCTTAGGCACGGCAGATCCCGGACATGCTCTTTTAAATCGCCAACGCGCCGCGCATGTCGCGGCAAGAACGCCGTAGCCTTGTTACTGCTTTCCGAATACTATGTAGCAGGGAGAGTCAAGTACCGTCTCACCCTTGCTATCCTCGCCGACGATGCAGTTTCCGTCCTTATCGATCTGAACATTGCCGCTGATATACTGGATTGCCTGAGGTACGGATACGACCAGTGGCTCTTCAATGATCAGTATACTGAGCTCCGTTCCGCTCTTATTATTCAGCTCACCGATCGTTGTCTTGAGACTCCCATCGCTGCTGGTAATGCGCACGGACGAATCTGCTGCGCCTTCACTGACGGCAGTTCCCAGTTTTCCGACATAACACTGCACTCCGTTGAATGCGGTGTAATCGTCACCCGATTCATAGGTGATAATGAGATGGACACCGTCTTTATCCTTACTGCACTTTTTTAGTTTTATGCGATCGGCACCGTTTGTATCATTGTACTCATCGATCGCATCCTGTATCTGCTGCTTTAGTTCAGCTGCGTCATAGTATTCCTTATCGAAGGAACCGTACGACGAGGCTTCAACATTTCCCTTATCGGAGATCACCATCGCGTTCTGTTTTTTTGTCGTGACGGAACCGCATCCGATGAACATGGAAATGCAGAGGACCCATAGCATGAACAGTATCATTTTACGCATGACAACTGACCTCTGTGTATCATTTTTAGGCATCACATTGCATTATACTAAACTTCTGTCTGTTCTGTAAACTGTAACTTATTCAAACTTCGAAAACAAGAACACCTCGGATATGAATTCAAGAACGCCTCGGAAATGTAATAAACGGGATTTCGCCAGGCAGCCGTCTCACTCCGTCATGACCTCCAGCAGAGCCAGCGATTTCATCGGACGGTCTACCGTCCTCTTCAGCATCTTCTTTATGTAGGCAGAATAATCAGTTTCCGCCCTCTCGGATAGCCTGAACGAATACAATTCCGTGACCTTGCAGGCCGCTGTGTACTGCAGTGCGTACCATGCACTCTGCTCCATACTTCCCGGTTGATCGGGCGGGGCGAACACTCCGTTTTCCGCCATGATCCTGCACTCATAGACCTTCCGCAGGAACTCGAGGGGAAGGTTCCCTTTCAGGATGGCTTTCAGTGAAACGTATATCAGGTTCACCATTTCATGGGCATCCATCTCCTCCGCCGAAAAAAAGGAGGCAAGTTCCAGAAAATAGAATCCGTAATACACTCCGGGCTGCGAGGCTGCGAGCTCTGTAAAATAGTTCGCGACCTTCGCGCTCCGCAGCGTGTAGGCGTTCCTTCCCGGTATCAGAGAAAATGTCCCGAAGACGAACGGATTACTTGCTGCCATGACTGCGCTTCCCGGTCTTCTGGCTCCATGGGCAAACGCCGTGATCTTTCCCCTCTCCCTTGTGAGAATGACCAGTCTTTTATCATATTCTCCAATGGGCTGTGCAAGAAGCACGACCCCGGTAAGTTCTACAGACTCCATAACATACTCACTCTCACAGTTCCGATTGCGTCTATCCTTTACGTTTTTCCTAAATGCGATTTCTCAGATTGCGTTTTCTTTAAATTTTCCTGAATTGCGCTTTCTCAGGTTGCGCTTTCCTACAGAGATTTCCGGTCATATCCGAAGGATCTCACATCCTTCTCGTTATCTCTCCAGTTCTTCCTCACTTTTACGAACAGTTTCAGAAAAACCTTCGTTCCGGTCATCTCCTCAATATCCCGTCTGGCGGCCGTGCCGATTTTCTTCAGCATACTGCCGCCTTTTCCGATAATGATTCCCTTGTGGCTGTCCCGCTCGCAGATGATGCTTGCTTCGATCGCCGTGAGGTCCTCCGACCGCTCTTTATAGGAATCGATCTGTACCGCGATTCCGTGCGGCACCTCCTCGTTCAGCGCCCGAAGCGCTTTCTCGCGGATGATCTCAGCGGCCAGCTGCCGCATATTCTGATCGGTGACGACCTCCTCATCATAATACTGCGGCCCCTCGGGAAGTCTCTTCAGGATTGCCCTGATGACTTCCTCGACATTGAGTCCCCGCAGCGCGGATACAACGATGATGTCGTCAAATGCGAGCACCTTCTCCCACGCTTCCAAGATCTCCGGAGCTTTCTTTTTGTCGATCGTATCGATCTTGTTGATGATGAGGATCACCGGCTTCTTCTGCTTTTTAAGCTTCTCCGCAATATCCCGGTCTCCGTGTCCGATATAGGAAGAAGGCTCGACCAGCCAGAGAATGACGTCCGCATCGCCGATCGTCTTGTCGGACACATCGATGAGATACTCACCGAGCTTATTGTCCGCCTTTCGGATCATGCCGGGCGTATCGAGAAAGATGATCTGGCCTTCCTCAGTCGTAAGAACTGTCTCTATTCTGTTCCTGGTCGTCTGCGGCCTGTTACTGGTAATCGCGATCTTCTGACCGATCAGATGATTCATAAGTGTGGATTTTCCCACGTTCGGCCGTCCGATTATGACCGCATATCCCGATTTATACATAGTATTCGTCACCTCAGTTCAGTGTCTCCACACTTCCGAACAGCTCCCTGTGCTCCGCTATTTTCCCCTCGCTTCCAACAACACAGATATAGTTATCCGCAAGCAGGGCTTCCGCAGCGCAGGCAAGAGCCCTGATATCCTCACAGGTCGCTCCCAGGATCTCATCCCTCATCTTCTGGCTGTCTTCCTGTTTCAATCCGTTCATATATGCACGCATGCTGACCATGCCGAAGAGGGATGGCGTGAGCGGCGTGTCGAGTCCGCTGATCGTGCCTATGATGAATCTGGTCATCTCTTTCTCATCCGCCGTAAAGTTCTTAAGGTATTCCGGTATGCCCGCATATACATCGAGCGTCCTCCCGAGATGCGGATCTCTGTAGGATGCAAAATAGGCATCCCCGGCTCGTTTGAAGATGGAACTGCAGCCGTAAGCACCGCCCTGCACGCGGACATTCTGCCAGAGATATTCATACCCCATGATCTGCCGGAGAATATTCATAGCGCCGTTAAACGCATATCCTTTATCGATGAACGGACCGCCCTGGGCTACATATTGCACCTGTCCTGCTGTGCAGAACGCTTCATTCAATTTGCCGAGCGGCACAGCGTTGACCTTCTCGGTCCACGGGGATGTGCTGTTCATGTCGTCGATCAGCTTCGGAAGGTTTTCACGAAATACGCCCAGACCTTCATCCTCGGCTGTAAATCCGGCCATCATATTCTTCGGGTCGAATATTTTCGTGACCAGAGACTCGAGACGTGTGCGAAGCTGCGCTTTCCTCTCGTCGTAGTTTTCTTCAAGATCTTTAATGAAGCGATAATATCCGATACCGCTCAGCTTATCCGTGAACGCTGCAGCCGGAGAATAGTAGGCCGCTACTCTGCCGACGGCAGTGGCATGTCCCGCGCTCTGCATGGACATCTGCATGGTGGCTTTGATCCTGGCTATGATCTCATATAATCTCTTCTCATCGGAGAAGTCGGAAGTGGTGATCACTTCTCGTATATAATCGATCGCCGTTCCGATCATGCCGTAGAGAGCCTTGCCCCGGACACTGAAGAAGACTTTATACTCGGAGGCGTTCACCGATTTGAGGTCTTCAAAAACGGATGCACCGAAAGCTATTCCGCCCGTGTTCATGTTGATCTCGTTATTGAGATCCATGTATGTGTGAGAGGCTGTGTTGACATTTGCAAGCACGGCTTTCAGAAGCCCAATATACGGAATCTCCTCCATCGGGACATTGTGGATATCCCAGAAAATATCCATATATCCGATTCCGTTGGACGCCGCGCGGTGGAAAATGATTTCCGGGTTGATCCCCTCATGTGCTTCCTCGTAAAGCCTGCACTTGATATTGGAAAGCTGTCTTGCCTTCTTTCCGATGTCTTCACGCGTCAGCATCGGCAAACACTCAATATCCTCGGGTGTATCCGCTTTTTCCTGATATGCCTTGAGCGCTTTCGTGGCCTCGACCAGCTCATCAATCTCATCTTCGCTGAGGGACGCCTTGTAGGCAGCAAGCTTCTCAGCAGTTTTCTGATCGCGTTCCTGCTGCAGGCCTTTCTTCGGTGTAAGGATGATAAGGGCTGCATGCGGATTGTCAAGGATCTTCTCCTTTATGAGTTTTTCGAAGTAATCGCCGTCAAGCTCCCTGCGGAGCGACTCGTATGCGTCGAGCTGCCTCAGCGATACGAACGGCTTGCTCTCATCGTAAAGCCACGTGTCAAATACATCGATGCCGTACATGAGTCCCTTCGGATATGTGGCGTAATCCGCTTCCCTGAACTGGAATTCCATGTAGTTGATGCGGGCGAGAAGAGATTTCCGGTCTATGCCTTCGCTGATCTGCTTCTTAAGCGTCTCGCGGATGATGCGTACAAATTCTTCCGCCTGACTCTCCTCGGCATTCCTGCTGCTGACAGAGAAGTATGGCTGAAGGATTCCGTCGCTGTAAAGGCTGTTGATATCCTTGCCGATGCCGTGATCGAGCAGAGCCTGCTTTACCGGAGCTCCCGGCATGGAGAACAGCGCATAATCTATGACGTCAAACGCAATCATTTCCTTGATATTGCCCGGATCGCCTGTCACGACATTCCATGCAAGGTATGTATTTTCCGTCTCCTCGTCCTCATCGGAAATCGGATATTCATCCCTCAGAGTGATCATTTCTTCAAACGGCGTCTGATGCATGATCTCGGAATTCACTGTGATCGCGTCATACTCCGACAGATAATTCTGATCGATAAAGTCGAGCGTCTCCGCCATATCCATATCACCGTAAAGGTAAATATAGCTGTTGGACGGATGATAATACCTCGCATGGAAAGCGAGGAACTGCTCATATGTCAGGTCGGGGATACATTCGGGATCTCCGCCGGATTCCACGCTGTAGGCGGTATCCGGGAAAAGAGCATTGAAAATGACCCTCTCAAGATATTCGTCCGCCGACGAGAAAGCGCCCTTCATCTCATTGTAGACAACGCCGTTGTATGTGATCGGATCGTCTTTATTTTCAATGTGATAATGCCATCCTTCCTGACGGAAAATATTCGGCTCGTCGTAGATATGCGGATGGAATACCGCATCCAGATAGACGTCCATCAGGTTGCGAAAATCCGTGTCATTGGTGCTCGCGACCGGATACATGGTCTTGTCCGGATATGTAATCGCATTCAGGAATGTGTTGAGCGAACCCTTGACGAGCTCGACGAACGGATCCTTCAGCGGGAATTTTTTGGAGCCGCACAGCACGGAATGTTCATTGATGTGGGCCACGCCGGTCGAGTCTTCAGGCGGGGTGCGGAACGCGATGTTGAACACCTTATTGTCATCGTCCGCCGGAATCAGCATGACTCTCGCACCGGTCTTTTTGTGCCTGAGGATCCATCCCTCAGCGTGAATGTCCGGCAGATCCTCATGCAGGACTACTTCATAAGTTCCCAGTTTTTCGATATCTTGTATGTTCATGAAACCTCCCAATAACAGTTTTTCATAATTTGCCCTTCAAAGTCAGGCGACCATGCTCGCATGGTCATCTGACCCGCCAATCAAAGTTTACTCCTGCGGGGTCAACCGTTTATCCTGCTCTTAATATAATCCGCCGCATCAAGCAGCCTCTTCTTAACAGCCTCCCGGTTCGTCCACCACTCCATGCACCAGACGTTTATAACAGGCCAGCCTCTCTTAAGAAGCTCCGAGCTCATCAGTATATCACGATCTCTCGGCGATTCGATTCCGGAATAATTCTCACTGTCGAGCAATATGCCGAGAATGTATCGATCCCTGTTCTCGACCATAGACACCGCTATATCCACTCTGAAGTCAGATTCTCCGAGCATGGCATGTGTCATATAGCCGGCCTCGTCCAGCGTCTTTCTGATAGCGTTCAGAACGCCGGCCTTTTTCTGTCTCCGGATCGAAACAGGATCTGCGATCTCACTCCGGTTTCCGGAGGCATAATCGAGATAGTCCGCCAGCGTTGCAGCTCCCCTGCTGCGGAGCGTCTTTTCGCGGATCTCCTCCGCTGTGATCGAGCTCACGACCGTTATGTGTTCCCGGGCTCTTGTGACGGCAGTATTCAAATAGCGCCACCCGTTCTCTCCCAGTATATGCGCAAGCTCATGACTGCCCGCATCTCCGGTCATCGTAACGGACAGGAAGACGTTCTCCCTCTCATATCCCTGTGCGTTGGCTACATCCGTGACGATGAGTTTTTCCTCCGAAGATTTGACCCACTCGGCAAACAGGCTGTCCCTCGCATATTCCTCCTCGAGCAGTTCTTCTATTCGCAGGCTCTGGTGATAACCGAAGGCGACCACTCCGACGGAGCATTTTTTATCCTTATTCTCGGAGTACAATCTGAGAATCTCCCGGACAACGGCCCTTGCCTCCGCCTCGTTCACATTTGTCCCGCTGTCATATTCACCGTCCGGGACATCCACATACTCAATACATTCGACCTCCTCCACAGGTGACGGGAATGTCAGATAAGCGTCATTGTAGAACTGCCTGTTGCTGAAGCTGAAAAGTCTCTCATCCCTGCTGCGGTAGTGGATACCGAGCCGGATTTCCGGAAGTCCCGCTGCGAGGCACATATCCAGGATACTGTCCGAAACAGGATTCTGGCAGATATCGCCCGAGAGAATCACCTCTCTGCCCCTTGCGATCACGCCTGCGGCACGCTCCGTTGCAACTTCGGATGCCTCGTCGATAATGACAAGGTCGAACATGGGCCATTTGTCCGTCATGTACTCGGCACATGCTGCCGGGCTCATCATCACGCACGGGCACAACCTCACGAGGACGTCGGGCATCTGATCAAATATATTTCTTGCTGTCGTACCGCGTCCGAATGTCGATATCGCTCTGCGAAGTCCCATCAGTTCCACCGCAATTTTAGGAGATTCCTGCGGTCTGGGCCTGCTGGTCGCGAGCTTCTCCTGAACTTTCAGGACAGCAAGGCGCGTGAGTTCGTTGTCGATCTGTCTGAAATGGGCAATCAGGTCGTTAAAGGCCTGCGCTTCGAACTGCCCCGCTGCGGGGTTCCGGTCAAGGATCGACCGGATCAGGGACGAGTAAATACCACGGCTGAAAATGCCCATGATCTCCTCATGCGACGCCCCTTCGAGATAGCGGTCAACGAGGAATCCCAACCCGTTAGATCTCGTCCGAAGCGCGAGATCATTGTATTGGATCTGATTCTGAAGCATGTCCTTATTGTCAAGAAGCGCCTTGCATACCCCGTCCATCGTCCCTGACGGGTCCTGTGTATAACCCTCCTCCTCAATGTCGAGCAGTCTTACCAGATTGTTCCAGTATTTCTTCACCTTCTCATAAAGTTCGGGAAGGGCGTCCGCAGACTCGGTTGCGCTCTTTCGAATGTCGACATTATAAGCATAACGCATGAGCGTCGGAAGCTGATCGCAGAGCTGTCTGTAAGCTTCGACCCTGCGTGTCAGTTCATCGGCTGCATCGTAGGAAGAGTATTCTTTCAGGAGACTTCTGCTCTCCTCCGACAGATCTTCCCAGCGCTGTGCCTGAAGACGCGACTCCTCCTGATATAGTTTCACTTCGTTCAAAAGCTCAGGAATCTCTTTCTCGTCAAAATCAAAGCCGGCGTGCTTTGCCATTTCCTCCTTGAATTCCTTCACAGCTCGGTCTCTGAAGAATAATTTCGATTTGGCAGTATTATAACCTGTCAGATACTCATCCATGTCGGCGTGGAGGAATTCCTGATCCCATTTGCCGCCCATGGCAATATCTTTTCCCGCAAATGCGTCCGCCCCGCTGATATACTCTCTGAGCTGTGTCAGGGTCGGTCCGGCGTCATTTTTCAGAAGCAGGAACGACGGGACGTCCCTGAGTTCGGAGACGAACTCCGCTATGGTGATCATCTGCTCGATATCGCTCTGCGTGACCGGAAGGTTCAGTTCAAGAAGGTTCACAAAGCTCTCGAGTACATCCCTGAACTTTCCGAGTGTCTCATACCCCTCGGCAGCCACGCGCTCTGCCTCGCCTCGCAGCTCTTCCGTATAGAAGGTCCTCTTGACGCATGAGAGCGGGCTTTCCTTCGGATGACCGATACTCTTTCCGGAGTCGACGAGCCTTCCAACAAGTTCCCTTCTCTGTTTCAAAATGACGGAAGTAACGCTGTCCGCATCGATCCCGTACATGGGGAATTCAGGAAATTCTCTGTATTCTTCATAGATATCGAGCAGCTCTCTTAAACTGTATCCGCAGACGTGCCTGCTGTTCATCGTTTCGGAATAGCCGTCGAGCGCCTTCCCGATCTCCGTCACTTCATATTCTTTTTCTTCGTAGGCTATTCCGCTGTAGAGATTTGCAGCCTGCATCGCCCTCTTCAGATGCGCGAGAAGATCGCGTGTTCTGATACTGCCCTGCTGTTCATACAGGCAGAAGGGAGAAAGCCCGGCGCTCTCTATCCTCTGCAGGACATCCCTGTAAGCCTGTGTCTTTTCACAGGCGAAGAGAACGGATTTTCCGCGGGATATGGCATTTGCAATAATATTGGCAATCGTCTGTGTTTTCCCGCTTCCCGGTGCTCCGGAGAGTACGAAGCTTGTGTCCTGCATGGCAGCCTTCACCGCATACTCCTGGTAGCTGTCAGCCCTGAACGGAAGATAAACTTGTTCGGCGCGAACGGCTGCTTTATCGATATCGGTTCTGCGCATGCCCTCGGTCAGTCCCCTCAGAATGTGGTGCTCCTTCAGCACCTCCGAAGATCCGAGCGTTCTGCTCTGAAAATAACCGGGAAGATCAAATATTCCAAGGAACGCCTCTTCCATTACGGCCCAGCCTTCGCGGCCTTCTATCGCGTTCCGGAAAAGCTCGCAGACCTTTTTTACATCAACGCCGTGATAATCCCTCGGCAGCGGAAACAGACCTTCGACATGAAGAAAATATTCATTCTCCATTTTCTCCAGTAGCGCATAGTTGAACTGCGGCTGCGTCTCGCTGAGACGGAACGGGCGGCCGCCGTTATTCCCCTGTTTTACTTCTACAGGCAGCAGAACAAGCGGAGCGTACCTGACTGCCCCGCTGGAAATCTCTGTCCACCGCAGTATTCCGGCAGCCAGATATAATATCATATTCCCGTGGTTTTCAAGTCCTTTGTTTGCCTCAAAGATAATCTCTCTGACGCGCTGCGCTGTTTCCTCGCGATTGAAGACCGTGTGGACCTTCTTGCGCCTGAAATCGGTGCGAAGGATATCCCGGATCTCTTCCACCTGATTATAGTTCTCCGGAGTGAGTTCCTCCGGTTTGATGTATTCCTCCGGGCGCGATACCAGTCCGAAATACATGACATCGGACAGCATGTCAACGTAATCGTTCACGAACGCCGACAGGAGCGGAATAATCATTCCGTCAAGTTTCATGTCCGTAAGCTGATTCGGGCTGTCCGGGTCATACAACCTGCGCTTCCACGTCTCGGAATTTCTGAATGCATTGGCTAAAGCGCGGCTCTCCGGCCTGTTTTCGTCCGCGGCATTCCCGTCGGGGATACGGTTCTCTTTCATTTTTGATGAGCCGCTTTGTGCCTTCTTCCGTTTTTTATCCTTTCTGCGTTTTCTTGCGTCGGGAGAAGATACGCTGTCCGCATGAATCCTGAGCGGAAGAGACTTCACCCCTTCTCTGCGTGCTCTGGATATATCGAGCATTGCGACAAACCCTTCCGGAATGAAGACGGAATTGACCGCCCGATGGACAGATTCATCAAACGGGCACTCCATGCCGAGCAGCATGGTCCTGCAGTCGATGAGCAGTATCTCCCCGGAATCCACCCTCTGCACGGCCTCGATCTCATCGCTCATAACGGATTTTTCAAATGTGCGGTCCATCAGCCAGACTCCCGCATAGGCGTCCTCACGGCGCAGATACATGACAGGATTCAGCCCCATCGCCTCGAGGCATGACAAATAGATCAGCGTTATATCATAGGCTGATGCACGGTTATGTTTTCTTATTTTTTCAGCGAGACGTATTCTTCTTAGAATATCTTCCTCATTGGATGCATACGGAATCTCTGAAATTCGACGGCGTGTGACAGCTTCATAGGCGGCCTGCGCCATCTGCCTTATTCTGTTTTTGTCATCGGACAGATAAGCATCCAGGATCGATGTCCCTGTCTCCTTGCCGAGAATACCCGCTGCGTCTGTGACCAGTTCCGAGATGAACGGCTGATTCGGCATGATGAAAGCGGGAATCAGATCCGTGTGAAAATCGTTCCCTTTCCACTGGTCATAGGCCATGACGACAACTGTTTTGCGCACACTTTTGCTCACAAGATTGGAGTACCGGTCCTTACCCGTGAGTTCAAAATCAATAGTGCACTCGGTCCGCTCGCTCAGGAAAGCAAGGTAAGACGTATTCACGCGCACATCCGGCTGAACGATATGCCATTCTTCACCCTCGTACAGGGTCGGTGCTGACTCCGTGCAGGGGAAAATAATTTCATCATCCGATGAAATGGTGACCTTGATGTCACGGATCTCACTGTCTGCCTCATTTTTGAGCATGATATCACGGACAAGAAGTACCCCGCCGAGCTGCATGACAAAGTTCATCTCCTCACACATGCTCACATCTATGATGAGCTTTGAGATATCTGCCATGCCTTCGGGAGAAGCTTTTTCTTCATGCTCTGCGCCGGCAATCTGTGTACCCTCGTCCGGAACAGTATCGGATTCTTCTATCGCACCATGATCATTTGTTCCGCTGCCAAAATCATCCGTTTGCATCGAGTCGAGGTAGACATGATCCGGCATATCATCACCGATCGCCTCGAATCCGGCTGAGATGATCCTCTGTTCGAGATCGTCCAGGTCTTCCGGATCGAAAGCAGGGCTGTCGAGATCACTGAAATCATCCTCACCCTTTTTTCTCTCGACACTGCCGAAATGATAGACGTCCAGATCTGCGATCTGTTCTATATCCCGGTAATAGATCGTATCGTCATACGGATCGCGGAGCATATCTCCGTAGGATGACGGAGAACCAGAGTCATTTCTCTCGCTATATTCGGTTTTCTGAAGGTCTGTGTCTCTGGAAACGGCCATATATACCACCTTTAGGATATGTTTACGTCATACTTACGTCATAGTCTCGGGGATTGTCCCGTCGATAATGCAGGAATGAAACGGACCATGTTTTTGAAATTCCTGACAGTATGTAAAGAAAGGGGAATGTTTCGCGTTATTTTCTCTCTGATTTCACGTGTATAATCGAGATCATCCCCGCACCTCTGTGCTCGTATTCATTCAGGACCCAATAAAGCCCGGCATAGGGACCCCTTGCTTTTGTTCCTCCGTCATTGTGAAGGTAAAGCCCGCGCCCGTTCGAGGTCACGGCGGCAGTATGCAGCCCCTGCAGAATGTCCTTCCGATCGTTGTAAAATGTCAGGACGAAAGCTTCATTTTCAGGGATCAACCTCTGAACGGTCCCAAATCCTCGCTCTCCATCACCCTTGTTCTCCTGAAACAGCCGGGGAAAATCGGCGTCGTTCGTATATTCTTCCACATGAAATCCCTGTTTCTTCAGAAAATACTTCATTTCCCCGGGATCGGTGCCCAGACTTCCATAAAATATCATACCATTTTTTTCAAATGCGGCAATGAGTTTCGGAAGACTCGGCTCTTTGCCTGTCAGAGCACGCATGACATTATATACGGCAATGACTTCGCAGCCGGAAAATCGGACGCTTGCGGAGCCGTAATACATATCCGTGAACTCATTCTGATTTTCTATGAAACCGCCGTCAGCAGTTACCTTCTCGCGATGGTTCAGAAACGATTGGACGTTAGAGTCGAAATGCTCCCTGACGATCCGGTTGCTGAGCACAGAAGGAATGCGTTCGCCTGCAAGTCTGAGGAGACGGAGCGTCTTCAGCATTCTATCATTTGTGATGCGTTTTGATATATTGATCTTCATAAGAGGTATTATACCTTGAAAACCATTGGTAGTAATCGGAAATTTGGAAAATATAGAAAAAATATCATGTGCTGAACCTTGATTTTGTATGAATGCCCGCGAAGCGTTCCATATTTTGCGGAACAAAGTTAATATGGCAGAAGAATAAAAAAACCGCCGGCGGCGCGAAGCTCGTCAGCGGTCTCTCAAGCAGGAGTTTTGTCTCCTGACGATATGAATAATACTATTATCTGTTACCTTATGCGCGTCAGAATCGTGTTTCTTATAGCCAAATCTTGCAAAGTTTAAAAATGCATGCCATATATTGCCCATTTTGTGGCTGCCTGAAAATTCGTAATTTCTGACATATCCATCTGTGCATTTTGCCGGCAACGTTCAGAAGTTTCTTTATCGCAATCATCATAGACCTTGTCACGAGAATTCTGCGTCTTTTAATCTCTGATGCGGATTTGTATCCCATGTCAGAGATTAAAGTTTTCGCATCAGGCAGAGCCGCAAAGAAAGGCGCCGGGTTTGATCCCGGCGCCTTAAGTCTATCAAGCGCAGTTTAGGCGGATCGCAGACATGCGCAGTGGAAAGCGCTTACGCGCAACGCACGCCGCGGCAAGAACGCGGAGACGTTCTTGAATTTATTTTGCCTTATAAACCTCAACGAGCTTGTTAAGGTACTCGAATCTCTCCTTGCACTCCTGCTCGGATCTTGCGAAGAGCTCCTTCGCGCGCTCCGGATTCGAACGCATAAGAGATGTGTAACGAACTTCGCCTGCCAAGAAGTCCTGATAGGACTCTGTCGGAGTCTTGGAATCAAGGATGAATGCATTCTTGCCTTCCTTAACAAGATCCGGATTGAAGCGGAAGTTGAACCAGTAACCAGCCTTGACTGCCAGTTCTTCCTCTGTGATGGACTTGCCCATACCCTTGCGGATACCATGGTTGATGCACGGTGCGTACGCAATGATGAGTGACGGTCCGTCATAAGCTTCAGCCTCAGCGATAGCCTTAACAGCCTGGTTGTAATCAGCGCCGATTGCGATATGAGCTACGTATACATAGCCATAAGTCATAGCCATACCGGCGAGGTCTTTCTTCTTGGTCTCCTTACCGGCTGCTGCGAACTGAGCTACAGCACCTGTACGGGTAGCCTTGGAAGCCTGTCCGCCTGTGTTGGAGTAAACTTCTGTATCGAATACCATGATGTTGACGTCATCGCCGGAAGCGAGTACGTGGTCAACGCCGCCGTAACCGATATCGTAAGCCCATCCGTCACCACCGAAGATCCACTGGCTCTTCTTGGACAGGAAGTCTTTCTTCTCTACGATTTCCTTAGCATCTGCGGAATCAACATCTGCAAGAGCTGCAACGAGCTTATCTGTAGCAACAGAGTTCTCTTTGCCGAGCTTGTATGTATCGAGCCATGCCTGGCCTTCAGCTGCGCCCTGGCCGCCTTCAGCAACGATGTTCTCAACGTGAGCCTTCAGGCCTTCACGAACTGCCTTGTTGGCAAGGAACATACCGTAACCGAACTCAGCGTTGTCCTCGAACAGGGAGTTATCCCATGCCGGGCCCTTGCCTTCCGGTGTTACTGTATACGGTGTAGACGGTGAGCTGTTACCCCAGATAGAGGAGCATCCTGTTGCGTTTGCAATGAGCATTCTGTCACCGAACAGCTGTGTGATGAGCTTAGCATACGGTGTCTCACCGCAGCCTGCGCATGCGCCGGAGAACTCAAGAAGCGGCTGCTTGTACTGGCTTCCCTTGACTGTGTTCTCTTTGAACTTGTCGATAACTTCCTGCTTGGCCGGTGTCTTTACCAGATAATCGAATACCGGCTGTGCAGCGTCTGCTGCATCTGCCATCTTGACCATCGTCAGAGCCTTGCCTGTCTTCTTGCCCGGGCAGACATTTGCGCAGGAACCGCAGCCTGTGCAGTCATATGCGGAAATACCGATTGTGAACTTGTAGTCCTTCATGCCGAGCATCGGAAGTGTCTCAAGACCTTCCGGAGCAGCTGCTACTTCGTCATCTGTAACTGCAAATGTACGGATAACAGCGTGCGGGCATACAAATGAACAGCGTCCGCACTGGATGCAGTTCGTCGGATCCCACTTCGGAATATTAACAGCGATGCCGCGCTTCTCATATGCAGCGGAGCCGGACGGTGTGGAACCATCGACATAATCTACAAATGCGGATACCGGCAGGTTGTTGCCTTCCTGTGAGGAGACAGCTGTCTGTACGGTATTGACGAACTTGACAACGTCTTCTCTTCCTTCTGTGACGACCTTGTAATCAAGTCCTTCATCCTCGCAGTTAGCCCAGTCAGCCGGAACTTCGATCTTGCGGACCTGCTTAGCGCCTTCTTCGATAGCAGCCCAGTTCTTCTCTACGATATCCTGTCCCTTGCGGCCGTATGTCTTGGCAGCAGCAGCCTTCATAAGTTCGATAGCCTGCTCTTCCGGAATAATGTTGGCAAGCTTGAAGAATGCGGACTGAAGGATTGTATTGATACGTGTCGGGCCCATGCCTACAGCGATACCGATGCTTACGCCGTCGATCGCGTAGAACTGGATATTGTGCTCAGCCATGAATTTCTTCATCTGTCCCGGAAGGTGATCTGCGATCTCCTCATCCTTCCACGGACAGTTAAGAAGGAATGTACCGCCGTCAACGATTTCCTGAGCCATGTTGAACTTGCGTACGTATGCCGGGTTGTGGCATGCTACGAAGTCAGCCTTGCGGATAAGGTATGTTGACTTGATCGGCTTCTTGCCGAAACGAAGGTGAGACATTGTAACACCGCCGGACTTCTTGGAGTCATAATCGAAGTAAGCCTGAGCATACATGTCTGTGTTGTCGCCGATGATCTTAATGGAGTTCTTGTTAGCACCGACAGTACCGTCTGCGCCGAGACCCCAGAACTTGCAGTTGACAGTGCCTTCCGGTGTAGCGACAAAACGCTCGCCTGTCTCAAGGGAAAGACCTGTAACATCATCTACGATACCGATTGTGAAGCGCTTCTTGTCGAAGTTCTCGAATACAGCCTTGATCTGTGCCGGATCTGTGTCCTTGGAACCAAGTCCGTAACGTCCGGAGTTGACCTTGACATTCTTGAATTCGGAATCGAACAGAGCTGCAACAACGTCGAGGTAAAGCGGCTCGCCGTTAGCGCCCGGCTCTTTTGTTCTGTCAAGAACGTTGATGACCTTGACAGTCTTCGGGATAGCTGCGATGAGTGCTTCGTTGCTGAACGGACGATACAGTCTGACTTTGATAAGACCGACCTTTGCGCCTCTCTCGTTGAGGTAATCGATCGTCTCTTCGATTGTCTCGTTAACGGAACCCATAGCGATGATGACGGACTCGGCATCCTCTGCGCCATAGTAGTTGAACAGCTTATAGTCTGTTCCGATCTTGGCGTTAACTTTGTCCATGTACATCTGAACGATTTCCGGCATCTTGTCATAGTACGGGTTGGAAGCTTCACGAGCCTGGAAGAAAATATCCGGGTTCTGTGCAGAGCCTCTCTCGCACGGATGATTCGGATTCAGAGCGTGATCACGGAACTTCTTGATCGCGTCATGATTTACCATCTCGTCAAGATCTGCATAATCCCATGTGCGGATCTTCTGAATTTCGTGAGAAGTGCGGAAACCATCAAAGAAATTGATGAAAGGAAGGCTGCCTTCAAGAGCTGCCATATGAGCGACCGGTGTAAGGTCCATTACTTCCTGTACGGAAGACTCACAGAGCATACATGCACCTGCCTGGCGGCAAGCATATACGTCAGAGTGATCGCCAAAGATTGAAAGTGCGTGGGAAGCAAGAGCACGTGCGGAAACGTCAAATACGCCCGGGAGCTGCTCGCCGGCTACTTTGTAAATGTTCGGGATCATAAGAAGAAGACCCTGAGAAGCTGTGAATGTTGTTGTCATTGCACCAGCTGCAAGAGAGCCGTGGAATGCGCCTGAAGCACCGGCTTCGGACTGCATCTCAGTGACCTTTACTTCTGTGCCGAAGATGTTCTTTCTTCCGGCTGTTGCCCACTCATCAACGTGCTCCGGCATAACGGATGACGGTGTGATTGGGAAGATAGTAGCGACTTCCGTAAAAGCATAGGAAGCATGAGCGGCTGCTTCGTTACCATCCATGGTTAACCATTTTCTGTTATCCATACCTGTGTTTCCTCCTTGGAGAAATTGATAAAAACATAAATGTTACATAGTGCTGTTCCGCAAGTCCGTGCACGTTCGTCACGAAACTGCGCACAATCATACTAATCCAGCATAATGAAATTATAACACCGAGACCCATGATTGTCTATTAATCTTCTGTGAATTGTGCACAAAGATTTGTACTAAAAGCGGTGCAAATTTGCCACCACTAACCCAATATATAGCGTTTTAAAAGAAAATAAAAAAACCCAGGTATACAGAATATACAACCCGGGTTTTAACATAAACTATATAAAATTGTAAAAAAGTCAGACCGACTCATACTTCCCGCTTCGTACCTGAATCATCATCCAATACTCCGCACGACACTTCGCCCACCTGACAACTCATACTTCCCGCTTCGTACCTGAATCTTCATCCAATACTCCGCACAGCACTTCGCCCTCCTGACAACTCATACTTCCCACTCAGCGGCCGGTACTTGAATTTTTCAAGTCAAAGACGCAGAAAAATTCTTAGTACCGCTGCCAGCGAGACCGAGCGGAAGCGTCCCGACGATGCATTTTTTTATGATGAGACTGTTCATAAACCACAAGTGGGAAGTATTTATTAGTCATTACATCAGTCATCAGCTTCCTGATCCTCGCTTGCAACATAAATCTGTCTCTTCTTAGCCATGACATCAGAAGCCAGATACTCGTCGTATGTACCCATCTTGTCGATGAGGGTTCCGTCCGGAAGGAATTCCATGATGCGGTTCGCCGTCGTCTCCACGATCTGATGGTCGTGGGATGTGAACAGGATCACACCCGGGAACTTGATCATACCGTTGTTGAGGGCTGTGATTGCCTCCATATCCAGATGGTTGGTCGGTTCATCGAATATGAGCACATTTGCACCCGAGATCATCATCTTGGAGAGCAGGCATCTGACCTTCTCACCTCCGGAGAGAACGCGCACGCGCTTGATTCCGTCCTCACCCGCAAAGAGCATGCGTCCGAGGAAACCGCGGACATATGTCGTATCCTTATTCTCGGAATACTGCGTCAGCCAGTCGGCTATCGTAAGGTCATTGTCGAACTCGGCGTTGTAGTCGTGCGGGAAGTAAGCGCGGCTGGTCGTGATGCCCCACTTGTAGTATCCCTCATCCGGTTCCATATTGCCCATGAGGATTTCAAATAGAACCGTCTTTGCCCTCTCGTTGCCGCCGACGAACGCCACTTTATCCGTACGGTTGATAATGAAGTTCAGATCTTTAAAGATGACCTCACCGTCAATTGTCTTCGAAAGATGCTCTACAAGCAGAACATCGTTTCCGATCTCACGGTTAGGACGGAAGTCGATATACGGATATTTTCTGCTGGTCGGCACCATCGCATCAAGCTGGATCTTCTCCAGGGCTCTCTTACGGGATGTGGCCTGCTTGGACTTGGAGGCATTTGCCGAGAATCTGGAAATGAACTCCTGCAGTTCCTTGATTTTCTCTTCCTTCTTTCTGTTCTCTTCCTTCATCTGTTTCTGAAGAAGCTGGGAAGATTCGAACCAGAAATCATAGTTACCTGCATACAGGCGGATCTTTCCGAAGTCAATGTCGGCCGTCTGTGTACACACCTTATTCAGGAAATAGCGGTCATGAGATACGACGATGACAGTATTTTCAAAACCGATCAGGAATTCTTCGAGCCACTCGATCGCGCTCATGTCCAAGTGGTTGGTCGGCTCATCGAGGAGCAGGATATCCGGATTTCCGAACAGAGCCTGTGCGAGGAGGACCTTGACCTTGAGCGGACCATCGAGATTCCCCATGATCTCATGATGCAGTTCAGTCTCAATGCCGAGTCCGTTCAGAAGAGCCTCCGCATCCGACTCTGCCTCCCAGCCGTTCATGTCCGCGAATTCAGCTTCGAGCTCGGCGGCATGAATGCCGTCCTCATCGGAAAAATCCTCTTTCATGTAGAGGGCGTCCTTCTCTTTCATGATGTCATAGAGACGGCGGTTTCCCATGATGACCGTATCCAGGACTTCATACTCATCATATTTAAAGTGATCCTGTTCGAGGAAGGAAATTCTGTTTCCCGGTGTAATGGAGATGTTACCTGATGTAGTCTCCAGCTGACCGTCAAGGATCTTCAGGAAAGTGGATTTTCCGGCGCCGTTCGCACCGATGAGTCCGTAGCAGTTCCCCTCCGTGAACTTGATATTGACATCCTCAAAAAGCGCCTTTTTTCCGACGCGGTAGGTTACATTATTTGCAGCTATCATATCTTCTCCTCTGCTCCGTAGGAATTTATTTGGGCTTCACTCAGTACTCCCGCTTTATACCGAAAGTACAGTCACAATCCTGAAAGTATTTTTACTTTGCAAGTTGTATGATTACAGTGCCGAAAGCATAGTCCGTAATCAACTTTCGACGACCTTATCAATGTATCATACCCTATTGCTCCGAAAATGTATAGCCCGATTCTCTACGAAATCTATACTCTTCCAATCCGGATATCAGTGCTTACTCCGCCATTATGAACAGCTAGGGTGACTTTCGCGCCGACTTTTGTTATAATGCCCATATTACATAAGAATGGAGGAGCGATGAATCACATACTAATTGTTTCCGGCGGCATCGGAAGCCGTATGCAGCTCGGAACTCTCCCGAAACAGTATATCGAGGTCGGCGGCAGACCCATTATTGCCTATTGTCTGGAAAAATTCGAAAAACATCCGCTGGCCGACACGATCACCATCGTTGCAGACCCCAAATGGTATGACTATCTGAAAGAGCTGATCAGGCGCGAGAATATTTCAAAGTTCCGCGGATTCGCACCCGCAGGCGACACGCGGCAGCTCTCGATTCTGAACGGTCTCATTGCATTGGAGACAGACGCTGCACAAAACGATGTCGTGAGTATCCACGACGCGGTGCGGCCCTGTGTGTCCGACCGGATCATCACGGACACACTTACCGGATTTCCGGAGTGGGACGGCGTAATGCCCTACCTTCCGGTCACCGACACCTGCTACCTCAGTTACGACGGACAGACGATCGATGAGCAGGTCCCGCGCGATGCGCTCGTCGCAGGCCAGACGCCGGAATCATTTCTTTTCGGCAAATATTACGACGCTCACATCAAAGCAGGCCCCGAAGGAGTGCGGGATCTCCGCGGGAGCACACAGATTGCTGTGGCAAACGGTATGAAAATTCATCTTGTCCCGGGAAGCCGCGGCAATCTCAAAATTACCACAAAGGAGGATTTAGAACTCTTTGAAAGCATTAGTACTTGAAGATATCGGAAAGATTTCATTAAAAGAAGTAGATACACCGACTCCGGGACGCGGAGAGGTCCTCGTCCGGATTCACGCCTGCGGCATCTGCAGCAGCGACAAGGCAAGAATTTTCAAAAACGGGACCTATCATTTTCCGACGATCCCCGGTCATGAGATTGCCGGCGAAATCGTAGGGCTCGGTCCCGGATCAAGAGATGAGCTTCTCGGCAAGAAGGTGGCGGTCTTCCCGCTGCTGCCCTGCCGTCAGTGCGAGCCCTGCCGTCAGGGCAGATACGCCCAGTGTGAGCATTATGACTATTTCGGATCGAGACGAGACGGCGGATTTGCCGAGTATCTCGCCGTTCCGGTCTTCAACATAAACATTCTTCCGGACGATATGGATTATCATACGGCGGCGCTGTGCGAACCGGCAACGGTCGCAAGCCATGCCTTAAAGCGGGCTAAGATGAAGCAGGGCGATGTTGTAACAATCATCGGGACCGGCACGATTGCTCTTCTCGCCGCCTGCATTGCAAGGATCCGCGGAGCCTCCAAGATCATTATCGTAGGCCACTCAAAGGAAAAGGTCATGAATGCCTCCCAGGTCGCCAACCATGTCATAAACGCAACCGGCTGGGATGTCGAGGAAGCGGTCGCACAGCTGACGGAGGGCGATATGTCTGACGTCGTCCTTGAGATGGCGGGGAATTCACTGGCATGCAACTACGCCCTGGCGGCGGCAGGAAAAGGAAGCAATATCGTGTTCACCGGAAATCCGGAGGAGACTGTCTCTTTCGATAAGAAGATTTTCTGGAAAATTCTCCGCAACGAGCTCTCTATCCACGGAACATGGAATTCCGGTTATGCACCCGGAAACAACGACTGGAACGATGTGATCAGATATATGCAGGAGGGTGAGATTCCTGCAGACGAGATCGTGACACACAGCTTTAAGCTGGAGGATTATTCAAAGGCATTTGAGCTTCTGATGAGCGACCGTTTCTATACAAAAATCATGTTCGACATCTGAATTCAAGAACGCCTCGGCGTTCTTGCCGCGACATGCGCGGCGCGCAAGCGCCTTCCACTGCGCATGTCTGCGATCCGCCGTGCCTAAGCATGCGTACTTCATCGCGAGATTGTACTCACGATGAAGCCAGATTTCACTTTGCGCGCGTATCTCACGACTGAAGTCACGAGTATTGCGCGATGAAGAATAAAAAAACGGCGGGATTACTTCCTGCCGTTTACCATCCTACTCATGATTGCAAGGACGAGTATAAATACAAGCGCCGAGATTGCGAGCGCCGTATCCAGCATTCTCTGCGTATTATTGCGTTTGAACATACAAGTGCCTCCTTATCATTCTCAAGTCTCTTGTTGCTATCAAGTATACTCTAAATTTTGCCCGGACACAAGGAGAAGAACCGTGACCTTCAAAGTGAAGACGCCCTATCGGAATTTCATACCGATCGTCGCCGGAGCGCTTCTGTCGCTCGCGGCGCTTTTCCTGTTCAGGCATGCCTATTATGCTGCGTACGTTTATCAGGTGGAAGATTTTCTGCCCGGCGACGAAAAAATGGGCGCATATGTCGACGCCGTGACACTCTCGGACGACGGAAAGTATCTTATCATAGCGGGCTGGGCTTATGACGGCACTCTGTACACAGGCTACAATTACGGGACCGGCCGGTCCATCGTGACTGTGGCCAATAACACCTCCTTCGCACTGACGGATGGTACGTTCGTCTATCTGCTCCCCACTGTAGGAAGGGGGCGGGACGATATGTCCCTTGCCCACCCTGATGTGGAGGTGCCCGAAGGAGCTGCAAGGCGATACGGTATCCTCAGTTTCATGAAGCTCGGAAGTGAAGGTCTCACATATCAGAAAGACATGCATATCGCGGTAGTTTCAGAGCGGGAAGACGGAATGCGGGTTCTTTTCGACACAGGGGAGAAGGTGCCTGCGCTATGAGAAGTCCACTGAAGTTTATCCGGAAAAATCTTCTTGCATTTGCCATCGTGCTGGCGATATCGCTGACTGCCAATCTGGCACAGCCGCTGCGTATGGATGACGCCACATTTCTGCGCACATTCACTTTCCACGGACATGACCTGTGGGCGTGGGCACAGGAATACTGGATCACATGGAGCGGAAGGGTCGTGCCGCACGGCATTTTCCTTCTTCTGCTCTCTTTCTCTGTCGGACTTGTAGATATCATGAACGGCATACTGACTGCATTTTCCCTTGTACTGACCTGCATCTGGGTCTTCTCCGGCAAAGAAGATGACACACGTGCGGAGAGCCTGATTCTTGTGTTCCTTGCAGTCTGTTTATATATACTGACGCCGACAGATATACTCGATGTGACGATATTCTGGAAAACCGCTTCGGTCCTCTATGTGTGGGCATTTTGTGCTATGTTATACGCGCTTCTGCCCTTTACGCCGATCCTCTCAAATGCAGAGAATGAGATCTCTGCAGTAAGCTCCGACAAGTCCGTCAAAAGACACGGAGAGACGCAGCAGCCACCTTTGAAAGGGATGAAGGTCTCTGCAGCAAGCTCCGAAAAATCCGTCAAAAGACACGCAATGACGCAGCAGCCACCTTTGACAGGGATGAAGGTCTCTGCAGAAAGCTCCGACAGATCCGTCAGTAAACGCGGAAAGTACGATATACCTTCCTGGGCAGTGATGGTCCTTTTGGCCCTGTCCTCTATCTACTGTGCGGGATTCGAGCCGAGCGGAAGCTTTTATTTCGTTTTCGGCGGAATACTCATCGCACTCGCATTTCTGACAGGAAGTTTACGTTCCATACCGCGCTATGCGTATCTTTTATGGTTCCTCACTACTGCCGCATTTTTCTTCTTCCTCTCCGCTCCGGGAAATATGGTGCGGTTCAGGGAGGAAGCCCTGTTCTGGTTTCCGAACTACGGTCTTCTCGGATTTACCGATAAGCTCCTGCTCGGTACCGCTTACACGCTCGGAGCCTGCCTGCACGAGATTTATCTTCCCGTGCTCGTTCTGTCAGTGATAGTTTTCCTGCTCATGGTCGCACACAGGCGCGGAATCCTTCTGACGTTGACGGCTGCATTCCCGATGTTATATTATGGACTCTATCTGTTCGCTAAGGATAGCCCTGCGTATGCATTTGTATATAACGATGTGTATGGATTTTACACGTCAGCAAACTGGTTCGCTACCTTCCTAGGTATGTTTGCGATCATCGTGACCGCTTTTCTGATCTTCATCGGCATCGGGGATGAACTTGATTTCAAGAATGCACTTTTCTACTGCGGAGCAGTCGCGGAACAGGTCGTTATGGGCTTCACGCCCACTGTTGCGGTGTCAATCAGCCGCAGCTCATTTTTCAGCAGAGAACTGCTCATGATACCGATATGCGCGCTCCTGCTTGAGCTCGTCCGTTCTCTGCGGACCGGTTCCGGAAACTCCACACGTATATCACACAAGGATAATAGAGGTTATTATGAAAATTCTTAGATCATATTTCTGGTACGTGCCGACAATCATCTGGATGATAATGATCTTCAATATGTCCGGACAGGTCGCATCTACGTCTCAGGGATTCTCCCTCCGGGTCACACAGAAGATCGTTAATGTCATCGAAATCGTGCGGGACGGCGATGAGGAAGATGCCGAACACCTCACGAACATGCTTCATCCCTATGTCCGCAAGGCCGCCCATATGAATGAATATGCCATACTCTATACTCTTCTGCTCCTGTCCTTTTGCGCATCAACGATCGTGACGAGAGCCATGTTCTACAGTATCCTCGTCTCTTTTGTGTATGCATGTACGGACGAATTCCACCAGACATTCGTGTCACTGAGGTCGGGTGATTTTATAGATGTGTGTATAGATATGACGGGCGTGATGGCGGCTGTCACCTTATCGCTCTTTGTGTATTCTGCATGGCAGCTGCACAGGGCGAAGCGTAACAGGGAGTGAGGGCTCAAGTTACACGGCATTTTTCTATGAGACATTTGTTCTAATTTATGGATAAAATGGGGCAATTCCTCTCGACAATTGAATTACCGAGAATCCTTGCCTATTCTTCTTGAAGTATTTGATGCGAATTCTTATAATGAACTTATAGTACTTCCACTCCATACTTAAGTGATGAGACTGTCGGCGTTTTGTGTGGAAAAATGAAGATATCTGTATTTTGGTCGAACAACACTCTGCCCCTGAATGGCCTGAGAGGAGGTTTCAAAATGGATGATGAAAAAAAGGTTTTTTCTTTCAGCAGCGAAGAGCTTCGGGAAGCGGAGGAGCTGAACGCCCGCGCCGATACAAGGATGACTGAAGAATATAAACGGTTCCTCGAAGAACACTTTGGCGGTGAGGGGGAGCTTTACCATGAGCACATCGACGAGAGCAATGAGTATGTCGATCGAAGTGCTGCCGACAATGACGGGGAGTTCTGCGAAGAGTACACCGACGAGAATGAATCCGGCGAGTATTCTGAGGACGGGCTTACCAGATCCTTCGGCGACGGATATGTGAGCAACCGCTACGAGCCGTCGACATCCGGCACGTTCGTGATGGATGGTGGCTCGGAAGAAGACTGAGACGGTATTGAACCTATTTATGAAAGATTAAAAATCACTTTCCTATACTCTGTTAGAGTCGGTATATTTTTACTATAAGTAAAAGTAAATCAAGAACGCAATAGGAGTTGCTTCGCACCACCGTGCGAGCAGCTCCTTATTCTTTCGTATTTAAACTCAACTTCCCACTTCGTTTCTAAAGCACAGTCGAATCATTAAAAATGCAATCGGAGGGCGTCGTCGAGCGGCCGGTACTTTAAATTTTCAAGCGTAAGCGCTGAAAATTTATTAGTACCGCTGCCAGCGAGACCGAGCGAGAGCGTCCCGACGATGCATTTTTTTATGATGAGACTGAGAAAAAACCACACGTGGGAAGTTTAGTTTCCATTTACTCATTCATCTTCTCTTCTTCCGCCCCCAAACCAACGGCACCACAAATATATACAGCAATATCGCAATCGCCCCTCCCGCCGTCAACATACAGCCCTCCGCAAGCCCCGGCACCTTATAGAAGAATCGAATCCGGTTCTCACCCTCATTGACCGGGACCGCCATAAAGCCGTTAATATCCATGATGTCAACGGGCTCATCGTTCACCGTTGCGCTCCACCCGGAATCATTCGGGATGGAAAAGAAAGCGTACTTGTCGGCGTCTGCATCAATCGTACATTCGTAAGTGGACGTCGTCTCGGACACATCCCTCGCACACTCTTTTAGGTGCGCGCTGCTGATCGCGTTCAGGTACTCCTCCGTCGCATATCCATCAGTGAATGAATCGTAAGATCTCAGGGTTCGTGACACCACATCCTCCATGTCATCGGGAATGATCAGTGTCTTCAGCATGAGAATAGCCCTGTCATCCGAATACGTCGTCTCGAAGTCTGACGCAGTCATATACGTATCGTATGTAAAACCGATCGGAGGAATACTGTTGTTTTCATAGACATAGTAACTGCGATACTTACCGTTCTCCGTCTGAATCGGATCCTGATCGGCTCTCGGATCCGTCGTTATATCATATTTTGCCGAAATCAGGTTGTAGAGCCCTTTCGGAGCTTCCGGACTCTTCACATCGCGCTCAAGTCCGAGCGATTCATAGAACCTGAAGATAGATCCGGATACTGTGCTGCAGAAATTCGCGCTCGCCTTATGATTATGGCACAGTGTTTCAATATTATCTCTGCTGCTGTATCGGTATTCCGGGCCCTCATAATCGAGCCGTGCGCTGGTCACGATCTTGTCATGCACCTGATCCGCGTTCAGACCGTGCGCCTGCTGGTACAGATAAATCGTCAGAGTCGTCGTAAAAATCGCGCATATATAAATCGTAAAAAGCAGGATGGTTCTCTGGTATTTCTTCAGATAGCAGAGCGTGAACCATGTCATGAAGGTTCCCGCAAGAGAGACGATACTCCAGATGACAAATATATCCATCCGGTAGATTTTGCTCGGCTCAGTGTCGTTCCATCTGACCAATACGAGGAACAGGATGAATGCAAGAGTTATCCCTCCCCAGATAATCGTCCCTGCCGTGATCTGTCTTTTCACGCTTCGGAACGGATTCACCTTCCTCCTCGACGTGTTTTCCGCCTGCCATCTCTCCAGAATCATCACGGACGCGAGTACCATCATCAGAGCCGCCATATAATACCAGCGGCAGTAAACCCCGGCGAACAGTGAGAACGAAGCGTTAAGAATCGGAACGACTGCGAAGACCAGACAAAATGTCAGCATTCTCGTCAGCCAGTGGCGCGGTCTCATTCTGACAAACGCGATGACGAGAACCAGTCCGACGACGGGAATATAGGCGTTGCAGGATGAAAAGTTACTCTTAATGACTGCACTCTGGTGTGACATCACCTCGCCCGGAAACACAAGTCCTTTCAGGATATACAGATATCGCTCAGCCGTGTATACGAGTGATGTCGAACCCGTATAATCTACTTCGACTCTCGGATTCTGTATCGTGAATAAAAAGGCCGGAAGGAGCAGGAAACATCCGAGCATACCTCCAAGAATACCTTCGATCAGAATCTGAGGCAGTCTCCTGATGTGCGTCTTGAAATTGAATCCCGGGATGAGATATCTCAGGATGTAATATGCCGCCATGAAGATGATCTCGCCGACCAGAAAAAAGTAATTCACAAGAGCGTTAATCGCGACCGCGAAAATGAACGGTCCTCTCTTCTTCTCGAGCACAAGGCCGTCGAACGTGAGCATGAGCAGCGGAAAAAGAGCGACGACGTCATGGAAGTGATAGAACAACAGATCCTCCGCCATATATCCGCAGAACGCATAGAGCATCGAGCCGATCAGAGCATTCTTTTTGTCACGAGTGTACCGCTCCAGATACGCATATGATGTAAGTCCGGCGACCGCATATTTCAGCATATAGATCCATCCGACGACATACATGAACATCCCGGACGGGAACAGCATGGAAAGCCAGAACGACGGGTTGCCCAGGATATAAAACATCATACCGCCGATGAAGTTCGATCCGAGATCGAGCGACCAGTCATAGATGATATTCCCGGATTTGATAGCGTCGTTGGCAGCCATTGCAAATGTGATCTGCTGCGCATTAAAATCACCTGCCAGCGAAAACAGACCGCCCTGTGTCATGATTGTCCATGCAAATGAAAAGAAACCGGCGACAAAATTCAGTACAAATGCGATCAGATAATAATTATTCAGTTCATAATACAGTTTCTTATTATTAGATTTCAATCTCTCTGCTCCTTTGCGGAAAGCATTTATCAAGTATTACCTGCACTCTTTCAAAAGAAGCTGCATCTTATAGAGCGTTCTCATAATGGATCGCAGGACATTTCTCTCAACAGTATTATCCGCACGTAACAGATTGCGCTCAATCGCATCGAAATCAACATATTCAGCGAACAGCTCTCTGTCAAGTCTTGCTAAGATAATCTCATCCGTCCGGCTCTGTGTCTCCTCGGCGACCTCATAATAGAAATCCATACGTCCGGTGTCGAGTTTTTCGACATTGGATTCCCCGCTGAACTTCGTAAGATAACCGGGCACGATATCCTCCAGCGCCTTCTGCGGGAGCAGCCTTCTTCTGCCGTCCCTCATATATAGGCGACGCGGGACATTCAAAGCATAATCGATAAGGAGCGGGTCAAGCATCGGAAACATGTAGACCATCCCCATATCGGCGCCCGAAGCTGCGGCAATTGCCGTCCTGGACTCCATACCTCCCGTAAGCAGATTTTCGACAGGATTCCATCCAAAGTAGTTATACTTCTTTTCTCTTTTGCCGAGGATCCTGTGTGCATATTCATCTTTTGCGATGTTGAACTGCCATCCGTTCACCGCACGGCCGTCCCACGGAGCGTGACTGTCACGAACTGCCGTTAGAGCCCGCTTGATGAATCCGAGATACTTCTTCGGATTCTTACCTGCAGCATAAGAAGCTTCATGAAGAAATGCCCTTAACTCACCGGATTCCAGAAGACCGGAGGGACCGAACCGCATCGTCGCGGCCTCATCTCCGCCCCAGCCGGAAAATACAGTCCTTATGCCTCTCCCCGACAGGGCTTTCATCGTGTACATGATAATATCGGCGTCGAACTCGCAGATATCTTTTCTCTCTGTATTTTTCAGATATACTTCCGGATCCTCTGCATCGCAGCGAGGTCTGTAGATGCAGGAATTTCCCTTGTCCCCGCAGAACTTCTTTATAACTTCACGCTCGTCGCGGATCACTTCATTCCTCTGCTCACGGATCGGATATTCCTCCTCGGAAGGCGACCAGGTGGCAAGCAAAGGAAGTTCGTGACCGTTTTCCTGTGCATATTCATCGAGCAGTGAGACAATGATTCCCGAGTCAAGACCGCCGGAGAATTCAGCACCGATTGCCTCTCCTCCTACAGCGTCCACCCGGTTCCTCACTGCATCCCGAATCAGTTTAGCGTATATTTTCTCATACTGTACATCCCATTTGTCCTCAGGCACTTTCCGCATGCCGGGGGTCCAGTATGTATCGGATGCTATAATTTTCCCATTCGGGGTCATACGGGTGACTGCACCGGCCTCGGATTTGAGAATATTTGCAAAGAGCGTCTCTGTTCTGCTCGCCACGATTCCCATTGTGAGATACTCATAGAGGCGCTCCTCATTGATCGTGATCTGATTTTCCGGCAGCCTGAAAAAAGGCCTGTAATCCGTGCAAATTGTCACATAATGCTTCGATTGCATGATATAGAGCGGTCTTATACCCATGTGATCACGGATGAGAAAGATCCGCCCGTTTTCCTTATCGATCAGGACGGCAGCAAAATCTCCGCTCAGACTGCGAAGCCCTGAAAGTCCCTCCCTCTCATATGTTCTTACAAGCAGCTCACCGTCGCTCAGCATATCCTGCCCCGGAAAGCTTTTTCTGTTATAGATCATCGCATCGCAGACAGCAAGGTGCTGATCGGTCTCAACGACACAGGACGTTGCGGGAACGCCCGCATGGGCGTTATTCTGGATACTTCCCATAATGATCCTGCAATCCCCGCTCTCAAAACTCGTCTCCCCTTCACACGGTTCCGAAGCTCCTCCGAGACCGTACGACGTAAGGCCGTCGTGCAGGATCCTGCCGTAGGGCCGGATTGTTCGAAAATCCGAATGTGTGTCATGGATCATCACATAAATAGCACTCATATATTCCCTCCGTGACTCTTATCCGGAGTCCTGCAGATGTAATTTTTCCTCACATACATGGTCAGTAAACACTGCAGAAGAAATCCGATCAGATAGTATAGCGTCGGGGCCGAAAAATGATAGGCAGTGAAATACTGTACCAGAAACTTCGAAAGCACGCTCAGCATATTTGCGAGCATGATGACCGCCGCTGCCTTCACACCTCTGTTACCGCGCAGATCTCCATACATGTCAAAAAGTCTGAAAATGTAATAGGATATAACAGCGTGGGCAGGTATGTAGAGGACATAGGTCTTGGTAAGAACCCCGGGCACCCGTCCGAAGGAAAAACTCCCGGACTGCCTGAATTCCAAGATGATCATTACCGCACCGTACACAATCGTTACTGCCATGGCGTCAAAGATCTCAAGCGGCCCGTAGAAGCAGAGTATGCCGATCGCACCGCCCAGAGTATTATTAAAGACGTCGTCGAATTCGCAC
The DNA here is from genome assembly GCA_902776305.1 of uncultured Lachnospiraceae bacterium. Classification (GTDB taxonomy): domain Bacteria; phylum Bacillota; class Clostridia; order Lachnospirales; family Lachnospiraceae; genus Chordicoccus. The sequence continues at coordinate 38,233 of CACYPS010000018.1, read as the reverse complement.
AATCCTCTTGCTGTAATGAGCTGAATGAGTTCGATCGTTGTTGAATAACACGCGATAAGCAGAACGATCTTCCACTTTTTTGTATTCCTGAATGCGGCGGCACCGAAATACCCCATCGGGATACAGAGCAAAATATTGATGATCAGGAACTGAAACGTGGCCAGTCCGCCGGCAAGAGAATACCGGAGCTCCCAGAAAGGCATGAGATTCCATCTTCTGGGACCGACAGTTCTCATAAAAATTGTATATGTTGCAAAAAACAGCAGATAAAGAACAAAGAGGACCCTTGCAGGCCATATTCCTATCTCTTTACGTGAATCTTTCATGTATTACAAATCTTTCATTTGGCCGGTAAAATTATTTGTCCGGAAAAATCTTTCCTTTCAGAACCCGGTACAATTTGTAGGGACCTCTCACAACATAATAGAGGAAGAAAAACCGATCGCTGAAATGGAACGTCTCAAAATCTTTCTCCGAGGGGTCTATTCTTCGGGTTTTCTCCTTGTCGGTGAGCAGTCCTCTGCGCTCGAGCTCGGTATCAAGGAACGAGCGATACGCGATGAAGACATCGTCTTTCTGTCCGTTCGATTTCGTGAGGACGCCGGCCATCTCCTCAGTAAGACGGCTCACGGATACTGCGTTTTCGTCCCCCCCAGACACCAGATAAGCCATCGCATAAGACGCCCGAAGCGCCCAGTCAAGTCCCATCTCCGCGGCAAGTTCCATGGCTGCCTTCCTGTCTACACTTGCGTGCCTTGCCAGGGTATCGAAATCCGTCAGCCATTTCATCCACATATAGCCATGGTGAACACCGTGATAAGCAAGGTAGATGAGCCACTCTTCCGGAGTGTACGTCGGCAGTTCCTGGCCGAAGAATGAAACCGTCGAGTCTGCATTATCACATGTCAGGATCTCTGCGGCTTTGATGTCCGCCACTCTCCAGTGCAGTTCGAGCTTAGTGCCGTCCTTCGACTCAAAGTCATAATCGTGGAATTTGCTCTCGTAGACCTCCATTTGTTTTGCGGTCGAAACATACTCCTTGTTGGACGTATAACCCTGCTCCGCGAGGATTTCCCTCGCCCTGTCAAAATCTTCGCGGCGAATCAGCAGATCAATATCCGTCGCATATCGGAACGTCGGATCATCGTAAAGCATTTTCGACAGAAGGACGCCTTTCAGAGGCACCGTTCTGACGCCTCTGTCCGTGAAGACCCGATAAAGCCTGACAAGCTCGCCCGTCTGCTTCATAGAATCAAAGCGGTTCCTGTTCGCTGCCACATACATGGTCTTTACGGCTTCGTTTTCGCCGGCCTCCGGAAAATGATCCTTCAGATTTTTTGCAAAAAGGCTGTAGACCTGATGGACATAGGCGATTCTGACAGCCTCATCCAGATCAAGGCCGGATTTAAAAATTTCCTGCGCCTTCTTCAGATACTTCTTCGGCATCGGAAAAATCGAACATAAATAGACAAATCTCTGTTCTCTCGAAATATCCATACTCATGCAAATGTAGCGGTGACCGTGAACCGCTCTCTCCCCTCCTCACCTGTAACAATGATGTCTCCGACTCTCGTCCATGCGTGAGCCTTCATACCGCCGTCTTTCTTTTTCGCGACGCCCATGTAGACTGTCGACGGGATATCCCCAAGGATTTTTTTTGCGGTGAATGCGCATACAAGGCATTCATTTGAAAAATGCAGTTTCGGAACGACCGCTCTGATCGCCCTGCGAACCTGCAAAATGTATTCCCTCTGTCCGTCCGGGACCGGATCTTCGGAAGTCACCCTGCCCGCATTGCCCAGCCTGCCCGCTATCTCGGAGAATTTCCGAAATCGAATGAGCAGCTTATAATACACTGCAAGCAGAAGAACCCGCACGCATAATTTTTTAAGTGCGGGCGGGTAGCTTATAAACTTCAACATACTTTTCATATCTTATTCCATAAAGAACAGGCCGTGTTCAAGTCCTGTTTTCATAAACTCTTCCGCCTGCGCCTTGCAGGTCGCGCGGTCGACATCATACTTATCGGTGAGCGCATCAACCAGCTCGTCCAGTGTCTTCGGTGATTCCAGTAGATTCCAGATCGTACCGCCTGTCCTGCCGAGATTGTAGTATTTTCCGGACGTAATATCCATCATGACGAGCTCCCCGTCCATGTCCGCAGTGATGATGTCAGCTTTTCTCGTATACTTTTTTTCACTCATTGATAAATTCCTCCGCTGCCGCAAGCATTTCCGCTTCGGATGTGTCTTCATAGCGGAACATGTGGGCTATCTTTAATTGTTTTGCAATATCAGCGCAGCTCTGAAAATGCCTCTGTCTGCTCTCGTTGTCGACCAGCATATATTTTCTGTATGTATGGAGCTGCATGAGGACAGCTCTTTCCAGGCCCGTGACTTCCTCAATCAGCGGTCTGCCATTCCTCGTTCCTTCTTTCGGGATCAGTTGAATAATACCGCACAGGACCGCCTCCTCGTTCAGGAAAGCGTCATCTACATTCATGGCGAACTTTGTCCGGTCATTCTCGTCATATATCCTGTGGTCAGTCTTATCCTCGACGCCGCCTCGCTCGACCGCATCCTCCCAAAGCTTCTGCTGCGGGAAGGACGGCTCAGCGACGACCAACCCGTTCCGGATCGATACCGGCGTAACATCATCCGTGACCAACCGATAACCCTGCCGGATTGCCTCCGCGGCGATGGAAGACTTTCCCGCTCCTGAAACTCCGGTAAAGAGAACTGCTCTGCCGTCTTTCTGAACACAGCTCCCGTGCATGGGTATCTGTTTCCTCTGATGCATGATCGCTCCGAAAGCCAGCCCGGTAATGTATGCCTGCAGAAGCCCTTCCTCTTCCTCTCTTCCCGGAACAAGCTTCACAATGATATCTCTGCCGTGTCCCACATAGATCTCAGCGATATCAAGATTGCTCCACATCTCGTCTATCCCGAATCTTGCATCGAGATAGGTCTGCAGCGGATCCTTAATCATATCCGCACTGACTTCCCCATATCGGATGTGTACATCACACCGGTCATCGGGAAACTCCGCCGGCAGCATCTGTGCAATTTCAAACTCTGATTCAATGTTGAAGCCAAAAGCTCTGTATCGGTACATACATTATCCGTCCTTCATTTTAGTCAGGTAACTCTCCGGATTCTTCAAAAGTTCTCCGGCACTCCCCTGTTCCGTAAGCTGTCCGTTTTCAATGACGAGTATATCATCTGCCGACTGAATTGTCGACACACGATGCGCAACGAGAATAATCGTCATCTCGCTCTTCAACCTTTGAAGCAGCCCGGCGATCAACTTCTCGTTTCCGAAGTCCAGCGCCGATGTGGCTTCATCAAGGATCAGCAACCCCGGCGTACCGGCAATTGCGCGGGCAAGCACGATTCTCTGCACCTCGCCTCCCGAGAACATGACTCCGTCATCTCCCATGCGAAGGTCGAGCGGTGACTGTCCTTCGGTACACTTTCTCTCAAGAAAGCCCATGGCTTCCGTCCTTACAAGAGCCTCCACGATCTCCCCGTCCGAAATACCCGGGTGGAAACGCGCTATGTTCTCGCGGACGGACGCTGTCAGGATCATTGGACTCTGCGGGACATAGGCAACCTCGCCGTCTTCTGCCTGTATGTAAATATTCCCGCCGGATGGCGTAAGAAATCCCAGAATAAGGTCTACGACCGTACTTTTTCCGGCGCCGGACGGGCCGGTGAAGGCAGTGATCGTATGTCGCCTGATCTTAAAACTTACATCATGCAGAGCGTCCGCAGCTGCATCCTTATATCGAAAACTGACGTGATCAAACGCCACCGCCTGATCGCCGGTATCTTCCTTCCCGCCTGTACTTTCATCGGAGGCATTATCCTGTTTTATTTTCCGGATGCAAGCCGTTCTGCTATCCTCTGAATCCTTTTTTCTCACATCCTGCATGACTCTGTAGGCGGGCAGCGTCTCTTTGATGCCCTGCAAGTACTCCTGCGTTGCGGGCAGAAGCGGCCAAAGCCGATAAAAGACATACAGTACGACAATCATGCTCGACGTCTCGATATGAAGCCAGTACTCAGCGCAGAAGAAGATAATGGCTATAAGAACAGCCTCCCCTATCGTGGAGATCATGCGCGGCGCCGATACATTTCCCGTAGCCTCAATCATCAGATCCCGGAATGTTTCCGTTATATCTCTGAACCTTCGGGACTCCTCTTCGGCAATGCCGTAGCTCCTGATTTCCTTAAATCCGGAGAGCTGCGTCTGTACCTCATCCGTGAAAGCCTCATACTGTCTGCTCAGCCTGTTACCTAGTGTTTCCGATCTCTTTGTGAAACGCCTGAAAAACAGGAAGAATAAGCCACCGACGACAATGACGAATCCCGAAAGAGAAGCAGACAGGGAAAACGCTATGATAAGGTCGATGAGAGCGGTCACAACATTTGTCATCATCGACATAAAATAATTGATTGTCGTCGTTAATCGGGGAATCTGTGTGATCAGAGCATCCGTATGAACAGACTGATTATCGGATGAATATCTCTCCCAGCTGCTGCTCATGAGCTCATCATAGTACTCTTCTCTCATGTCGGCAGTAAATCCCGAAGCAAGCTGCATCGACCTGACTTTTACCATCCTGACGGAAACGGCCTGCATCGTCATGATAATGAAAAAGCAGAAAAGAAGAACAAAGAGTCTCAAACCGAACGGCAGACTGAGAAGAAAGGACAGGAACCGGGAGAGGCCGAACGGCAGATCCGCGGCCTCCCCCACTTCCATAATATTCATGATCGGAACAAGCATAAGAATTGTAACGCCCTGAAGAAAGGATGAAATGACCATCAGAATGATTGTCGTGATGAACAGTTTTCCGTCCTTCTTCATGAGGTCGCCGAGGAGTTCCCTCAGTCCATTTGCCATTTATGTATCCTCTCCATTTTCCGGCGACAGGAACTCGATTTTTCGAATATTGTGCTTATCCCTGTTACCCTCCGGCGGCGGTGTCATATACTCTCCGTAGAACCGGCTGAGGAAAGCATCGTAGTTCTCGGGTCCCGGCAGTTCAACATCCTCAAAAGGATACAGCGCCAGTTTGCTGCCCCACACATCCTTCGGGACCATCTCCCGGTGAGCGTAGGCACCGAATACATTGGCAGCCGTGGAGCTGCCTGCCCAGCGATACTTTTTGAGTTCCTTATCGATATTGTCGAGAATCTGTTTACAGTCTCGTCCGCGCCCGATCGGAACCCGTTTCGCGAATCCGATGATCAGTCTCTGATAGAGCGGGCGGCCGGGCCTGTTCAGGTTGACCATGGTATCCATCAGAGAGAGGTGGTATCTGAGACGTTTCCACATGACCCATGTGTAGCGCAGATTCCTCAATATGTAATTATTCGGGGATCCGTCAAGCGGGAAAATGTCTATCCATGCAGCTTCGACGATCTCCTCTCCTCCGGATGCGTTGTAAACCAGAACACGGTTATCGACGATCCGGCTGAAATATCTCTTATAATCGTCTTTGATCTTATAATTCAGATATTCGAAGTTCTCCGGCAGGTATGTTCCGTCCTTCAGAAGTTCGAACAGCCTATCATAATCCTCTCTGGGCATTCCGATATCGACATCATCGTCCCATGGAATAAAACCTTTGTGCCTGATCGCGCCGAGCATGGTTCCGCCGATCATAAAGTATCGCAGATGTTCCTTCTCACAGATCTTCATGAACAGTTTTATGATGTTGAGCTCAGCCAGCTGCAGCTTTCTCAGAGTTTTCTGTACTTCATCGTTATACATAAATCCTCCCGCGGAACATGCATCCGCTATCAATATCTTTTTTGTATCATATTCAGCTGGCCCCATACATCATGACTGTGTGAAAGGCCCTTCGGGGCAGGCTTTTCTTTATAGACCTGTTCTGCTTCAGCAGACGGTTCTTCAACTTTTTCGGCACTCATTTTCCTGTAACCCGGAGCATACGGGATAACGGAAAATATGAGCAGAGGGAACGGATCATACCAGAACTCAAGAAAATGATGATCTACGCAGGTCGTAAGTCCTATCATGAAAATGATGATCGCGAGGTGATGCTGTCCTCGCCGAATAGCCGTATAAGTGATCAGCACGAACATGAGCAACACGAAGAACATCAGAATATAGCCGTACTGCAGGAGTGCCTGAAGATATCCGCAGTCTACAAAGTTGTATCCGGCCCACGCACTGTAATTCAGTGCGCCGTGTCCCTGCTGGTAGATGTAGCGTCCGAACGGATGAATTCCGGTATACCATACATTATAGTATCCGTACATAAGACGCTTGCTCAGGATCCTGTCGAGGAAAGTGAAGAAAGGCCCTTTCTTGTAAGACATCGTCACGAAATATGACAGGAAAAAGAAAAACGGAACGGATATAATCAGTATTCTCTCGATCCACTTTCGCCTGAAGAACCTGGTCTTCGCATTGATGTAAAACAATATTCCCACTATGACGATCAGTGCAGCATCCAGACGGGCGTCGCTGAAAATTGTCAACAGGGCGGAAATCACACAAAAGACAGCTAACATTGCAAGATTGTAGCGTTTACCGACCATTAAACAGAACGCAAGGATCGTATAAAAGATTCTGGCGCCGAAGTCTGTAGGGTATATGAAGCCTACTGAATTTCGGATGACATCGCTGTCCGTTCTGGTAAAGGTACGATTCTCGATCACTCCCGCTGCCAGTGCGATCAGTGTTACAGCGATTAGCAAAAGACTCATAAAGAAATACATACTGACAATTCGATTCGCCTTGAATCCGCGAGCCCCGACGATGAGCATGAACATATCAAGTTCATAAAGATAGCCCGTAGCCCTATAACACATAAGGATGGGCAAAGCAATAGCCACATAGACCGCAATTCTTTTGATCGTGAATTTTTCGGCCAGCATCATCTTCACTATTATAAATCCGTAGCAAGTGAATCGGACGGCATTTCTCAGAGTATGATTCGACAGAGGCAGGATATCCGCAAACATCGTCGTGCTGAGGAACATGAGTGTAAAATACGCCCCTACTCCCAGATAGAATATGAACTCCGACGGTGTGATCATCATCGAATATTTACTATTATCATACAGATAAGATTTCGCTCTCAATCCCGCTCAAAACCTTTCGTGTGTAATCTCCCCGCCGAAGTCTTCTACCGACCTTTTCGGCGTTTTGCGCAAGTATATGGTACTCTTCGTCAGACATTTCTTCAAGTATCTTTGGGATAATCGCAATCGATTCGACTGCAATCCCGCAGTTTTCCTTCAAAATATATCCCGCTATCGCTGCCTCTTTCCAGACGATGACCGGCATTCCCGCAGCAAGATACAGGGAAGTTTTATGGGGATTATTATACCGTAAATACTCCCCGAAAACACCTTCGCAGGTGTCGATGGAGGCTCCGTCCCAGACCAGCCCGAAACTCCCGTCGATCCTGTCCGCAATCTCATCCGCCAGGAACGATCCATGATAGTATACTCCGGGGCTTTTCGGATCCGTCTCATCTCCGGGCAGGAATGCCTTTCCGGAAAACTGGATTCCGTACAGATTCCACCTCATATTTCCCGGAAGCTGATACGCGTAACCCGACTTGTCCGGTCTCAGATTTCCGGCAACGGCGACGCCCCGACCGAACTCTCTGCTCCGCGTTTCCCCGCAGAGATAATCGAACAGGCCGAGACTCCGCATCTTTCCCGCAGGAATGCCACACAGGTCGGCTACTGCTTCCTTCATGGCCTTGTTGTGGACCACTATGCGGTCAAAATGACCCAGACATAACTGTTCCTCAAAGTGCTTTCTCATGCGGTTCTTGATGCTTTTATTCTTCCTCTTGGCGCCGCGCAGAATTTCCACATCGTGCAGAATAGCGACGAGATAGACTCCTTCGGCTTTCAACCGACTGAGCTGTCTACTAAGCATCAGACTGTGATTCACAGGCGGGAACTGGATGAGCAACAGATCGCCTTTTTTAAGATGGGCTGTCTTCCTTTCCCACTCATGTAAAGCTTCACTGTGTTCTCCCAGCTGTCCGAGAATATTTCGGTCCTCAAATCTGGCTGTATCGAATACAATGTCAACAGGAGTATAGCCAAGCTGCTCTGTGCAGATCCTGTCGATATCGACTCTGGCTTTTGCTCCGGCTGTTCGCTTCTCATTTTCTCTGAATGCCGTCTCCCTGGCTATATACTTCATAAATCTGTCTGCGCCTTTCCCTATGTCGGGCGATACTGCCTTATCTGCCTGACCTTCTTACCTGCCCCGGCCTCTCAGGACCTCCCGATAGACCCGGTATACTTTAGCCGCCATCGCTTCAGACGTAAACCGCCTGAGCGCCTCCGAATGTGCCGTGTCGACCATCGGTTTCATATCATCTGTCCCCCGGACAGCTACCCTGTGAAGAATTTCCGTCCATCCTTTCAGATCATCGGCATCTATACCGATGCACAGATCCTTCATTTCGGAATAGCCTCCTGTTTTGGAACGTATGACCGGAATATCCATAAAAAACCCTTCGAGGGCTGACATCATGAAGCTTTCTGTCTGACTTGGACCTAAAAGCAGATCCGCACAGCCGAGAATATTTCTCGGCTCGGTCCACCCGGTGAATCTGAACTGCTGAAGCACGCCAAGCTCTCTCAGCTGAGAAACCAGCGGATCATATCCGGGTACCTCCCTGATACCGGAGCACAATATCACGAATTTCGACCTCTCATCTTCCGGAAGATTTGCGAGTGCTTTTCCGATCATAATATGGTTTTTCCTCGGATCGATTCTCCCGTGAATCGCAGCGACGATCTTTCCTTCCGGTATAAGATAATTTGTATACAACCAGCGCTTTTCACCTTCGGTCAGCTTCCGAAGCTGCGTCGGGTCTACGCCGTTCTCTATCACGGTGATCTTTTCTTCCGGTATCTTCAGCTCGCGAATCATGAACTCCTTTGTATCCCCGGAAACAGCAATCGCGGCGTCTCCTGTCGAGTTCAACATGCGATGCATAAAATCGGTCTGCACCGACATGGAGTGGCACGTATAGACATACGGCTGTTTCGGACCTGCCATTCTGACAGCAAATGCATTGTCTCTGCCGTGACAGTGAATGATATCAAATGCGTGCTCCGAGAGGACTTTCCGGATCGCGGCCGTATTCATCGCTGTCTGAAGCGGGTTGTGATTGCGGAACTCCGTGAAAAAAAGCTTATCCTCAGGAATAATGCCTGCCATCATCCCCCCCGTCGGATCTGTGGAGAGAAGGGATACATCTATGCCTTTTTTTATAAATTCTTTTGCCAGCGCGGTAACATGCGCGGCTTCTCCTCCCGCCCTCACTTTTGCGGAGACGAGTAGGACTCTCATTTTTCTTTTATTCATATGATAATGTCGCCAAAAGTCGATTACGGATTGTTCCGTGCTTACGCACTCCCACGATCCTGTCCTACATTCATATTAACATAAAGGAAGACTGCTGTAACGCAGCATTCAAACCTTATCTGCACGGAACGAAATCCGTTCCGGCCCACAGCATGAATTGCCTGTATGCAGCAGTCCCGTATATTCAGTATGCAATCAAGTTCCTGCATACTATGATGCTATTAAATTGTCCAGCTCCATGGCGCTTCCGGAGTGATTCTCGGCTCTGCCGTCTGATTCTGTGCAGCAGTTCCTGAGGTCGTTGCAATTTCACTGCTTGTGTCTTTACTCTCCGTCGCTGTGCTTTCGGCTGACTCTGTCGTTGCAGTACTCTCTTCCGAAGAAGCTGTCGTATCGGAACTATCCGTATCCGCCGGCGTGCTTTCAGAGATATCCGGGCCGGATATTACGACGACCGAAGAGCTCTCCGCACCTGTCGTGACTCCGCTTTCTGTAAGAAGTCCGAGAGCACGTTCGGCATTCGAATCACTGAGAATCTGTTTTACGACAGGGAGTGTCTCCGCGAAATCCGGAACTGTAAGTGTTCCCTGCTTCTCATAATGTCCATCGAGCGGAATCGAAAATCCTGCTTTTGCATAATTTGAAGAACCTGTAAATGCAAAAAGATTTCCGAATATCTGAGACTCGGGAATATTATGCTTCACGTAAGGAAGAATCTCCCTCATGATCGATGTCTTTTCACCGAACCCGGCTGACTCATATGCTTCCGAAATACTGCTCAGTATCATTCTCTGCCTTGCAGTCTTAGCATAATCGGCATCTTCCCCGTCCTCGCTTATTCTCGCAAGAGCAACTGTCTGATAGCCGTCGAGATGAACATCGCCCGTCATTCTGAGCTGATGTGCGGCTTCCTCCTCGCCGTATGCAGCGGCCATCTCAGTGATATACTCGTTGGCCTCTTTCATCTCATCTTCTGTGATCTCCGCGTCGATACCGTCAAGTCGATCAACGATTTTTATAAGGCCCTTGTAGTCAGTCCATGCATATCCGCTGACCGGAATGCCGTATATCCTCTCAACGACATCTGCAAGTGCCGGCATGCCGGCGTAAAGCGGAACATCTCCGAGCCTTACTGCCCCCGTTCCCTCGATGTCAGCATACAGATTGTCCATCAGCGAAACAGTCGTAAGACGCTTTGTGACTTTATTAAAAGACATAAGTGCGATAGCGTCACAGGGTGCGTACGACTCCGATCCGGTGTCACCGCCACAGGCTATCAGTACGTTGAACATCTTGCTTCCGTCGATTTCAGTCGCTGCGGCTTCTGTTTCATGTACTACCTGTGTCTTTAAAGCTTCGGCTACTGCGTTGTCGATTCCGGCGGGTGTTGCATAAGTTTCGATCATAGCAGCGTCAGTGTTGACAGGAATCTGCTTGTCCGAAACATAATCCGACCGCGCGTAATTAAAGTGTACCAGCGAGACCGCCGCAGCAAGAAGCGCCGCAAGAAGGACGATCACTGCCGAGAGAAGTATTTTGAAAGGACTCCTCGGCTTTTTCTCCTTCTGATCCCCGGATCCGTCGGATACTTTCCATTCATCCTCGGTTCCGGAGTCAGCCCAGGCTTTTTTTCGTGCCTGATACTCTTCGTCCCACTTATCAACTTCCGAATCTTTGTCTTTTTTGACAAAGGACGCAGAGTTGTCTGTGTCGTGGCTCACAGCCGTTGAAGCAGTGTCCGATACATCCCTGAAACTCGGTGTATATCCTTTCTTCTTCGCCGGCTTGCTCGTTTCCGGTTCGCGTTCTGCGCTCTCACCGTTCTTTTCAGCAAGAATCGCATTGACATCCTTATCAAGATCTGCGCCTGTGTATCCGGAAAATTCCTTCTCGCGTACTGCCCGCATACTGTCACGGGCTTTTTCCTCCGCTTTTCGGGTCTTCTCTTCGGACTTTTTGTTCTTGCCGCTGTTTATCTTCTCGGCATTTCTGTTTCCCTTGGCAACACTTGCTGCTTCGGCTACATTCTGTGCCACAAAATTAATGTCCTCGACGCGTCGCCTGGACATAACTCTGTTCGCGCCTTCAAGATCCATGCTTTTCGAGATGGACTCGACCGAGGAGGCTTCACAAGCCTGCTGGACTGCGTCCACTCGCTTCATTCTCTCCAGATTCTCATGCTGGAGGATCCGAAGCAGCATCATCTGATAGGTCTCATCATACCATGCTTCCAGTTCTTCCTTGGACATGGTTGCGACATGTTCAACCCTGTCGTCTCCTTCGAAATTATTATTTCGAATATTGAAGTTGTAGAGCATGAACTCTATATTGCTGAATAGTTTTACATTACCGGGGCTCCGATTATCGGTATAGCTCTCGACCATATCCCCCATGTCATTGAGGATCTTTCGTTTACGGTCAAGATTACCTGCGACGGAATAACTGTTGTATTCCACAATCGCATCTGTAATCGGATCCGAAGATGTACTCGTTACTGCATCAGCGGCAACATCCTTCGTTACCAGATAAATAACTTCTTTTTCTGCTACATACTTAACATCATACTTAAGGATTGTCAGTAATTCTCGTATTCGCGTAAGAAGGTTCGTATAACTTCGCAGATCAAAGTAATAACCTGTCAGCTCATCACTGTTAAAGTTCCTTCTGCACAATTCCGCAATATTCAATGTATACTGCAGATATGTGAGGACTTCATTGACCGATGGATTCTCTTTCTCCAGGATACCGTCAATATTGAGTCCCTGCCGCATGGCGTCCGTATCACTGCAGCCTTCCTTACCTTTCCAGCTGTAGAAATACTTTTTGTCGACGAAGTTCTCTATTGAATACTCCTTGAATCCATAAGAGAGAAGGGAACTCTGAAATATCATCTCGACCTGAAGCATCGCCTCATGAAAATCGAAATGCTCTCCGTTCTCTTCTCCTCTTTCGGCCGTCTTACCATCTGAGCCTGAATAGCTACCGCTCCCCGCAGCATTCGGGAATACATCCTTGCCGGTGTTCATATGGAAATTGTCTGCCATATGCACTCTCCCTCATATCACGGTTAACATAGACGGTTTCAGTATAGCATAAAACAAAATCGATGAAAAGTAGTAACCTTTATTCTTTATCTTCCTTTGCCTCGATCGCAACCGCTATCGAGAGCTCCTTCAGCTGTTTTTCCTCGACCGCTGCCGGTGCGTCGATCATGAGATCTGAGGCATCTTTCACCTTCGGGAATGCTATGACGTCACGGATCGAATCGGAACCCGTGAACAGCATGGCCATACGGTCAAGACCGTAGGCAAGTCCTGCGTGAGGCGGAACACCGTACTTGAAAGCACGGAGCAGGAAGCCGAACTGTTCATTTGCCCGCTCTTTCGAGAAACCGAGCACCTCAAGCATTTTCTCCTGAACATCATCCATATGAATTCTGACAGAGCCGCCTCCCAGTTCACAGCCATTCAGGACAATATCGTAAGCCTCGGCGCGAACGCTGCCCGGATCCTCATCCACATGCTCAAAGTCTGATAGGACAGGCATCGTGAACGGGTGATGCATTGCCATGAAACGATTTTCCTCATCTGACCACTCAAGGAGCGGGAACTCCGTGATCCATACGAAGCAGAGTTCATTCTTATCATACAGACCCAGCTGATCGCCGAGGTACAGACGAACAGCACCGAGAGATGCGCAGACTACTTTGAACTTGTCAGCTGCAAATACAAGCAGGTCTCCGTTCTGTCCTCCCATCTTTTCGATGAGAGCAGCCATCTGCTCTTCCGTCATGAACTTGGCAAATGAGGACTTGATGTTTCCGTTTTCCTGAATTGCGATGTAAGCAAGCCCCTTAGCGCCATATGTCTTGGCCACCTCAACGAGCTTATCGATCTTCTTTCTCGGCATGCCGCCCTGCCCCTTCACATTGAGGCCGCGTACCATACCGCCATTTTCAATTGCATCGGTGAACACGCCAAATCCGCAATCACGGACAGAATCCGTAACATCAGCAATCGGCATACCGAAGCGGAGGTCCGGCTTGTCGGATCCGTAAAGATCCATAGCCTGCTGCCACGGCATCTTTGCAATGCCTTCCGTATTTATCTTCTCTGCTGCGTTTTTTGCTGCTTTTGCAAGCTCCGTGTCAAAGCCGAGCTGCTCATATACTTCCGGCAGGCGGGACAGCACGAAACCGAGGAGCCGTGTGTTGACATCCATGACGTCGTCCTGATCTACAAAAGAAAGCTCCATGTCGATCTGTGTGAACTCCGGCTGACGATCCGCACGGAGGTCCTCATCACGGAAGCACCTTGCAATCTGATAGTAGCGGTCGAATCCGGAGCACATAAGCAGCTGTTTGAAAAGCTGCGGGCTCTGCGGCAGTGCATAGAAGCAGCCCGGATGCACCCGGCTCGGCACGAGATAATCTCTTGCGCCTTCCGGCGTACTTCCGATCAGATCCGGAGTCTCTATATCAAGGAAACCTTCACGATCCATGAATTCTCTGACCAGAGAGACCAGGCGTGAACGGAACATGATCTTCTTCTGAAGTTCCGGTCTTCTGAGATCAAGATATCTGTAGCGGAGACGAAGGTCTTCGCGTGTGTCGATGCCGTCCAGTACATGGAAAGGCGGCGTCTCCGAGGAACTCAGAATTCTGAGATCCTGGCCTTCGATCTCAAGGCTTCCCGTCTTAAGATTCGGATTTACGGCACCTTCTCTCCTGCGGACGATACCTGTCGCGGCAATGCAGAACTCGCTGCGCAGTGAACCTGCATTTTCAACACCTTCATAAATGACCTGCATGATTCCGCTGCGGTCACGCATATCTACGAACACAATACCGCCTTTGTTTCTGCACTTTGCGACCCATCCCATCAGAGTCACTTTCTGTCCGATCATTTCCTCCGTGACTTCCGCGCAGCGGCATGTGCGCCGAAGTCCGCTCATTGATTCTGCCATAAATTTTTCCAGCCTTTCATCACTGTGTTTATTTTGCAAAGAACTCCCGGATCTCTGTGTAGCCTTCCGCTGCAAGCTGATCCTTCTGGAATTTCTTATTCTTCTTCATGATTGAAATTGCTACCGCCTTGCCTTGTGCACGTTCCTTCTGTGCCTCTTCAAAGACTTCCGTGAGTCTTTCATCCGGCATCTTCTTTTCAACGAGGAAAGCGATCTTTTCTCTCGCTCCCGGAACCTTAAATCCTCTCTCAAGGAGCAGCATGATTATGCGTTCAAAACCGATCGAAAATCCGACTGCCGGCGTCTGCTGTCCGGTAAACTTTCCGATCATCTCGTCGTAGCGTCCACCGCCGCCGACGGAACCGCCGAACTCATCCATGGCGATCTCGAAGATCGGACCTGTATAGTAGCTCATTCCGCGGACAAGGGTCGGATCGAATTTGACTTTGAAATCAGCTGTCTTGGTGGCTTCCACAGTGGAGATGATCTGCGGAAGCGGAGAGCCTTCCATAAGAGCGGCAGGATCTGCTCCCTCCTCGAACTGAGCGAGATAAGGGGTAACGATTTCTTCCGGATAGCTCTCAAGAAGCTCTGCCCTGACTCCCTCGAGTCCGATCTTGTCCATCTTATCAAGAATGATGAAGACCTTGTCATAGTCGGATTCCGCGAAACCGGCTTTGGCAGCCATTCCCTTCAGGATCTTTCTGTCGTTAATTCGAATCGTGAAGTTGTGGAAATCCAGTTTTCCGAGAACAGTCGTGGTGGCCAGTATCAGTTCTATTTCCGCAAGATAAGTCGGATCCCCGAGAATATCGATATCACACTGCGTGAACTGACGGTATCTGCCTCTCTGCGGGCGATCTGCACGCCAGACACTGCCGATCTGGAGAGCTTTGAAGGGAGACGGCAGCTCATTTGCATGATTTGCATAATATCTGGAAAGCGGAAGTGTCAGGTCATATCGCAGTCCGCTGTCTGTGACGGCGTCTTCCGTAGTCGGCTGAGAGAGATCCAGCTTCTCTCCTCTCTTTAAGATCTTGAAAATGAGTTTTTCGTTCTCACCGCCCTGCTTGGAGAGAAGATTACCGATATGCTCAACGGCCGGCGTCTCGATGGATGAGAAACCGAATGCATCGTATGTCTCACGGATCAGTCCGATAACATACATGCGCACAGCCATTTCAGCAGGCAGGATATCTTTCATACCGTTAACAGGTTTTTTCTTGAGTGCCATAATATATTTCCTTTCGTCTTATCTGTCGCAAAGCCTTCGTACTTACCGATTCTCGGAGTCAGACCCCAATCTCTTTTCACGGAGAATTCTGTCCACACCCGTCAGTCCTTCAAGAAGCATACCGTCAAGATCCGGCAGGCACGGCTGATAGCTCGTGGCCACTTTATGGACGACATGTTCAAAAGCCAGGAACACGCGCATATCAAAACTATTGATTTCGTCGATCATAAGGCTCAGGGCCTCATCCTTTGTAAAGCTCTTTCTGTAAGGACGATCCGTTGTCAGCGCCGCAAAAACATCACAGACCCGTATGATCCTCGATCCCTCGGGAATATCCTCCCCGGTAAGATTCTCGGGATAACCGGAACCGTCCATGTTCTCATGATGATAGAGAATAGTTTCACAGACACGTTCATTATACCCTCTGCTCTTAACGATATTGTAGGAAAGAAGAGAGTGCATCCGCACATATTTCATTTCTTCTATCATCAGAGGAGATTCCGCGGTTGCTTCACCGTAGATATAATTCGCAAGCCTCAGCTTTCCGATATCGTGGAGCATTCCGGCGAGAGCCATGTCGTACTGCATTTTCTCATCATGACCAAGAGCCCGGGTAACATCCCGGGCAAGGCGGCTCACATAAATGCCGTGCGATATTTCCTCTGTCAGATTATAATCAACAATTTTTCCCATATAAGTTTACCCAAACGTAAATATTAGCATTCACTACTGTCTTTGTAAAGCGGACATTTAAAGATGTGCCTCTTTCGCGGTGGCCACTCTCTCAAGATATGTCTTCACATCCTTGGGATTTATGATCCGGTCGATTCTTCCGTCCTCCGATACAGTCTTGGTGGAAGCTCCGGCACCGAAAGCGCGGATCTCCTGCATCTCTTCCATTATTAGAATATTGTACAAACACTCTTTGCCCGGTCTCGCAAATCCGGTGTTCTCAAGCCCGCCCTTCATATTCTTCTGTCTGTACAGGTAGTAAGGCTCCATTCCCATCCTGAGAGCCGATTCATACGCATTTTCGATGATCTCTCCGGAATTTACAAATGCCAGTCCTTCATATCTGCTGTAATCCGCTATCTTGCCCGCAGCATGCTCTTCCCGCAGATTCTTCGTAAGCCTTGAAGCTCTCTTGACGGCAAGCGAATGTACGGTCAGACTGTCCGGATTAAGCTCCTCGATCTGCCTCAGCGTGTTCTGTACGTCCTCGGCCTCCTCGCCCGGAAGTCCGAGTATGATATCCATATTGATATTATCGAATCCGGCTTCCCGGGCCATCTTGAAGGCTTTCTTTGTGTCCTCCACCGTATGGTGCCTTCCGATCAGGTCAAGCGTCTTTTGATTCATTGTCTGCGGATTCACCGAAATTCTCGTAATATTATGCTTTTTGAGAACTTCCAGCTTCTCCGGCGTTATGGAATCAGGTCTGCCTGCCTCAACAGTTCTCTCGACACATCCGGACAGATCGTAGTACTTTTCGGCCATGCAAAGCAGTCTGTCGAGCTGTGCTGCCGAAAGGGAAGTAGGCGTTCCGCCGCCGACATAGAAAGTCACCGGCTTTCTGTTCGTATCCGGAACGATTTCTGTCTTTTTCACAGATTCCGGAAGCTGTCCCATAGGACGTCCGCAAGACAATTCAAACTCCACAGCATCGAGATATTCGTCCATTCTCTTTTCCCACTGTTTCACGGGGGAAGCGCTGAATGTGCAGTAGAGACAGATCGACGGGCAGAACGGGACATGTATATAGAGGCTGAAAGAATCCGATCCGAGCGAAACGCCTGAGAGGAGACGGCGCTCATTTTCAGCAACGCTTATCATCAGGTCCGTTTTCTGATCGGATACCAGATATGTATCCTGTATTCTTTTTCTGATTACACTTTCAGGAAGACCTTCCTCGAGCATCTTCATGGGAATTTTGGTCGGTCTTATACCCGACAGCGTTCCCCAGGGAAGTGTTCTGCCGGTGTAATCCGAGAGTGTCTCATAGAACTCCCGCTTGAGGGAATCCTTGACACGTTTCCGGTCATCAATCTCCGGGATATGAACGTATAACAAAAGATCGCGGGCGGCTTCACATTTGGCTGTGTCACCGTCCGTGTAGATGCTCACGTCATCATCCGGGAAGAAACTCTTCACAAGCGAATGTATGTCATATAAAAACTCTTCACGATCGAGCTGTACGCCGATATTCATTCGAACCCCTTCACCGCCTTCTCATAACCTATGGTCGTAGTTCTGCCATGACCGGGCAGGACCTGCACATCCTCAGGAAGCCCGGTAAGCAGCTTCTCCAGAGATTCGAACATCTCCTTATCAGAGCCGGTGGCGAGGTCCGTTCTTCCGTAGCTCCTGAAGAACAGAGTATCACCCGCTACAAGGATCTTATCCTGCTCGAAATAGTAACACACACTTCCCGCAGTGTGTCCCGGCGTGTGGATAACTTTCATTGTGAGACCGGCAAGTTCAAGGATCTGACCGTCGCTGACCGTGTAATCTGCTGTGAGACCCTCTGAATCTCCGAACGGATTGTTCAGGGTCCCGTCCGCCAGAAGATCTGTCTCGAGCTCGCCGATATAGATTGGAAGCTCATCGTATCTTTTGCGCAGACCTTCTACTCCGTCGAAATGATCATTGTGGGCATGCGTCAGCAGGATAGCGACCGGGTGAAGGCCCTTGTTCTTCAGCGTATCCGCAATCTTGTGCGCACTCGCACCCGGATCGACGATCAGGGTCTCATGTGTCTTCTCATTTTCAATCAGATAACAGTTGGTCATCAGTTCTCCGACAATGCAGACATATATATTCATTCCTAATTTGTTCCTCCAGGGTCAGGCGACCATGCTTGCATGGTCATCTGACCCGCCAATCAAAGTTTGAAAGTTTACTTTCAAACTTAACCTGTCTTTCTTGTGACATCTACAACATTCTGGATCTTTCGAAGTTCACGGATCACGGCACTGAGTTCATCCTTGGAATGAACGCTGAAGCTCATCTCCAGAGTTGCCACTCCCTGCTTATTCGTGCGGACAGACATCTGGCCGATATCGATCTTGCGCTCGGTCAGTGTGCGCGAAATATCTACCAAAAGTCCTGTTCGGTTCTGTGCATAAATCACGACTTCGGCCGCGTAAAGAGCAGCATTCTTTTCGTCCTCCGCAAGCAGCCACTCTGCCTCAATAAGCCTTCCTCTGTCTTCATCGCTCATGTTCATGATATTGACACAGTCGGTACGATGAATCGTGACTCCTCTTCCCCTCGTTACAAATCCGACGATTTCATCTCCGGGGATCGGATTACAGCATTTTGCGAAGTGGACAGCGAGATCGTTAAGCCCCTGAACAACGATTCCTCCTTTTCCGTCCTTTTTAACGAGCGGAAGTTTCTCCTTGTTCAGAGTGGTCGCAGCCATCACTTCTTCATCTGTAATCTTCTTTTTCTTTTCCTTTTCAAGAAGGTCGATCATCTTGTTGACGACCTGACCCTCCTTAAGTCCGCCGTGTCCCACTGCGGCGAGCACGGAATTCCAGTCGCGGAACCCGTATTTTCTCATGACACCTTCCATATATTCGGTCTTCATGAGATCTGAGGGCTGATAACCCTTCTGCTTTGCACAGCTATTGACGAGTTCCTTGCCTTTTTCAATATTTTCAGACTTAAGTTCCTGACGGAACCACTGATTGATTTTATTCTTTGCCTGCGTGCTTTTGACAATCTTGAGCCAGTCGCGGCTCGGTCCGCGCGCATTTTGAGAAGTGATAATTTCAACGCGGTCACCGTTCTGGAGTATGTATTCGATGGGGACCAGTTTCCCGTTAACTCTGGCACCGACCATCTTGTTACCGACTGCTGAGTGAACACTGTAGGCAAAATCAACGGTACAGGAACCGTTCGGCAGCGCCTTGACGTCACCGGCAGGTGAGAAACAGTAAACATTTTCGTTGAATAGGTCGAGATCCGATTTCAGGAGTGACATGAACTCTCTGTTATCGGACATATCCTGCTGCCATTCCAGGATCTGACGGAGCCATGACAGCTTCTCCTCTTCCTGATTGCCGCTGACCTGCCTTCCGTTTGACACTTCCTTATATTTCCAGTGTGCTGCGATACCGTATTCAGCGGTCCTGTGCATCTCAAATGTACGGATCTGCACCTCGAACGGTGTGCCTCCCGGACCGATCAGTGTCGAGTGCAGGGACTGATACATATTTTCTTTCGGCATCGCGATGTAATCTTTGAATCTGCCGGGGACAGGAGTATACATGTCATGTATGAGTCCGAGAGACGCATAACACTCCGGTACGGAATTGACGATAATTCGAACAGCGAAGAGATCGTAAATCTCATCGATCGTCTTATCCTGATTCACCATTTTCTTATATATCGAGAAGAAGTGCTTTACCCGGCCTCTGACTTCCGCCTTGATACCGGCATCTTCGACTTTTTTCCAGACTTCCTGAACAATGCTGTCTACAAATGCCTCTCTCTGCGTCTTTCTCGCATCTACCTGCTGTACAAGGCTGAAATAGATAGACGGCTCCAGGTAGCGAAGCGCCAGATCATCCATCTCCGTCTTAATGCGTGCAATACCGAGCCTGCCCGCGATCGGTGAATAGATGTCCATCGTCTCACGGGCTTTTTCCTTCTGCTTTTCCGGCCTCATATACTGGAGTGTTCTCATGTTATGAAGTCGGTCAGCGAGCTTTATCAGTATGACACGGATATCCTTCGCCATAGCCAG
Source organism: uncultured Lachnospiraceae bacterium (assembly GCA_902776305.1). Classification (GTDB taxonomy): domain Bacteria; phylum Bacillota; class Clostridia; order Lachnospirales; family Lachnospiraceae; genus Chordicoccus. The sequence continues at coordinate 17,900 of CACYPS010000018.1, read as the reverse complement.
GAACATTTTTCTGAGGTTCTCGGCCTGAACTTCCACCTTATCCGCCTTGTAACCGATCTGACCGAGTTTTGTTACGCCATCGACCAGCAGCTCGACCTCAGCGTTGAATTCTCTCCTGATATCTTCGTTGGTCATCCCTGTATCTTCCACGACATCATGGAGAAGCCCGGCAGTAATCGTCTCCTTATCTAGTTCCAGATCCGCGAGTATAAGTGCGACACAGAGGGGATGAATAATATACGGCTCCCCTGACTTCCTGCGTTGATCTTTGTGAGCATCTAATGCAATTTTATATGCTTTTTCAATCATAGTCAGATCATCAGACGGATGATACTTGAGCACACTTCGAACCAGGATACCGTACAGCTCATCCGGACTGGTAAAGTCCTTCGGGTTGTGAAGCTCCTGCTCATTTCGCGTCAGCAGATATCTCTTTCCGCTTTTACCACTATCTGATTTCCTTATCTCATCTGCCATACTGCACCCGTTACCTTCCAGATACCCAACCACGAAAATCGCCCATGCACCCCTTTACGGGCGATTCCCCAAGTTCCGACTCATTAAGAAAATAGTCGATTACGGATTGTTTCGTACTTACGCACTCCCGCAATCCTGTAATCAATCATATATTTATAAGACAGCCAGACGGCCCGAGGCCGTCTGGCTGCATATGCACATAATTATATTTTACTTACCTTCGTAAGAGATTACGCTTGCCACGTCGTACTTAGCCAGTTTCTCACGTCCGTTAAGTCCTTTGAGCTCCATGAGGAATACCATCTTGGCAACTTCGCCGCCAAGCTTCTCAATAAGCTTTGCAGCCGCTTCGACAGTACCGCCGGTCGCGATGAGATCGTCGATGATAACGACTTTCTGACCCGGCTCCACTGCATCTTTATGAACCTCGATCGTAGCCTGTCCGTACTCAAGGTCATAGGACTGTTCTACTGTCTCACAGGGAAGCTTGCCTTTTTTTCTGATCAGGATAAAGGGCTTATGCATATTGTAGGCAATAGCCGCACCAAAAATAAAACCGCGTGACTCAGCGCCGGCGATTACATCAAAATCGACACCATCCAGAGTTTTCTGCATTTCGTCAATGGCAAGCTTCAGCCCATCGGCATCGGACAGAATCGTCGTAATATCCCTGAACATGATACCCGGTTCCGGAAAATCCGGTATCGTTCTTACGTAATCCTCGAGTTTTTCTCTAATCATAACTGCGACCTCCACAAATCATACTGTCAAGTTTCCGTCAATACCGACTAAAATCTAAGTAAAGAAAGCGGATATTCCATATCCGCTTCAGCTTAGACGCTATTATAACATTATTTATGCATTCTGTTCAATGAAAAATAGTAAATATACCTACAATTTATCGCATAAAATCATTCTCACAGAAAACTGTTGATGACAATCTGAATTGTCCTTCTGCCCATGTACTCGTTAATCTGCGGATAATATACGATAGACAGGGGTTCTCCGGTCCCGATTCTCTCCATGAGCTCATCTACTCTTCTGAAAGCGATTCCGTCGACCGATACGCCTCCGTACATGCGGTCCCCGGGTACGGACAGTCTTGCCTTAAGCACATTTCTGTTTGCCCCGAGAATTCTCACATTCGAGAATACAACGCCCTTTTGGGCAAATACCGGTCTCGGATTTGCCTTCCCGTACGGAGCCAGAACATCCATCTGCGTTACAAAGTCCTCTGTAACATAACCGATCGGCATCGGCACATCTATGACGATTTTCTGGACGAACTCCTCTTTTTCAAGCGTGCACTGCTCGTTGATCTCCTTACGGAACACTTCTACGTTTTCCGGCGGTAGCGTAAGACCCGCTGCCATCGGATGCCCTCCGAACTTTTTCAGCAGGTGAGCCACTCCCACCAGGCCGTCAAACATCCTGTAGGCATCGATAGATCTGCCGGAACCCTTCACGCCATCCTCACTCTTCGTCAGAACAAATGTAGGATGATTGTATTTTTCCCGGACTCTTCCCGCAACAATGCCTGCCAGAGACTCATGGAGTTCCGGAAGATAAATAACATATACCTTGTCATGCAGTATATCGTTATCGATAACATAAGCCAGAGCATCCTCGACTCCCTTTTCCGTCAAAGCCTTGCGGCTGTCATTCAGTTCTTTAAGTTCCCTCGCAAGCTTTGCGGCATCTGCTCCATCCGTCGCTTCCAGAAGAGAACATGCTCTGAGCGCGGTGTCGAGACGCCCGCTCGCATTCATACATGGACCCAGTACAAAGCCGATTCGGTATGCATCAAGAGTCGTAATATCGATGCCGCAAGCTTCCGCCAATGCCCGAAGACCCGGATTCTCCGTCTTTCTGAGCTGTTTCAGCCCTTCCTTCACAAGAATTCTGTTCTCCCCTGTCAGATCGACGACGTCACCGACAGTGGCGAAAGCAGCGAATTGAAGAAGCTTTTTCTCTCTGTCACCGCCCATTGCAAGGATCAGTTTCCATGCAACGGCAGCACCACAGAGTTCTTTAAAAGGGTACGGACAGTCCTTCTGTTTCGGATCCACGACAGCATCGGCAGCATCCGGAATAGTCAGCACTTCATGATGATCTGTCACGACAACAGTCAGTCCCAGTTCTTTGGCAATACGGATCTGCTCTCCCGCAGAGATTCCGTTATCACATGTCACGATGGTATCGATGCCGTCCTCGGCGGCCTGCCGTATCAGATTTGCATTGATCCCGTATCCGTCCGTGATGCGGTCCGGGATCTTGATATCCACATCTGCCCCCAGCTCGGCGAATCCTGTCTTAAGAATAAAGGAAGACATGATCCCATCAATATCATAGTCACCGATGACCCTTATGCGTTTCTTTTCCGCGATCTTCTTCTTCAGGACGCGGACGGCCTTGTCCATGTCTTTAAAAAGCATGGGGTCATGCAGATCGGCTATCGAACCGTTCAGGAACTCATCAATGGCATCATCTCCGACGACATCACGGTTCCTGATGATGCGCGCGATCACCGGGTCGATTCCGAATTTTTCGCTGATAGCTCTGAAATCCGCCTTTTTGGCGGAGACAACCCACTTTTCCATAATATTTGTTTTACCCCACTTTCACATTTAGCTGTATCCGAGAGAGAGATAATCCCACCTCAAAAATTGACCCGCAACTACATTCAAAATGGGTACGGTACGGTATACCCTTTATGAGAGGCGAGGATTTCACCATATTCCCAAGAGATTATCCCTCTCACTTAGTGGATCCGTAATTTAATCAGAGAAAATGATTAATATACCCTTTATGAGAGGCGAGGCTTTTCCGCACTTTCTCAAGAGATAATTCACTGTTACATAGTGAATCCGTAACTACATCCGAGAGAAGGCCGATATATATCCTAAGAGAAGCATTGCGAAGCAGCTTCTCGTGGATATATATCGGCCTTCTCGAGTCATTCGCTACCCACTTAGTGGATTATCTCTTCCTCTTCTTTTTTTTCTTGCGAGGTCCCTCCCCCCCACTCTTCACACTACTCTCACTCTTCGCAGCCTCTCTCGCCGCCTGAGCCTCCGCCTTAGCCACATCCCTCGCAGCCTTAGCCTCCGCCTCTTTATACTCGACCGCCGTCTGGCCGATCTTCGTTCTCATATAGAACCAAAGTACGCCGGTAAGGAATACGGATGAGTATGCACCTGCAACGATACCGACCATCATCGGAAGTGTGAATTCTTTGATCGATGCAACACCTACGATGTACAGCACCATGATAGATGCCAGTGTCGTAATATTCGTATAGATGCTTCGTGTGAGTGTCTGGTTAACCGCATCATTCACGAGATTTTTAAGACCTGTCTGATTCTTAAGATTCGGCAGCTTCTCACGGATACGGTCAAAGATGACGATTGTAGAGTTAATTGAGTAACCGAGAATCGTAAGCATAACAGCTATAAAGGAGTTGCCTACGGAAATTCTCAGTACAGCATATGCTGTCAGTGTGACCAGAACATCGTGAATCAGGGCGATGACCGCTGATGTCGCGAAACGCATATCTCTGAATCTGATGAAAATGTAGAGAAGCATGAGTACGACCGCGATAACTACCGCAAGGAGCGCGTCTCTTCTCATTTCCTTTCCGACCGTAGCAGAGATATTCTCTGTCGTTACGCTGTCCGCATCAACGCCAAGATTCTCTTCCAGCGTGTCAGTGAGCTGGATACGTTCCTGCACATCCAGCGTTCTTGTCTTAATGATGACCTGTGTGCTTCCGACAACTTTCTGCATGTTGACATTTGCATCACCTGTCACTTCCATAACGAGCGGCTTAACTTCTTTATCCAGCTCTGTCAGCTCGTAATCCTTGCCGAGGTCTACCGTAGTAGCTGTACCGCCGAGGAACTCGAGTGAATAATTGAGAGCACGGTTGCCGTTTGCAGCATTGAGAATCATCGCGCCAATACCGATTACGAGAACCGCGGCTGCGATGCAGTAGCTGATCTTTGCTTTGCCAATAAAGTCGATGTTTGACTCTTTCTTAGCTCTTGCCCAATACTTTGTATCGCGAAGGCCTACGCCGTAGACCGCATACACGAGCAGTCTCGAGATGACCAGCGCTGTGAACATAGAGAGTGCAACGCCGAGTGCCAGAGTCATGGCAAATCCTTTGATCGTACCTGATCCGAGGAATCCGAGAACCGCAGCTGCTATAAGCGTTGTGACGTTACCGTCGACAATTGCGGAAGTAGCTTTGTGGAAACCGGAACGGATCGCTGCGATGAGCGGCGTACCCGCTGTGACCTCCTCACGGATACGGGCATAGATGATAACATTGGCGTCTACAGCCATACCGATTGAAAGGATGATACCTGCGATACCCGGCAGTGTGAGTGTCAGGTCAAATGCATTCAGCAGCACAAGGATCATCGCTGTGTACAGAACCAGTACAAATGCAGCAATAAGACCCGGCAACAGGTAAATAACGATCATGATGAGGCAGACGATTCCGAGACCTACGGCACCACCGATAAGGGAAGTGCGCAGAGACTCCTGGCCGAGCTGAGCGCCGACAACATTTGAACGAATCTCATTCAGTGTAAGCTTCAGACCGCCGATACGGATGAAGGATGCCAGCTGCTGTGCTTCTTCGATGGAATTCATACCTTCGATGACAGCCTTGCCGTTCGTAATGGCTGCGTTAACGGTCGGAACAGAGACAAATTCTCCGTCATAATAGATACCGATCGATTCATTGTTCGCAAATGCTTTTGTCGTTGCATCAGCGAATTTTTTCGTTCCTTCATCTGTAAAGGAAAGCGAAACGACATATTTTCTGCCGGACTGGTCGCTCGTATCAACGCCGCCCTCTGCGGAAGCAACATCCGAGCCGGTGCATACAATTGCATCCTTCGCCTCGAGTTCTTCGATCGTGCCGTTAAGTACCCATTTACTCTGAGTACTGTCGTACGTATAACAATCGTTACCGTCAGCATCATGCTGTGCGACGAAATAGAGGGATCCCGGCGTTCCGAGATCTTCGAGGATCTCATCGGCGTTCGTTACACCCGGGATCTCAACGCTGATTCGATTCGCACCTTCCTGATAGACATTTGCTTCAGTAGAATACTCATCGACACGCTTCTGCAGCTTGTAGATGGTATCGTTCATATCCGCTACCGACGGAGCTGCCTGATCCGCTTCATATGTGATGGATACACCGCCGGAAAGATCAAGGCCGGTGCTGATATTTCTCATCGACCCTCTGCCGTACTCACCCCACCCGACGAGTGCCGTGTAACCGGTCACTATCGTGAAAACGACAGCGAGAATAAGTACAATGACGCTAGTTTGTTTCTTCATGTCACTTTACCTCTTTACGATTTCTCTTTAACTGCCCAAAGCAGCCTTCAGCATAATGCTGCATTCCACACGTTTCCGCTGGAGTTGGCACCCGATTTCGTAAACATCGTTGATACCACCGGTGAAATTATACGAATTGGCTGCACACCCGCCGCTGCAATAGAATCTTGCAAAGCAGCTGCTGCACTCCTTCTTCGCATAGACATTCACTTTTTTGAATTCTTCTACGATGTCTCCCCTCTCAATGCCGGTATCCGTATTCCCGAGCAGGAACTTTTCGTTTCCCACGAACTGGTGACACGGATAAAAGTCGCCCCACGGGGTCACAGCGAGATACTCAGTTCCGGAACCACAACCGGAAAGTCGCTTATAGACGCAAGGGCCACCCGTTAAATCTATCATAAAATGGAAGAAATTAAAACCCTTTCCTTCCTTTTTACGCTTAATCATTTCGCGTGCAAGTATGTCGTACTGCTCGCAAAGAAACGGCACATCTTCGGGTCTTATCGCGTAATCCTCCTCCGGAGGTGCGACGACCGGCTCCACAGAAATCTGGTCGAACCCAAGATCCGCCAGATGAAGTACATCCGCAGCGAAATCAAGATTCCAGTGCGTATAGGTGCCTCTCACGTAATAGGAAAGTCCAAGCTCCTGCCGCTGCTTTGCGAACTTCAGAAGTTTCGGAAGAATCAGGTCATAGCTTCCCTGGCCTTTTCTGAAAGGCCGCATGCGATCATGCACTTCCCTGCGTCCGTCGATCGACAGGACAACATTGTGCATCTCCCGGTTGCAGAACTCCATGATCTCATCATTTAACAGAACACCGTTGGTCGTCAGCGTAAAGCGAAAATGTTTCGGTGCAAATGTATTCTCCGATCTTTTCTCGAGCTCATGCCCGTATGCAACCAGCTGTTTCACAACTTCCCAGTTCATAAGGGGTTCGCCGCCGAAAAAGTCAACTTCCAGATTTTTCCGAAGTCCCGAATTATTCACAAGGAAATCGAGCGCCTTTTTCCCGGTCTCATAGGACATCAGAGCGCGCCTGCCGTGATACTCACCTTCTTCTGCAAAACAGTACCTGCAGGCAAGGTTGCAGTCGTGTGCTATATGAAGGCACAACGCTTTCACAACAGTAGGACGTTTCACGAATTCTTCGATGGCCGGAGCATAAGGTTCCGGGGAGAAGAGCGCACCCTGGTTCCTGAGTTCTTCCATTTCCTCAAGAACTTCCTTGATCTCGGTTTGCGCATCTTCAAGATCATACTTGCCGCTTTCCGCACTGGCCAAGAGCTGCTTTTCTGTATCCTCCGCGCTCTCCGTCTCGGCCATGATACCGGCCGCATCATAAAACAAGTCATCCGCGACATGGACCGAGCTGCTCGGCACATCCAGGATGATATTGTAGCCGTTACTCCTGTATCGGTGTATCTGCATTTAATATATTACCTTTCTGACATGTACTTTCTGATAGTTCTATCAGACTATGAATTGCTGTCGCAATTTTCTTTCCTTAATCACACTAAAAGAGGTCTGCTTTTCACAGACCTCTCGCTTAACTCTATTAGATGAGCCGTGCCAAATCAGCTAAGCTTACTTATGCTCGCAGCTCTGATTTCCAACCGTGCAGCTTGTCTTGCATGCGGACTGGCAGGATGTCTGGCACTCGCCGCAGCCACCTTTCTTCAATGTATTCTGAAGGTTCTTTGTGTTCAGACTCTTGACATGCTTCATTGATGAGAATCCTCCTTTAAAATAATGTAAACAGTATAGCATAATGCCCAGATGCAGGCAAGTAGGTTATTTCGTCTTTCCCCGTTCTGTTCCGGACGAAATCCTTCAGATCATTATTCCGAAAAACGTTATCTGTTCAATTGTCACTTCTTATTACTTCTCGTTTTTTCTGTTTCGAATGCTCTTCTTTCTTCTCTCCGCATGAAGGAATGACTCAAAAATCATGCCGAGTGAAGCGGCTGCACTGCTGAAATAAAGAGCGATATTCGATGTATCTCCCGTTTTCGGTGTGGTCCTGGATGTTCCCGAACCGCCGCTGTAGGAGCTCTTTCCGGATGAACTGCCGCCGGATGAGCTGCCGGACGAGCTTCCGCCTGAACTTCCGCCATATGAGCTGCCACCTGAACTGCTGCCCGAAGAGCTTCCGCCCGAACTGCTGCCTGAGGAACTGCCCGATGAGCTTCCGCCCGAACTGCTGCCCGAAGAACTTCCGCTCGAAGAACCTCCCGAGGAAGTTCCGGATGAACTGCCGCCGCCCGTCTGGCCACCTGTTGTCGGTGTTTTGACTGCTGTCCTCTTATCTGTATCGCCGATCAGCTGATTCGTGCCCGGGCCTGCAAGAGATGTATCGCTGTCAACAGTTGTTGTCTTGACAACCTTATCCGCTGATACCATGACAGAATTCTCGGCTGTCGTGGTAGCTGCTGTCGCTGCAGCGACTGTCTCCTCAGATGCTTCGGTCTTCTCCGCTGCTGCATCGTCAGAGCTTGCACTATCGGTAGCAAGAAGGCTTTTTGCAACTCCGACTGCGTTCTCAAGTACATCGCTCTCCTCGACAATTTCTTCAACATCTGTAGAAACAGATGCAGGAATGACCGATCTGCTCATCATAAGTGTCATACCTACAGCATTGGCACCCGGTGTATATCTGAAATTATCTTCCTTCACACTGTATTCGTTCTGATTCGAGAAATCTTCGGCTTCTGCAGGATTTCCTTCCGCGTCAGCTGATTCTTCACCGTTGATTTCGTCTGTAAGCTCCTGCTCACTCTGTGTACCGTCACCGTAATTCGCAGCATCCTCTGAAGTCTCGCCACTTTGCGGAGCATTCTCCTCAGAGTGTTCAGCGACAGCTTCTGCATCTGCATTCGGATTTTCTTCAGCAATTTCGTCGTTCGACTCAGAATTGTCTTCGTCTGCTTCAAAGTCTGTCTGCGAAATCTCTTCGACTATTTCCCCATCAGCCTCCGAATTTCCACCTGCGGTCTCATCCGTATCTTCGGAGTTCTCCGCATCCTCAGAGCCTTCCGCATCCTCAGAGCCTTCTGCATCCTCAGAAACACTTTCACCGTCATAATCGGAATACTCTGCGCTCTCGCCGTCTTCCGGAATCTGCGGTGCCGGGACCGGCGCTTCATCTACATAGTCCTCTTCTTCGCCATCAGAATCTTCCCATTCATCGGAATCATCTTCAGAATCCTCAGAGCCTTCCCAGTCATCGGAGTCTTCCTCTTCGGAATCCTCAGAACCTTCCCAGTCATCGGAGTCTTCTTCTTCGGAATCCTCAGACCAGTCATCGGAGTCTTCTCCGGATTCCTCGTCTTCACTCGACTCTTCCTCTTCGTAGCTCTCAGAATCTTCGCTTTCAGAATCCTCGTCTGTCTCCCATGCATCCTCTCCGGCTTTCGGGATCTCGGTAGGCTTTAATCTTATCTTCAGCGAGCTTCCGTCTTCCAGTTCAATATCGTAATCGCCGTACAGGATTTCCTCCCGTTCACTCTCAGACAGTGAATATGATTTCCACTGTGATGATTCAGCCAGAACTTCTCTCTGGCTTGCTGTACCCAAATTCACCGTAAGGACACCGGCAGCCAGAATCGTGCCGGCGCGGCAGATTGTCTTTTTGCTCATATTTTTTTCTCCTATAATTTTACTCATAGATGGTACTATACTATCATATTAAGTTATTAAATCATACGCCGTTAGTGTTTCAGTTATGTTACAAAATTATTATATACGAATTCATAAGTTTGAAAGTAAACTTTCAAACTTTGATTGGCGGGTCAGATGACCATGCAAGCATGGTCGCCTGACCCTGGAGGGCAAATTACGGATATACGTTAGCAGTGACCTCTCCCGCTTACTTCTGACGGCGTACTTTTCCGTGACAGGGTCGAAAAACTCTGCTGATTATTGCAAATCTACGCTATGCGGAGTAAACTCTATTTTGTCATTCATTGAAAATGTATGCACGGAGGATCTTATGTACTATTTTATTCTGAATCCAAGCTCCCAGTCTTCCGGCAGCCGTAGTATCTGGATTCGTCTGGTCGAAACACTCAAAAAGAGACAGATTGAGTATAAGGTCTTTGCGACCAAATATCCGGGACACGGAACGGAAATCGCCCACGCAATCACAACAAAAGATCCGTATGCCACAGTCATTGCAATCGGCGGAGACGGATCGATCCACGAAATTCTCTGTGGTCTCACAAATATCAGTACAATCACGTTCGGCGTCATTCCGAGCGGCTCCGGAAACGACTTTGCAAGAGGTATGCATATCATATCGGACCCGGACTTTGCGATTGCCGCAGTACTGGATCCTCAGCGATATACGAGGATGGATGTAGGTATCCTGAAGGACAGACCGGGTGAGCGATTCGGCGTGAGTTGCGGGATCGGCTTTGACGCCGCTATTTGCCACGAAGCGCTCAACTCACCGATCAAGGATTTTCTGAACGCGATTCACCTCGGCAACCTGACCTACGCCGCGATTTGTCTCAAGCAGATTGCGCTCTACGACACCTGTGATCTTACGATAGAAGCGGACGGAGACAGACATTTTACAATCCCCAATGCCTATTTTGCAGCTGTCATGAACCAGAAATATGAGGGCGGCGGTGTAAAAATGACGCCGGAAGCGAACTCGACCGACGGACTTCTCGATATTATAGTGGTAGGTGATATCTCACGAGCCAAGATATGCACGTTCATGCCGCTTGCCTTCATCGGTAAGCACACCAGACTGAAGGGTCTTCACTTTATAAAGTGTACGGAAGCAAAAATCACAGCCGGCCGCACCTGTGCCATCCATCTCGACGGCGAATCCGGAGGAATGCACAACTCACTTCATGTTGGTCTCGAAACAGAAAAACTCCGGGTAATCACCGGTTGATTGCCCGCAGCTCTATTAACCTCATATAGCTCACCAACGGAAAAAACTCCGGGTAATCGCTGATTGATTGCCCGCAGCTCTATTAACCTCATATAGCTCACCAACGGAAAAAACTCCGGGTAATCGCTGATTGATTGCCCGGAGTCTGCTTTTAATTAAAACCGAAAATGATCTGTGACAGGCGGTAGCCGATAATAGACATCTGTTTTCCGACCGGAGTATGGGTGTTCATAGCCATACCGAGCGGATTGCTCCTCAGCCTTAAGAAAAGTTTCGTATCTTTATCTTTCAGATACTTCCATAAATCTTTCTTGGCCTGCATTGCTTCCTTCGTTCCCTTCCGCATGAGGAGTATAGACGAAACCGTCATCATGATACTCATATAATGAACGAGATGATCCATATGCCTCTTTTCGACAACAAGATCCGGTCTGTACTCGTCAATCATAAGATTTGTCACCTTCAACTGCTGATCCAGGCGGGTGAGCATGACCTTCTCGTTGACGCTCTGGTCGTTGCGTCCGATGAAATACATATACAGGTCTACATTCAGATAGTAGAGCGTCTTAGCATAAATGAGGGGCTGGAAAGCCATCAGGTTATCCACATAAAAACAATGCTCCGGAAGGACCGTATTGTTTTCTCTCAGAAGCTGCAGTTTGTAAGTCAGACTGTGCATAAGCACATACTGCGACATGCTAAGCGGCCTCTTAATGTCATTCCATGTAAAGACCTGATTCTCCGGAAAACGACCGGTGTATTTCATGACCTTCTTATGCTTGGCACCCTGCTTGTCATATACATAATTTGTAATGACAATATCCGGCTCCTCTTTCTTCTCGATCTGCGTGCGCAGAACATCAAGAAGTTTCATATATGCATCATACTCATAGTAATCATCGCTGTCACATACCTTGAAGTATACTCCGCTCGCCTCCCGGATTCCGGTATTGACTGCTCCGCCGTGTCCCTTATTTTCCTGATGAATCGCTCTCACAATACCCGGAAATCTGCTCTCATATTCTTTGGCGATCGCCAGTGTGTTGTCTTTGGAGCCATCATCAATGACAAGGACTTCCACATCATCGCCGCCCAGAACAAGGTGATCTATTGTTTTCTTCATGTATGCTTCTGAGTTATAACTCGGAACCGCGATTGAAAGTACTTTCATGTTATCATCCTCCATAGCTGTGTCTCACTTATATGACGGTCCTTTTTTACCTAAGTGTATATTTAAATATTTTGCATAAGCTGTAAATGCCGATGGAATCGGGTATTCTCTCTCGATTTCCCCCGCTTCAGCATAAATCAGGTCTGACTCCGGATATTTCTCGTCACCCGGCGTCATAATAATCTCGTACCCTCTCATATGCCATTCAACATGGGAAAATATGTGTCTGGCCTCAGGAACTCTTTTTATTCTTATGGCTTCCAAATTCGTAATCGCTTCCGCCGCATGCACGGCTTCTTCCTCGGACAAAATTCCTGCGGTATTCGGAAATTCATAAAGATTCGGGAGAAGTCCTTTAGCGGGTCTCTTTCTTATCGCCAGTTTATCTCCGTTACGGATCAACATAACGGTCATCTGCTCGATACGCCTGGGTTTCTTCTCCGTTCTCACCGGATAGTCCATTTCAATTCCGCTTTTATGTGCAGTGCAGAATTCCATGATTGGGCATTCTTCACATCGGGGAGAAGAATTCGGAAGACATACGCCGGATCCAAGATCCATAAATGCCTGATTGAGATCACCCCAGTTCCCATTTTCGGGAAGCGTCAAAGTTCTCAGGAATTCCGTCAGATTTCTTTTCTCCTTTGCGGAAGAAAAGTCTTTCTTTAATGCTCTGATTCTGGCAACAATACGAATCACATTGCCGTCCACCGCCGGCTCAGGCTTACCGAACGCAATCGATGCAATGGCTCCGGCCGTGTAATCACCGATGCCCGGCAGCTTAATCAGCTCACTCTTCTCCTCAGGTACCTTTCCGCCATACTGCTCCCTTACAGTCCTTGCGGCTTTCTGCATATTTCTTACACGACTGTAGTAACCGAGCCCTTCCCACAGCTTATTCAGTTCATCTTCCGGACAGTCCGCGAGTGCATCAATGTCCGGCAGTGCCTCAAGGAAACGCTCGTAATATCCTTTTACCGCCTCAACTCGAGTCTGCTGCAGCATGATTTCCGAGACCCAGATCCGATATGGATCCTTCGTTTTTCTCCAGGGCAGATCACGTCCCTGCGTATTATACCATAAAAGCAATGGCTTTACAAAATCAGAACACATTGATATACTCCACAATATAACCAGAATCGTATAAGGAGATAAAATTGCATGGATTCAATAATCTTTGACGTTGACGGAACACTTTGGGATTCCACAAATGAGGTCGCCGATGCATGGATCATTGCGGCGAAGGAGTTCGGCGCTCCGTACGAACACATAACCGGAGAGAGACTTCACAAAGAATTCGGGAAAACAATGGACGATATAGCTTATTCTCTCTTTTCGGAATACCCGCCTGAGGAGGCTGTAAGAATCATTCACCGTGCCTGCGCTATTGAAAATGAATGGCTGGCTGTCCATCACGCTGCTCTCTACGACGGTGTTCTTGACACTCTAAAGACGCTCTCCGAGAAAATGCCGCTTTTCATTGTCAGCAACTGTCAGGGCGGATACATCGAGGTCATGAAAGAGACGACCGGCCTTACGCCATACATTACAGATCACCTCTGCCCCGATGACACCGGCCATGCGAAAGCATCCAACATCCGTGCGATCGTTGAGAAGCACAATCTGAAATCACCTATTTATGTCGGAGATACGCAAGGTGATCTGAATGCGTCACGTGAGGCGGGAGTGAAATTCGTTTTCGCTTCTTACGGTTTTGGTCAGGTGGACTCCTATGACGGTGTGATTGAAAAACCTGAGGATCTGCTTACGCTCTCTGAAACAGATATCTGAGATATACAAATTCCGGCAGGCATCACATGATGCTCTGCCGGAATTTTTTTTTACTTATGAAAGTACATAACTCTGATACTTATCTGACTAAAACGTGCCTGCACTCATTGTCATTTCAGCGCCAAATAGCATTTCAAGAAGAAAGAGGCTTCTGTCAGAATACTATGACCGGCGTCCCTACATCGCAATTATTCCAGATCGTCTCCGCAGAACCGTAGGAAAGATTTACACAGCCATGTGAACCGCTGTACTCATAGATAGATCCGCCGAAGGATCCTCTCCACGGTGCATCGTGCAGACCATATCCTTCATAAAAAGGCATCCAGAAATTTACGAATGATGTATAAGACGGAGTGCCGTCCGGTCCCGCAGCTCCCTTAAGAGTCCTGTTTCGTTCCTTTGTGTAAATATCGAACACGCCGGTAACGGTCCTTCTCGAAGGTACAGTGTTCGTGCCGGAAACACACGGGCAGTCAAAAATTATTGAGTGATCCTTATACACATACACGGTCTGATTGATGAGGTCGACCTCAATATAATCTCCGTTAAAGCTCTCGTCAATCATATGATTGAGGGCATATGCGGGTTCTCTTTCCGTCGACGTACTGTTTTCGAGATCAGCCAATACCTGCGCTGTCTCTGTTTCCTGATCGACTTCCCGTCCCCACTTCGGACAGGACAGTTCAATCGTACCTCTGTTGGTCGAAGCAAAATTCTGAGTGTAATGGACATCATCAATTTTGGCTGCAATTGCTCCGATGTACTCAGCGCTTTTCGTTTCAATATTTACCGGATCCAGATAATAATAACCGTTATCCTGTCTTGTTACCCAGTCTTTCAACGTGGTGCGGTCAAGTACCTGCTGCTCACCGTTAGGCAGATCATAAACGATTTTTGTATCCAGGAATTTGTTCAGTGCGTCCAGTCCCGCGTTGAGATCCGGGTTATCTGCATATACAGTCGGTGCTTCATATACTTCCGGATTCGCAATAAAACTGACTTTGTCAACTGTTCCGTTGACGGCCTCTTCAATCTTGCCGTAGGCTTCCTCCATTTTCAGCTTATTGCCCTGCGTTTCCTTGACGATCTCAAATGTGTTGTCATCCTTGAGATTCAAGAACGCATTTGTCGGAGCCTTCTGATTCTTCTCGGCAAATTCCGGGAACCCGAAAACGACCTTATGCAGCAGATCTTTATCGAATGAATAATCCTCACTGACTGTGTACTCAAAGGTTTCGCCCAGTCGGCCGCGGACCCACTCATAAATATTCTGATCATCGACGATCTTCTGAGCATGATTATCGGAAACATAATGATATCCGATGTCCTCAGCGGTGATGGTATGACTCTTGTTGCCGCGGAATGTCACTGAGAGCTCATAATCCTCGACCTTCTCGCGGATCATTTCCTCAACCTCATCCACAGTTTTCAGACTGACGTCCTCTCCGTTAATGAAAGTACCCTCGAAGTACCTGGTCCGATACTGCTGTGCGAACAAAACATACAGCGCAGCATACCCCAATACAAAAATCAGAAGACCTATCCAGAACTTCCGGCTTTTGTACCATGCAACAGGTGTTTCTCCCTGCGCACCGGTCTGTGTTGTTACATTAACCTTATCACTCATACACTACTCCCTTTTCGATGCTCCAATGTTAAAAATTATAGAACAAATAAAGCTTCTATAACCTCCTATGACACAGAAAAGCACGATGGCTCATTAAGCCATCGTGCAGAATTATATCATAAAGCTATTTAATTCCGATAAGATTTCATCAATCGTAAAGATTTTTAATAATTTATTATTAGATTCAATATTTATGTAATATTTATACCTTACTCACACCGACTGTATTGATGAGACATCATTTTATAAACTGATTAGAGAGTATCAGTATCAATTAATTATCAACATTAAGTCTTTTTAATAAGTCTTCCGATCGTCTCATATAAAAGGGATGGATTAATAGGCTTGGCAAGATGATCATTCATTCCGCTCTCAAAGCTTCTGTGAATATCTTCCTCAAATGCATCAGCAGTCATCGCGATAATCGGAATACTTCTTGAGTTCTTTCTTGCAGATGAGCGGATTAAGCGTGTTGCCTCAAGTCCGTCCATCACAGGCATGCGGATATCCATCAATATTGCGTTTATACTGTCATAGTTCATGTTGAAGCGCTCTACAGCCTCCTGCCCGTTGACCGCCGCGATAACACTGATTCCGACATTCTCAAGAAGCTTTCTTGCTATACTCATATTCAGTGGATGATCCTCAACGATAAGCACCGTTGTCCCGGTAAAGTCATACGCTTTCTGCGTTACGGTCTCCTGCGCTTTCTTTGCAGACTCACTCACAATCGGAAGTTCAATCGTCACAATGAAGTTAGAACCGACGCCTTCTTTGGATTCTGCTATAATTGTGCCGCCCATCGCATCAACAAAATTTTTGACGAGGGATAGACCAATGCCGCTTCGATGATCTTCAATGTTTCTGTCATCATATACAAATGGCGTGAATAACTCTGCTATTTTTTCCCTTGTCATTCCGCGGCCTGTATCCCGCACATTGATTTCTACAGTGGCAATGTTTTTGCGTTTTATTTCTTCTTTAACAATTATTTTTATTTCACCGCCCGCAGCAGTGTTTCTTATTGCGTTGTCCAGAAGCTTTATCAGGATCTGATTCAGACGCTTTCTATCCCCGATAAGTCTCGGATGTGACATGTTGACTGTCTCATAAGAGAATCTTATGCGTTTTTCATCCATCCTTGGCCTTGCGATGCGATCGATTCCATGGAGAAGTTCCCTTATCTCAATAAAATCTTCTTTTAATTCAAGTCTGTTCTCATCAACACGGCGGATATCAAGTATATCGTCAATAAGATCATTAATGTAGCGAATGGATGTCTCCATATCGTCCAGACACTCTTCTACGAGATCATTGTTCGCTATTTCTTTTCGGGCAAGCTGTATGGATCCCATGACAGAACTCAGCGGCGTCCTGATTTCCCTGCTGACATGTGTGAGGAATTCACTCTTAGATTGGTCTGCACTCTTCGCGATCTGCAGGGCCTCCTCTATCTGCTTTTTCTGCTTTTCGATCTTAATGAAGTTCTCAGTTACATCGCGAACGGTGCAGCATATCCATCTCTTATTCGCATCAATATTATAAAATGATACTTTTTTGCGCGTTCTGCTGCCCTCTGAATTATAGCGAAGGTAATAAACCTGATAGGAAGGAGATACTTTAAGTTCCTCTTTGACATGATTCAAAGACATACGGTCGTAAACATCATATAGATTCAGGTCAGCACATAATTCCAGAAGATAGTTTCGGATACCGTCATCATATTTAATATTCGATATATCCTCCAAATCAGTATCAGCGAGGATTTTTCTTCCATTATAAATATCAACAACCGAGCCATCGGTAGAATCAATTAAAACGACGGAGTCATAATCGTTTCTGACAATAGCTCTGAGGATTCTGTCCGAGTCCGGGTGGGATTCAGGATAAATGCTTTTCATCTGGCAACCTCCATTTCCTTAAACTATATCATGTCGGAAAGTGTATATTCAATACGTGTATAAAGAAAAGGTATTTCGTATGATAAATCAAACAGACTAAATTATTATAACACAAAAAAGAGAGGACTTATAGTCCTCTCTGATACAGGGGAAGCAGGAGTCGAACCCGCATTGACGGTTTTGGAGACCGCTTTCCTACCATTAGAAGATTCCCCTATATATATAAGTATAAGGAACCTGTTGTCAGATTCCTTCGTGGTGCTGTACGCACCCTCAAAACCGCATATACTTGTTGCAGATTGGATGGTGGTCTTACGACCGCCTTCCTTTTAACGCTTCGAAAGCGGGTCACTCGACGTTCACTTCGTTCACGTCTTCATGTCTTTGCTCCCGAAACATTCTTTCAGACGGAAGCCGGTCAGCTATCTGCCGCCTTCCTCTTATCGCTTCGAAAGCGGGTCATTCGACGTTCACTTCGTTCACGTCTTCATGTCTTTGCTTCGCAAATGTCCCGAAATGTCCGTTCCCGCCGGCCCGTGCAAGCACGGCCGCCGCTTACGTACATTCCTGCCGCTTTCTCCGCTTTTGGTCAAGCCCTCGTCCGATTAGTAACAGTCAGCTCCATACATTACTGCACTTCCACCCCTGTCCTATCAACCTCGTCGT
>CACYPS010000017.1 GCA_902776305.1 uncultured Lachnospiraceae bacterium | reverse complement strand
TCCGGCCGGACATCCTGCACGAACTGCTCAGATCATTTCCGGACAGCTCCTAAACTGACTAAAAAGTTAGTTTCTGTCCCGTTTCCTTACATTACTGTTTTGGTTTGTTCCGTTTTACGAAACTGTAAAGAATTTTCGAGTCTTGATGTGTTACGCTGTTCAGTTATCAATGTTCTCGTTCGCGCTGTTCTCGCGCGGAACTTCTAAAGAATACCATCCACTTTAATTATTGTCAAGAACTTTTTTTATTTTTTTTACATTTTAAATAGTTCTGAATTTATACACAGAAGATACTTTTCTGCGCTAAAACAACACCGCAAAACAGCGATGGTGTATCTATATCACTGCTTTGCGGTGCCGTTTTATTTCGATTGTTGTCTTGCGGCGCCGTATTACTTCGATTGTTGCTCTGCGGTGCCATATTACTTCGACTGTTGCTTGTAAAGCCGCACTATATCGAGAATGCCTCGGCGTTCCTGCCGAGCGCGCATGGTGCGAAGCACCTTCTATAATGCGCAGCTGCAATCCGCCGGAGACTTGTAATGTTTCTATTGTTCCTAAATCCCACGCACAATTCACAGCCCTGAAATCAGGGACATGATTAATCTTCTCACCATATTAAAAGAATCAAGCACGCTAAGTATCTCACTCTCATTGACCTGCCGCACCAGCCCCGTTCCGTTCCCGGTCAGTGCAACCAACCTGATAATTAGAAGGCCTATCCATATAACAACGATCCCCTTAATGAGCCCTATCATAAAGCCGAGCAAATGGTCCAGGGCGCTGATTCCCGGCAAATCAGCTATTCTTAGCATAATGAACCTTATAATAGTAAGAATAATGAATACCGAAACAGCTGTCAGTATTGTTGCGAGAATACGCGTGATGATATTTGCGAGCTGGATCGCAAGCGTACTCTTGATCGGATCCCTTGTCAGCATATCAGCTATGAGCGAATTGTCACCGAGTGAAATGATCTGCTGAGCCTCTTCAGGCAGAGGCAGGATATCCAGCCATCCGGTGCTGTCTGTTCCCGAAGCGATCCCATCAGCAATGTTTTCAATGACTGTGCCTGACTGCTTTTGAAGATAATTATTAACATTTGCCGATCCGTGGAGTGACTGGTAAACGACCGGTGTCGCCGTATACGTGACAAAGACAGTGAGAACAATGACCAGAAACGCCAGGACCGTCCTTATCATTCCCCGGAATCCCGCCCACAGCGCGGCAAGCGCCCAATAGGCAAGCGCAACTATCGTCAGTGTGTTCATATTCAATGTGTTCATTGTATTCATAGCACACTCCTCATCTCTGTGCGGCAAATGGCGCTTTGCTCTCATTCAAGAACGCACATCCCTTTACTTGAGCTTGATCATTTCCGCCTTAGTGTCGGTCACGGCAAAATATTTGTTCCTGCCGATTTTGATCACATCGGACAGAGTTCCCTCATTGAGCGGACCGCTGAAGCGAAGCTGACCGTTCCGGGTATATACCGCCATCTCATTACTGTTACAGAAAATAAGCTCTTTATTGCTGAAATGTCCTTTATCATAAATGATATCGACATACTCCGTATTCAAAAGCTTTCCACCGTGGTTGTAGACATCCATCGTATAACGATGTCCCACCTCGTCACATCGGAATATGAATGCCAGCCTTGATTCATCACAGAAGAAGGAAACAATATCCCTGCCGATTTTCACATCCTCTTTTCGCTTCGGAGTACCCGAACCTTTGTATACCATAAAACCGCTGTCCGTAAAGGCAATCAGTTCGGTTCCGCCGAAATAGCGCACGTCCGGAATCAGTGTCTCCGAAAACTCTTCAGCAGCCATCAGATGGTCTTCCTTGTCACTTCCGGCCGAGCCGAAATTGTAGAAAGCCAGGCGGGAGCCTATGACTCCGTTATCGGTCATCACATAGGAAACCGCGACCATATTTCCGTCTTCCGACACTGCCATAGACAGAGGGTATCCGTACTTCGTCGGTGAAGGCGATATTGCCGCTATCTCCTCCCCCTTACTGTTGTAGTATATGATCTGTGTCCCCTCACCGTCTTCCACAGCCGCCAGTACATTTCCGTTCGCCGAAACACGGGCAAACAGAATTGGGCTGTTCGTAATGAAGTTTCCGAGTTTCTGCTCCATATTATATACATGGATGTCTGTTCCTCGTTTGTCGTAAATCAGGATTGCTTCAGAAGAGGCCTCGAGTGTCGGCTGCGTCATATTGAAGGATTCGTTCCATATTTCTTCCTCCATATCTGATTTCAGCAGCACCGCTCCATCCGGAGAATATCGCAGGATCCGATCATTGATTGCCACATACCCGGATACACTGTCGAACACATCCTCCGACTCGATCACCTCATACGACCGGAACGTCCAGTGTGTATAAATATTAATCAGAACAAAAATGAGAGCTATTCCGAGCACGACAAGAAGGGCCGTGCGTATATACATGGCCCTTTTGTGCTTTCGCAGTCTGATTCCGAATTCATCCTCTGTTTCAGACTTTCTAAATGCATCCGGAATATGAACGATCCATTCAGTTATCTTCTTAAAAAGTTTCCGCATAGTATTTTCCACATGGTCAGCACCGGATTTTCACGAAACCACAGTATCGCAAAAAATCCGTTCCTCATCCCCGGGACTTACTGCATTACGCCTCCACGAATTCCTTTACGCGTTTGAAGATACCTTCAGCGTCAAGTCCGTACAGCTTATAGAGGTCGAGCGCCGGCCCTGAAACTCCAAACTGATCCTGTATACCGATTCTGCAAACCGGAACCGGGCACTTCTCTGTGATAGACTCACATACAACACCGCCAAGTCCTCCGATCACGGAGTGTTCTTCGATAGTAACGATCTTTCCCGTCTCACGGGCAGCCTTAAGGAGAATCTCCTGATCAATCGGCTTGATTGTATGCATATTTATGACACGTGCGCTGATTCCGCATCCGGCAAGCATATCGGCAGCTTCCATTGCTGCGGTGACCGGTAAGCCCGTTGCAACCAGTGTCACATCGGAGCCGTCGCGCAGAGTAACGCCCTTGCCCAATTCAAACTTATAGTCCTCAGAGTTGAAGACCGGAGAAGCGAGACGGGCAAGTCTGAGATAGACCGGGCCATGATAATCATAAGCGGCCTTTACCGCCTGACGTGCCTCAATGTCATCGGCAGGCTGAATAACCAGCATATGCGGAAGAACTCTCATAAGGGCAATGTCTTCGATGCACTGATGCGTTGCTCCGTCTTCACCTACAGATACACCTGCGTGAGAAGCACAGATCTTGACATTGAGTCTCGGATAAGCTACCGAGTTGCGAATGATTTCGTATGCACGACCTGTCGCGAACATAGCAAAGGAACTGCAGAATACAGTCTTTCCTGTTGTTGCGAGACCTGCAGCGACACCGACCATATTGCCTTCCTGGATGCCCACATCGAAGAAACGATCCGGGAAGCGTTTTCCGAAAATGGCAGTCTGTGTAGAAGCGGCAAGATCCGCATCAAGTACACAGATATCCTTATGAATTTCACCGAGTTCCGCGAGTGCATTACCATAGCTGACGCGTGTAGCAATTTTCTTTATTTCTGACATAATTCATCTCCCGCCTTAGTGAGCTCGTCCATAGCAACTTTATACAAATCTGCCTTCGGTGCCTGTCCATGCCAGCCGACAGCATTTTCCATGTAAGAAACGCCCTTGCCCTTGAGTGTCTTCATAACGATGACGGAAGGCATTCCCTTCGTGTTGCGAGCTTCCCCGAACGCAGCATCGAGCTGATCAAAATCGTTTCCGTCAGCTACCTCTATAACATGGAAGCCGAATGCTGCGAATTTCTTACCGATCGGATACGGTGAATTTACTTCCTCAAGAGTACCGTCGATCTGAAGATTATTATTGTCAACGATTAGACAGAGGTTATCCAGCTTTCTGTTTCCGGCCAGCATAGCTGCCTCCCATACCTGACCTTCTTCAAGTTCTCCGTCACCTAAGAGAGCATAGGTCCTGTATGATTTTCCGTCCACTCTTGCGCCGAGTGCCATTCCGACAGCCGCGGAAACTCCCTGGCCGAGCGAACCTGTTGACATATCAACGCCCGGAACGCCAATAGTCGGATGTCCCTGAAGCATAGAACCGATATGGCGCAGATTCTCCATCTCCTTCATCGGAAAATAGCCTTTTGCCGCTAATGTTGCATAAAGACCCGGAGCCGCATGTCCCTTGGAAAGAACAAATCTGTCGCGATTTTCCATATCCGGATTCTGCGGATCAACATTCAGTTCTTTGAAGTACAGATAAACCAGACATTCCGTCGCGGAAAGAGATCCGCCCGGATGACCGGATTTTGCGTTGTAAACACCAACGATTATACCTTTACGTACTTCATTGGCAACGATCTGCAGCTCTTTTTTGTTCATAATTGTGTTCTCCCTTCAAGTGCTCTGAGCAGAGTTACTTCATCTATGTTCTCAAGGTCTCCTCCGACAGGAACACCGCTGGCGATTCTGGTCACCTTAATCCCTGTTGGTTTGATAAGTTTGCTGATATACATCGCAGTTGTCTCCCCCTCAAGAGAAGAGTTAGTTGCGATTATGACCTCGTTTACATCTCCGGCAAGTCTCGTCATGAGCTCTTTAAGTCTGATATCATCCGGGCCAATGCCGAGCATCGGGGAAATCGCCCCATGCAGTACATGATAGACTCCCTCATACTTACCGGTCTTCTCATAAGCAGCAAGGTCGCGAGGCGTTTCCACCACCATTATGGTATGTTTGTCACGCCGTGGATTGCTGCAGATCGGACATTTCTCCGCGTCCGTAAGCGTACAGCACTCTTTGCAATAGCGAACATTTTTCCTCGCCTCCAGAATACTTTCGGCAAGGTGCCTTGCCTTATCTTCCGGCTGACTTACGATATAGAACGCAAGCCGCTGCGCAGTCTTCGTTCCGATACCGGGAAGTGAAGAAAGCTGTTCGATCAAATTGCTGATGTAACCACTAAAATAGTCCACCGCCGAGGCCTCCCATGCCGCCGGTCATCTTACCGTAAACGTTCGCCTGTTCTGCATCGATCTTCTTGAACACTTCGTTGAGGGCAGCAACCACAAGATCCTCGAGCGTTTCAACGTCATCCGGATCGACAACTTCCGGATCAATTGTCAGCTTAACAATTTCCTTCTTACCGTTAGCAGTAACAGATACGACGCCGCCGCCTGCCGTTGCCTCGAACTCTTTCTCCTGCAGGGCTTTCTGTTGTTCTTCCATCTGGCGCTGCATCTTCTGAGCCTGTTTCATCAGGTTATTCATGTTTCCCGGCATTCCGCCGCCGAAGCCACCTCTTTTGGCCACCTTTTTCCTCCTTCTGCAAAAGCACTATTCAAGCATTCCGCACGATGATATGTGCGGGTAATGCAACCACTTACAGTCATCTATCATTCAACATGTCGAAGGGAAATCACTCATCGGGGAAATCTCCCTCATCCGTCTCAGGCGGCATTCCGATCAGTGATCGGTTATCCAATATACTGTCTACCGATATGGAATACAGATCCTTATCTTTCTTCCCGGGCGGGGTGATCTCGATATCGACATGCCTGCCATAGAGGCGTTCAACTACCTTTTCAAGTTCTCCGACAAATCTCCGGAGCTGTTCTGGGGTGCGTGTTATATAATCATATGATGTTTTGGCATCAAGGTTATCATGGATCGTCAGGTACAGCTTGCCGTCCTGATCAACTGCATTGTACATAGGTATCACATGCTTTAACATGACCTTTAACGGACCGGAAGGTACGTGATCCATCACAGTCGCCCATTCACTCCTGATTTTCCGCAGCTCCTCCGGAGCCGCATTGGGAGGCGGTGCTGAATCCTCTACCGACGAATCATATCCCGTGCCGACAGATTCTGTCAAGCTATTTGTTGAACTCTTCGGGGTATCTCGTTGCATTTGCACAAAACCCCCCTCTTCGAGAGCCTCAAATTTGCTTTCCAGCATCCGCATCCGGTCAAGAACCGCATCATCGGTCCTCTCCATCTGCGGACGGCAGAGTTTTACGATCGCTATTTCCGTCAATACCCGGCGATTTCCGGCAAATCGCATAGAGTTCTGAAGTTCCGAGAGCACGCGGATATAGCGCATAATGGTTTCCGGCGTAGTCATGCCTGCGTAGGAGAGGAGCGTGTTCATTTGCTCGGATGAAATATCGATCAACTCGGAAGCATCATCGGAAGCTTCCACGAGCAGCAGATTTCGCAGATACCAGATGAAATCGCTGACGAACTGTCCGACTTCGCGTCCTCTCTCCATGAGTCTTTCAAATATCAGAATGCTTCGTCCCGCATCGCCCCTCACGATCTCGCCGAGAAGTTCACCGTAAACATCCGTATCCACAGCACCGAGCGCGTCAAGTGCCTTTTCATAGGTCAGCTCCTCGCCCATATAAAAGGCCATGCACTGATCAAGCAGGGACAGTGCATCTCTCATAGAGCCGTCCGCCTGTCTTGCGACAAATCTCAGCGCTCTCTCCTCACAGGAAACGCCTTCCTGTTCGGTGAGATATTTCATTCTCTCTATCAGCGTATCGATAGAAATCCTTCTGAAATCATAACGCTGACACCGGGAAAGGATCGTTGTCGGTATTTTTCCCGATTCGGTCGTCGCAAGAATAAAAATGACATAAGAAGGAGGTTCCTCAAGTGTTTTCAGAAGCGCATTGAATGCACCCGTAGACAGCATGTGAACCTCATCGATGATGTACACTTTGTAGTTTCCCTGTGTCGGTCGATAGCGGACTTCCTCCACGATCTCACGAATGTTATCGACGCCGTTGTTGGAAGCAGCGTCGATCTCGATAACATTCATGGAAGTTCCTGCCGCGATTGCGCGGCAGGAAGCACATTCATTGCATGGATTTCCGTCTACCGGATGTTCACAGTTGACGACCTTCGCCATAATCTTGGCAATCGACGTCTTTCCCGTTCCTCTCGTACCGCAGAAGAGATATGCATGCTGCAGCCTTCCCGTCCTGACCTGATTCTTTAACGTAGTCACAATGTGGTCCTGGCCCTTCACCTCATCGAAGGTCCTGGGGCGGGCTTTGCGATATAGAGCAACGTATGACATAAATTAATCTCCGAAACTGATGCCGATATACTTGGCAAGCTCTACCGTCTGATCATGCGGGTCTACACTCTTCAGCTGACCTGCACTTGCTTCAAGCGGCACTTTAACGATCTGGTTATTAACTGTTGCGACCATGTATCCGTATTCGTCATCAACAATAAGCTTTGCGGCGTAAGCGCCGAGCTTTGTGGAGAGAACACGATCAAACGGATCCGGAGAACCGCCGCGCTGTACATGTCCCGGAACTGTTACACGTACTTCGGAGCCTGTTCTCTCTGTGATGTCAGCAGCAAGATTGTAGGAAACGGACGGATACTTCTCAAGCATCTTTTCCATAGCTTTCTTGCGATCTTTCTTCTTAAGTTCTGCCATTTCCTTGGAGATAGCACCTTCGGCGACCGCAAGGATCGTGAACTTCTTGCCGCGGCTGTGACGCTTCTTAATAGCTTCGCAGACTTTGTCAAGATCATACGGAATCTCCGGAAGAAGGATGACGTCAGCACCGGATGCAAGACCTGCGCTCAGGGTCAGCCAGCCGACCTTGTGTCCCATAACTTCAACGATAAAGACTCGTCCATGGGAGGAAGCTGTCGTATGGATCTGGTCGATCGCTGTGGTTGCGATGTCGATTGCGGACTGATATCCGAATGTAAGGTCTGTTCCCCAGATATCATTGTCGATGGTCTTCGGAAGATGGATTACGTTGAGGCCTTCTTCACGAAGGAGGTTCGCTGTCTTCTGTGTTCCGTTTCCGCCGAGGATAACAACACAATCGAGGCGAAGCTTGTAATAGTTCTGCTTCATTGCAGCTACTTTGTCAAGACCGTTCTCATCCGGTACACGCATCAGCTTGAACGGCTGTCTGGATGACCCGATGATCGTGCCGCCGCGTGTAAGGATACCGGAGAAATCTTCCGATGTCAGGAGACGGTAATTTCCGTAAATCATACCCTTATAACCTTCGATGAAACCGTAAATCTCAACTTCATCGAGATTATTCGTAAGACCCTTAACAACACCGCGCATCGTAGCATTAAGTGCCTGGCAATCGCCGCCGCTGGTCAGCAAACCAATTCTCTTCATACTTGGACCCTCTCTTTTCTTTAGTATAATTTCAGGCTGATTATGATCTGCAGAGCTTTTTTTACTGCAGATTTCTGTCACGGATGTCCTGCGTTCCGGCCGGAGCTTTCGCGCAAAACAGCTATTTTTATTATACTCCCCTTATTCATGTTTGACAATTCATCGTTTTTCGGATATACTCTTCCTATCCGTGCAACCGGGGCATTAGCGGGGCCCTGTAACCTGCAGTCCGCTACAGCAGGGGTGATGCCGATCCGAGGGTTTGTCTTTATGGAGCTGCCCTCTCTAAGTGGCGTTGACGTTTGGGTCTTATGCAACGGGAACCCGTGAACCGTGTCAGGGTGGGAACACAGCAGCACTAAGCGGGAGCTCTCGTGTGTCGTAAGGGTGCCTGGGCCGAGTTAACTGGGGAGGTTCCGTCTGTGGGGGCCGATTCAGAGTGAGGTGCACGGATATTTTTTTCTGAATGATAAAGATGAGTATTACGCGCTCCGCTTGCATCCTCGCGCGACTAAGCGTGCGTAACAGCGCTCCGGTGGAGCATTGTGTAACTGAGCGCATTATGTCTGACATAGAAAGAACTGCATACACCGGTATTTATATATGCAACCGGTATATGCAGTTCTTTTTTACAATTCATACTGTCACCGGGCTCTTTGCCGTCAGATGACAGTTTCTATTTCAGGTTCTTATCACGTGTACCTGTCTTTTCTGTTCCTTCCGGAAGGTCCTGTTCTTCGTCCGGGATTTCTCATCTCGCCCGGTCTTCTCCGCTCATCGGATCCGGTCGACGATTGCGAGCGTCTTCTTCTTGCAGCCCTCTTCTTACGTGCTTCCCTCTTCCTTCTCAGCTCCTCCTCATGCGCAAGCTGCTTCTGATGGTTCCTATGCAGCATGTACAACACGGCTGCGAGCAGCACGACAAGAACGAGAAGTATGACGATCAGCACAGTCAAAGTATGGCCGTCACTTCTGTGAACCTCATTTATGTCTGTCGGTGTCTTCGTCCCCGAAATCGCCTCGGGAGAACTGATATCTGTCTGTTCGGTCGACTGGGTAACAGAAGACGTCTCAGTCTCGGTCGCCTTCTGCTCAACTGCCTTGGTCTTCAGCACGTATCCGACAGGATTATCTTCATATTTATAATCTATGCGGATGCTTCCGTCACCGAGAGTAGTCTCCTGTCTCGTAAGCGTTTTGACATCGAATCCTACCGGCACTGTGACTCCACCGCTGATTTCCCAGCCCTTCTCGGCTTCCATCTCGCACGGGTCTGTGTAGAAGTTGTTGAAGCCGTATTCGAACAGGTTCTTATGATCTATGAAGTCCGACTTGTCCGGTCCGTGCAGCGTGACACAGATCAGCGTTCGTCCGTCCTTCTCGGCCGCTGTCACAAATGTTCTCCATGCGAGATCCGTATAGCCCGTCTTACCGCCGATACAATAAGGGTAATAGTGTTCCGTATCAGATTCTATGATCAGCTTGCAATGGTTCTCGTAAGTCCTCTCCGTCGGTGTGAGATTCGTCGGCGGCACTGTATATACCGGCGTGGAAATAATCTGTCTGAACGTCTCATTTTTAAGGCACTCCTGCATAATGAGAGCCATATCCATAGCAGTCGTATAATGATTGTCGCCGGGCAAACCATTGGGGTTATTAAAATGTGTGCCTGTCGTCCCTATTATCGCACAGCGGTCATTCATCATCTGAACAAACGCCTCGACACTACCCCCGACATATTCAGCGAGCTGAGCGGCAATGTCATTTGCAGATTTCAGCATCAGCATGTAGAGACACTGCTCGACCGTGAATTGTTCTCCGAGAATCGGGCTGATATTGGAGCTCCCGCCATAGGCTTCCGCCATTCCTGCCTCTGTCATGGTGACAACTTCGTCCATCTGCGTGTTCTCGATGACCAACAGGCAAGTCATGATCTTGGTAATTGAAGCGGGAATCCTCTGAACATCCCGATCCAGCGAATACAGGATAGCACCGTTGTCCGCATCCATAAGAATAGCGGAATCCTCATTGATTTCCGACATCTGCGGCCAGTTCGTCAGATGGTTCGTAAGAGGATCCCTCACGGGCGGGGTCGGTGTTGCCGCAGCGGCGGCTGCGTCCGTTGTTACCTCAGCGGGTGTTTCTGTCCCGGCTTCCGCATACACCGAAACAGGCGATGCTATGAGAATCAGAATAAGAAATGCGATTCCAAGCCGCTCTGCAATTAACCTCACCCTCCCGGATAAGAAATGAAAATCCATGATGCAATATTTCTCCCATAATAATTATCTTTCTGTTTTAAGCTATCACAGCGGGAATCCTTCTTCAAGTGGTTTTCGGAAATGTAAACATATTGAAACATTTACAGATACAACAAATACAGAAGTACCCTATAACACGAATTTCCTATACGACAAAAAAACGGGGACATCTTTCGATGTCCCCGAGCGGAGAAGATGGGATTCGAACCCATGCACCGGTTACCCGATGACCGCATTTCGAGTGCGGCTCGTTATGACCACTTCGATACTTCTCCGTATTATAATTGATATCCCGATGCGGATATTCTCTCAGGAAATTACGAGAATCTGATCTTCTCCGCAAGTTCCTCGGCACGCTGGCGTTTGCGTTCCGCGTCCCGCACTCTGAGTTCCCGGAAGAACTGTTTCAGCATATCACTGCACTCCTCTTCCAGAACACCCGTCGTGAGATCTACCTGATGGTTGAAGCCGTCCGTCTGCAGCAGGTTCATGACCGATCCCGCACATCCGGCCTTGGGATTCATACAACCGATCACACATCGGGGAATCCGTGCCTGAACAATCGCTCCGGCACACATCGGACACGGCTCGAGAGTTACATACATCGTACATTCCTCAATTCTCCAATCGCCCAGCTTTTTCGCTGCTTTTCGGATGGCATTGAGTTCTGCATGCGACAGAGTGCTCTTATCGGTATTACGTCTGTTGTATCCCCGTGCGATGATTTCACCGTCGTGTACAATGACACAGCCGATCGGCACTTCCATAAGCCGATAGGCCTTCTTTGCCTGTCTGAGCGCCTCGCGCATAAACTTCTCGTCCGTTTCCATACCCGAGTATTATACCTGATGCTTCGAATAAAATCAACGGGTAATAATAGTTACTTTCAACATCATTTTCAGTTTTTTTGTAAAATTTACGTTAATTTTTACGAACTTACGAGAAAAAACCATTTGTGATAAAATAATAGCGTGGAATATTAATCTGATCCGGAGAGGGGCGCAAATATCCGGAGCGCCGAATAAGTTATGACAAATACAATAGAAGTAAACGAAGCTGTAATGCACATCCCCGAAGGCGTATGTAAAGTCACCGGCATCATCGAACGTGACCTGTCAAGTCTGGGTACCCGTCAGTATTATATACTGGTACCCGTGTACAACACCGGAACCAAAATTTACATCCCAACGGACAACGGCCCCGCAAAAATGCGTGAGCTGCTGACCCGCGATGAGGTGCTCGAGTTGATCGATTCGATTCCTGAGTGTGAATCGGTATGGGTTGAAAATGACAAAGAGCGTATGGCTGCTTTTTCTTCAATCGTCTCCCGTTGCGATCACCATGAAATGCTCTGCCTGATCCGTACCCTCCGCAACAAACACGCGGAGAAACTGCGCACCGGCAAGAAATTTCACAGTGCTGATGAACGGATATTCAAAGAAGCCGAGAGAATTCTCTTCGGTGAGTTCGGCTATGTCCTCAATCTCAAGCCGTCTGAAGTCGGGCCTTTTATCGCAGAAAGAATCAAGGATCGCGATCCCGAATTACAGATGACATCCTGACGCAATATTTTATCGTTATAGACCGCTGCCCTGCAGCGCGCATATCTCCTGTTTAAACAATTGTGCCGTGCATATTCAATGCACGGCACTTTTTTATTTCCACATTTTTTGGTACTGTTCATAGATCCGGAGCGGAATTCGGACCGGCTCCCGCCGACACCTTTTGCTCCGAATCACTTCGAACTCAATCTACAAGGCACGCATCCAGCTGCTCTTCGATTTCCTTGCGATCCATGTTCTGTCCGATGAAAACAAGTTTCTGCATGCGGTCACCGTATACCGGATCCCACATCTTGCGGACCTGCGGATACTTCTCAAGAACACGATCGATAGACGCCTGGTCTGCAGATGCGAGGAATCGTCCGCTCTGCATTTCCTGAATCATATGACCAGCCTGTTCAAAGATGTAGGACATATCCGGCTCTTCTTTATACCAGATCATACCCTTGCAGCGGATGATTGCTCTCGGCCATTTCTCGGCAAGTGCGATGATCTTGTTGCGATCGAACGGACGGCGTCTGAAGTACACAAATGATCCGATGCCATACTCCTCAACCTGATAGGAAGCATCTGCATTATGATGATGGTGGTGATGATGGTGATGATGTCCGCCCTTATGGTGCTTCTCTTCCTTCTCATCATCGTCGTCGTGATGATGATGCTCATGCTCATCGTCATCATCATCGTCATCGTGATGATGGTGCTCATGCTCATCGTCGTCATCATCGTCATCATGATGATGGTGCTCAAGCTCATCATCGTCGTCGTGATGATGGTGCTCATGCTCATCGTCGTCATCATCGTCATCGTGATGATGCTCGTGCTCATCGTCATCATCATTTTCCTGCTGGATTGCTTCAATCCATCCGGCGGACTCCATAGATTTCTCAAGATCAAAACGTCCTGTATTCAGGACATCGGAGATAGCGACCTTGGCATAGTTAGCCTCGATGATGACAGCATTGGTCTGCAGGCTTCTGATAATCGCCTTGAGTTCACCCAGCTGATACTCATCGACCGTGTCCACCTTATTCATGAGAACTGTGTTGCAGAACTCAAGCTGCTGAATAAGAAGATTCTCGATATCCTCTTCCTCATACGTATCCTTGAGCAGGCTGCGTCCGTCTTCGAACTCATCATGCATGCGGGCACAGTCAACCACCGCAATAATATTGTCGAGAACCATCGGCATACCGTCTTCGGTGCTCTCCTCGCAGATGTCCGCGATTGTCTGAGCGATCGGAATCGGTTCACAGATACCGGAAGCTTCAATAATAATGTAGTCATACTTTCCGGTCGCAGCGAGCTCGCCAAGCTGTGCTGCCAGATCGTCTCTGAGTGTACAGCAGATACAACCGTTCGTAAGCGGAACAAGGTTGCTGTTTTCCTGTGTAACAACGCCGCCCTTTTCAATGAGATCCGCATCTACGTTTACTTCACCGATATCATTTACGATAACAGCTGCGCGAATTCCTTCATCGTTACTGAGAATGTGATTTAAGAGTGTTGTCTTGCCTGCACCGAGATAACCGGTGATCAATGCTATTTTCACTGTATTGTTTGCCATAAAAAATAGACTCCTTTCTGTTGGAGTCTATTTTCTCACGTTTTTTTTCTTTGTCAAGATGCCTTTATCTGTTCAAAGCATTTCATCATCGTCCCCGTAAGAAGCCTTTCTCTTTTTGAGCTTTTTGTTGCTCGCATCGAGCTGTTCGATAGTCGGACCGAACATCTTCGAGAGCATCACCGACAAAGCCAAGACAGCTCCGAGAAGAATCGGGAACACATTGCTTGTTACACCTGCGATCAGAAGTATCATGCCCAAGATAACCAGCATAACCGAGACGCCGAATATCACATTGGAGGCATCTTCCATATTCTGGTCGCTCTCCTTTTTCGTCCTCTTCTTTCTTCTTGCCGCTTCCTCGTAGTATGCGTTCGCGATCTCATCCGGGCTTCCCATTTCCCTGAGAACCGCACGCACGTCTCTGCTCACAGCCCGCTGTCCGTTCGTGTACTCATCAAGCTTGTCATATATTGTATCTTTCAATTTACGCTCAACGCTTTTTCTCACTCCGATCGGAAGCTGCTGCGTTACCGCGTCAACATATTGGTCAATTAT
Source organism: uncultured Lachnospiraceae bacterium (assembly GCA_902776305.1). Taxonomy (GTDB): domain Bacteria; phylum Bacillota; class Clostridia; order Lachnospirales; family Lachnospiraceae; genus Chordicoccus. Next base: position 77,264 of record CACYPS010000017.1, on the reverse strand, counting down.
TCTACCTACCACAATTCATCCCCCCGTCAAAAACCTACAATGGCATCAACAGCATGTGACATAATACTCCACTGCTTCTTAAGATCCTGCCGCAGCTGCTTTCCCTTCTCGGTAATCACATAATACTTGCGCGGTTTGGAGTTGCTCGTATCCCATTGATTGTCGAGGAGTCCCTGGGAAGAAAGCCTGCGTAAAAGCGGATAAAGGGTGTTGGCCTCGACCGGAATTCCCTTGCGGGCAAGTTCTTCGACCAGACTGTATCCATATACAGGTTCATCGAGACAATACAGCACGACAAGTACTATTGTCCCCCTGCGCATCTCCATTACCAGAGAACTTTCCACAGTCTCCCTTCCCATTTTTCTCCCCTTTTCTATGACAAGTACACTCCCCAGTATACTGGTATCCTGTCTGAAACGATACCTTGTGTCACACATTAAACGAATACTTATATTGTACTGCTGTTACTTTTAATGCCAAAAATATTATAATGTGTAAGGCACAATAAGTCAACACAACTACATCGACTCCTCGCAAAAAACCTGCGACAAAAAAAGCTGAGTATGATTTCACGGCATTTGCCGATCATCATACTCAGCTTTTTTGTTTTCGCTACAGCAGTACGCACTCACCTATTCTGCGGCGAGCGCTGTCGCTATTCTATTTTCACTGTTGAGTTTCTGCTCAAGTCTCCCTACTGTCAAAAATCCACCTTAAGTTACTCTTCAACATACTCCTCGGATGTTTCCTCGACCTGCTCTTCTTCTGCTGCAGGTTCCTCCGCCGGAGCTTCCTCTTCGGGAACTGCCTCTTCGGGAACTGCCTCTGCAGCCTCTTCGCCGCTCGTATTTCCGTCGTTCGCGATAGTTGAATTCTCCAGAATGATATCTGTAGCAAGATAATATCTCACTGTCATATCAATGTTCTCCTGGGATATTCCCGCCGCTACGGCAGCCTCCTCGGATGCATATCCGGATCCTGCGAGAAGTTCATTCTTTCTTGTATTGTACTGCTCGCTGGCCGGAAGGATTCCCTCGTTCTCAAGGATCGCGGAAGCTACAAGATAAGTCTTGGCAAAATCTTTCGCGTTATTGGCGATACTTGTCTCCGAAGCGCCATACTCTGTCAGGAAATCCTCATAGGAGAGATTATAACTCTTCGCATATCTTGCGTACGTGTCCTCGCAGTATTTCGTCCAGGTAGCAAGCATATCTTCCGGATACTGAAGCACTGTAGAGTTATCAAAAACCTGATACCATCCATCCGTGCGAAGCTGGTCATCAGCCTGCTTCTCATTATTCGTGGCTACCTCCTGTCTCTTGCCCTCCATGTATTCATCGACAGTCTCCGAAAAATACATCCGTGTCCAATCCTCAGTCGGCTCACCGAGCGCAACAGATACGCGGGTGATATCCACATCATACTCCGCTTTCTTTCCCGCGATATCTTTATTCTCATAATCATCCGGGAATGTAACATTGATCTTGACGTGATCACCTTTCTTATGTCCGATCAGCTGTTTCTCAAATTCTTCCAGGAAGGTTCCCTGTCCCAGCTTGAGTTCGTAATTGGAATCGCTGCTTCCGACAAAATCTTCCCCGTCGATCTTCCCCTCAAAGTCCATTGTGACCCAGAAAAGATTGTCGATTTCCATGTCCGGAACATCGATTCTGTAATGATTAAGATCCTCATCGATCGCGTCGAAAAGCTGATCCTCCGTAACATCCGAAACTTTTCTTGTCAGTTCGAGCCCTTTGTAGTTGGCAAGCTCAATAAAACTGTCGAGTCCGGCGCTTTCGACTGTCGAAGAAGTAACAGGTGCGCTGTCACCGGAGCTCTGACCGGAACCGGTTTTCTTTCCTCCGGAGCCACAGCCACAAAGTCCGAGAACCGCAACCATGACCAGTGAAATTATTTTCTTATTCATCCATTTGCCCTCCGTTTTGCAGGCTTCACGAATTAGTTCGTGATCTTGTGTTCCGCTGTTTCAATCTGATTCCGACTCCGATTCTCCGGAGCCCTTGTGATAAAGCACAACAGCTTCATGCGGTCTTAGATCCAAAGTCAGGATACCACCCGTAACAAGTCGTTTTTTCGGTTCTGTCGAGAACCCGTCAGCATCGGTCACCAGAAGTTCGACCATGTCTGTATTTACGTTTCTGGTGATGCCTGTCTCCCAGACCGGGAGCTCAATCGGAATCTCCTCATCGCCGGAATTCGCGACGACAACGAACTGCTCTTTATCAGAAAACCGTCCATATGAAATGTACTGGTAACCGCATCCGAGGAATTTCAGGGAACCCTGCCTGAGTGTATCATATCTGTTGTGCATATGAATGGCAGCCCTGTAGAATTCGAGCATCTCACGATCCTCATGCCCCCAGGGGTAGGTCCTTCTGTTGTCCGGGTCCGTAAATCCGACTACGCCTGCCTCATCTCCGTAGTAAAGTGTCGGTGCTCCGACAAATGTCATCTGGATGATGACCGCTTCTCTCATGACGGACGGATCGATATTCTGTCCGGCGGCTTCGCTGCCATGCTGCGCTACTCTGCCTACCAGGTGATTCGTCCTGGTCAGGAACCTCGAGTGATCATGGTTGTCCAGCTCATTCATCGCACAGAGCGCTGACGGTCCCATGAAACTGGCAAGATGGTAACGCATGGCGCTCTCAAAGGATTCCCCGTTGCCGAGCAGATCCTTACGGAATTCATCGCTGTGCTTCTCCATTCCGGTCAGGAACCAGGAGACCGGTTCCATGAAAGCGTCGTAATTCATCACGGTATCCCACTGATCGCCGAGAAGCCACTCACCCGCCTCTCCATAATGCTCGGCTAAAATAATAGCCTGCGGATTCGCTTCCTTCACAGCTTTTCTGAATTCCCGCCAGAAATAATGGTTATATTCCAGCGAATGTCCGAGATCCGCGGCCACATCGAGACGCCATCCGTCCACATTGTACGGAGGTGATACCCACTTCTTGCCGATACGCATGATATAATCGAACAGTTCCGGACTCTCCTCATAATTTAATTTCGGAAGAGTCTCATGTCCCCACCATCCGTCATAGAATTCATTGTAAGGCCATGCATGTTCATTATTAAATTTGAAGAAAGAGTGATACGGGCTTTCTCTGCTGACATACGCCCCGACTTCATAGCCCTTCTGTCCTTCATATATGCGCTCGCGATCAAGCCATTTGTTAAAAGAACCGCAATGATTGAATACACCGTCCAGAATGATCTTCATTCCTCTGGAATGAATCTCCTCGCAGAGCTCTTCAAGCAGTTTATCGGAAGCTTCCAGATTCTCCGGTGCCGTCGTTCGGATTATATAGCTTGTGGCGTTGCTGTTATTTCGATCCTCCCACATAAGCGTGTCGCCGCCGTCCTTCACGATCCTGCCGAGATGCGGATCTATATGATCGTAGTCCTGACTATCATACTTATGATTGGAAGGAGACACAAAAATCGGGTTTAAATATATAGCCTCAACGCCCAGATCCTGCAGGTAGTCAAGCTTCTGGCGAACCCCTTCGAGATCGCCCCCGTAGAAGTTCCTGACATCCATGTTTTCGGGCGGACGGTTCCAGTCAGTTACCGCCTGTGCGTATTCCTTCAGATAAACATACTCTCTCGTCTGAACATCATTGCTCTTATCGCCGTTGTAGAAACGATCCGTATAGATCTGGTACATCACTGCACCATGTGCCCACTCCGGCGTTTTGAACCCCGGAACAATCCTGAAACAGTTCCTGTCGGAAAGATCTCTGGTGATTCCCTGCTTATTGTAGTAACAGACAATCGATTCAAACCGCAGTTCAAAATAATACCTTACGACCTCATCGGTCAGGCTGATCGTTATCTCGTAATAATCAAATGCCCCGGAAGTCTCAGCCAGCGTCATCAACATACGTTTTGAGCCGCTGATAAAATAAACTTCATCGGCGTTGTTTTTCAGAGTTCGAATGCGGATCGTGCAGTCCTCTCCCGCCTCCGGCTGAACAGGTTTTCTATAGTACTTGCTCTCATCGCTGAAAACCGCTCTCTTCACGAACATCGGACGCATGTATTCCACATATCGAATGCGTCTTGATACCTCAGATTGTTGAATCCCCATCTGGAACAACTCCTTTTTCGAACAGTGCCTCAAATTCGGCTCTTCCGATCTTCTCCTTCTCCAGAAGAAGCTTCGCCGACCGATCAAGCACATATCTGTATTCGTTAATTATCCTTCTGGCTTCTCCGTAACACTGATCGATGATTGATTTCACTTCCTCATCGATCTCATCAGCGGTCCTCTCACTGTAGCTTCTTGTCTTCTCATAATCACGTCCGATGAAGACCTCGCCGGAATCGTCATCATATGCTACAAGTCCCATCTTTGCGGACATACCATACTTGGTCACCATCGAACGGGCAAGTTCCGTAGCCTGCTTGATATCCTGAGACGCCCCGGTGGTGATGTCGTCAAATACCAGCTCTTCCGCCACACGGCCGCCGAGATCGACAATAATGTTCTCCAGCATGCGCCCTCTTGTATTAAAGATCTCATCCTTCGACGGCAGCGGCATCGTGTAACCGGCCGCACCCATACCGGTAGGAATAATGGAAACCGAGTAGACCGGACCTACGTGCGGAAGCACATGGAATAAAATAGCATGGCCCGACTCATGATATGCAGTAATCTCCTTGTCTTTCTGAGACATGACTTTACTGCGCTTCTCAGCACCGATTCCCACTTTGACAAATGCCTGGCGGATATCATTCTGGATTATATAATTCCTGTTCTCCTTGGCAGCATAAATCGCGGCCTCGTTCAGAAGGTTCTCCAGATCGGCACCGGAAAAACCGGCCGTAGTCTGAGCGATCTGCTCCAGATCCACATCGTCGCCGAGCGGCTTATTGCGGGCATGCACGCGGAGTATCTCTTCACGTCCGCGGACGTCCGGAAGACCCACTGCTACCTTTCTGTCAAAACGGCCGGGTCTCAAAATAGCCGGATCCAGTATATCCACCCTGTTCGTTGCGGCCAGTACGATAATGCCTTCATTGACTCCGAATCCGTCCATCTCCACGAGGAGCTGATTCAGTGTCTGCTCACGTTCATCATGACCGCCGCCGAGACCGGCACCTCTGCGTCTCGCAACTGCATCGATCTCATCGATAAATACGATACACGGATGATTTTTCTTGGCATCCTCAAAGAGATCTCTCACGCGGGATGCGCCGACGCCGACGAACATTTCCACGAAATCCGATCCTGAAATCGAAAAGAAAGGAACACCGGCTTCACCAGCGACCGCTTTCGCGATCAATGTTTTTCCGGTACCGGGAGGTCCTACAAGAATAACGCCCTTCGGTATACGCGCCCCGACGGATGTATATTTGGCCGGATCACGCAGGAAATCTACTATTTCCTCCAGATCCTGCTTTTCCTCTTCCAGTCCCGCAACATCACGGAACGTGATAGTCTGGTCTGAGGGAGCGGATAAGCGTGCACGACTCTTTCCGAAATTCATCATCTGTGCGTTGGTCCCGCCGCCCTGTCTGTTCATCAGCGTGAAGAATATGAGGAATATCGCCGCGGCTACCACGATCAGCAGAATAGAATTCATGAGAGAGCTGTCAGATGGAATATCATCGACGACCACTTCCACGCCCTCGTATCCTTTTAATGTCTCATCAACCTTGGCGACATCCGTCACATAGAGTTGTCTGGAACTCCCGTCTTTCATGAAGACGACGATTCTGCCGGCGGAGCCCTGTGCATTCGGTTTGATATTGACACTGTCTACTTTCTTTTCCTCGAGTGCCTCCGCGAACTGCTTATACGTATAGGCCTCACTCCGCTGCATACGTCCGGCAAAGAAATAATAGCCGGACACCATAGCTACAATTATTATTAAGTAGATGATTATACTACTCGATGGTCTCTGTTGCGTCACCTTTTTCCCCTTTCGAGCGATAGCACCGAAATTTATTCTTCAAGAACCACTTCCCCGATATACGGGAGGTTTCTGTATCTCTGCTTGTAATCCATACCGCATCCGACAACGAATTTATCTTCAATCTCAAATGCGCAGTAATCGACTTTTACATCCGTGACCCTTCTGTCCGGCTTGTCAAGGAGCGTGCACAGTCTGAGAGACGCCGGCTTTCTCGCGCTGAGGATCTTAATAAGATACGAGAGTGTTCTTCCGGAGTCGATTATATCCTCAACAATGAGAACGTCCTTGCCTTCGATCGATTCATTCAGGTCCTTTTCGATCTTTACGATACCGGACGACGAAGTTCCGTCACCGTAACTTGAAACAGACATGAAACCCATTGATACAGGAATAGATGGATCAATTCTCTTGGACAGGTCTGTCATGAAATACACTCCGCCCTTCAGAACGCAGATCATATGCACGGACTTTCCCATATAATCCCTGCTGATTTCTTTTCCGATCTCACGTACTCTCTGCTCGATTTTCTCTTCCGGTATCATTGTAATAATTCTTTCAGCCATATCATCCTCCGTATTGTTCGACGCTCACGGTCAGAACCGTTTTCGTCTTTGTATCAATTCGACACGATTCCCCGCTTCTTAAGCCTATGACCCACAGGACCTCTGCTCCGCATGTCAGCAGAGGGATCCTGTCCCTCTCGTTCCTCGGAACCTTTCTGTCCGTAAAATAGTCGGACAGGCTTTTTCTTCTTCCATCGGGGTTTATGACGAGGTAATCTCCCGCCATTCTATATCGAATTTTAAGAATACCATTTATTTTATCATAATCAAACTTTTTCGTATACATATTTTCGGTTTTTCCGATGTCCATGCCGATTCCTTTGGCGTCGGAGAGGAAGGAGCTGACGATATATTTTCCGAATTCTGCTTTTTTTCCGGTTTCAGGAAGAATTATCACGCAATCAGACCCCCCATCCCGGCTGCTTCCCGACTCAGCGCGCTCACCGGATTCCCGATTAACGGCGGTCTCATCCTGCAGAATCAAATCTTCCGTATTTTTCGCAGACGTCCCCTCTGTCCCCTTAAGCCGAATGTGCACATCTCCGTAAACAGACTCCGCGCACATTCCGTAAGGCAGGCTTACCATCTTCCCGTTCTCCTTCACCGACAGCTCGCATATAGACCGGATGTGTACCCTTCCGATGTCCTTCACCGTTCCCGCCAGTAATCCGATGGCCATCCTGACGACCCTGCCGGCAATGACAGCCTTCTCTTCTTTGAACAGGTCTCTTCCTATAACAATCTCTCCGCTTATGCCTTCCCGTACATACTTCGCGCAGCACCTGTCAGCATACTCATCGAGCAGCTCTTCAATGAGTCCCGCCTCCTCGGATATATCGCAGATATGACGCACAGTCTGCGCATTCACATGATCCGTCAGCTCCGGCAGGATGCTATGCCGGATGCGGTTGCGGGAATATGTGCTGTCTGCATTTGTAGAATCATTGCAATAGGAGAACCCGTTTTCATGAAGCCACTCTTCTATCTCCCGGCGCTCCAGTCCTAACAGCGGTCTGATATATTCGCCCCTGGAAGGTCGGAGCGAGACAAGTCCCGCGATACCGCTCCCTCTTGCCATATTAAACAGAACCGTCTCCGCGACGTCATTCATGTGATGCGCAAGCGCGATCCTGCTCCCGGCCTTTTCCGATGCGATCCGGGCAAATTCATTCCTTCGTACTACCCTGCCCGCCTCCTCGACAGACATCCCGTTCTCATCGGCAAATGCCGGAACATCTATCTTTCTGACAACACAGGGAACATTGTATTCCCGACACAGGTTCCTGACAAATGCCTCATCCCTGTCCGCTTCCTCCCCCCGGATCATATGATGGACATGTACAACGCACAGTGAGAAGACGATTTCCTCGCGCAGCAGGCGCAGAACATGAAAGAGGCATACGGAATCCGCGCCTCCCGAGACGCCGGCAACGATCCTGTCACCGTCCTTGATCATATCATATTCGTTTATCAGTTTTTTCACTTTCTCAGGCAGCATAGTCTTCTCCGTTCTAAACAAGGAAAAAGCCATGACAACAGCAGTCACTGTGTCACGGCTCGTTTCTTTCTTTCAGGATGATATCATCCTCATCAACCAGTCCAAGATAATCCCTGGCGATCTCTCTGATATAATCGTCCGTTTCCATGTATTCTTTTTGAGCCAGAATGCTCTCTTTACGCTTCTCTTCATCCCGGATCTGCTCAGTCAGCTGCTCGCGAGTCTCGTCGTTGTAACGGATGCGCTGCCTCAGGTTGATTTCCTGTATCAGAAGCACTGCGAACAGAATGCACACGATGATCGTAATCAGTTTCATCGCCGTGCGATTGGTTCTCCGGGCGGACCGACCGCGTCTCCGCCTCTTATTACCCATAGATACTCCCCTTATTTCACCTTTTTATTAATTTTACACCGCGTTCGGTTCAAAGTAAAGTCCCCGCATGTCCGGCGGCTCAGATATAGCGGTACATTTCCGCGGCGTTCTCCTTTTTTGTCGTGTCCATGATGGCCTGCACTTCGACACTTACTTCCTTTTCACCGAACCGTATGTCGATCCGGTCACCGACCTTCACATCCTGTGAGGCCTTCGCGACCTTACCGTTGACCAGGACGCGACCGGCGTCGCAGGCTTCATTTGCAATCGTACGTCTCTTGATCAGACGTGAAACTTTCAGATATTTATCAAGTCTCATATTTATTCCTCCCGTGAAAAAAAGCTGTCGCTTTTCGCAACAGCTTCTGTCCTGCCGATTTATTTCTTGTCATTGACAAAATCTTTTAAAGCTTTACCGGCTTTAAATTTCGGTGTTTTTGAGGAGTGGATTTCCATCGCCTCACCTGTCTGAGGATTTCTGCCTTCGCGAGCAGCTCTTTCAGAAATCTCGAATGTGCCGAAACCAACAAGCTGGACTTTGCCGCCTTTTTTCAGTTCTTCTGAAACGATGTCGACAAATGCATTGACTGCACTTCCGGCATCCTTCTTTGTAAGACCGGTCTCTTTAGCAATTTCTGCAATCAAATCAGTCTTGTTCATGATAGTCCTCCTTACCAAACCATTATCTTTTTAGTCATACTCTCAGCCAGAGCTTAATTAAATTTATATCTCTTTTATATGTCCTTGTCAAGAAAATGCATCTATTTCGACCACAAACACGCATTTGCGATCTTTTATCACCAGTGAAGGCGATGAAGAGCTCCTTCTGTCTCAAGTCCGCAGAAATCATTCTGCCTCAATAACTCATAAAGTATGATTGAAGCGGAATTGGAAAGATTGAGCGATCTCTCACCCGGGAGCATCGGAATTCTGATACACCTCTCCTCATTTTCGACGAGGATCTCCTCCGGAATTCCCGCGCTCTCCTTGCCGAACATAATAAAATCATCGGATCTGAAATCTGCCTCCGAGTAACTCCTCCTCGCTTTCGTTGTAGCATACCAGATGCGTGCTCCGGGATTTTTTTCCAGAAAATCTTCGTAATTCATATATCTGTAGACCTCAAGTCTTGCCCAGTAATCCATACCGGCACGCTTCAGAGCCTTCTGGGTCAGCTGGAATCCCAGAGGGTCGATCAGATGAAGAGATGTGCCGGTAGCAACGCAAGTCCTGCCGATATTTCCCGTATTGGCCGGTATCTCCGGCTCATGAAGTATAATTCCCGCCATAGTCACTCCCTATTTACCGGTTGTTCTTTCCTTCTGTCCGCTGCAGTTCCTCATAGATCCGAGCAACGCCGAGTATCCTCTCCGTCTTCTCTTCCCTCTTATAGAGACTCTGTGCATGGCAATCCGCCCACTGCAGCTGCAGATATGCCGGAAACAGATCCTCTCCGATTTTCCGGACCGCTCTCCCGACTGCTTTCGGCGTCAGCTCCGGACGATAATCATGGTATGTGATCAGTCTCACGACCTTCTCGGTCGTATCCGTATCGAACTCAAGCCTTTTCATGATTTCGCAGGCGATTTCGGCTCCTCTCTTATCATGACCGTTAAAGTGATCCTTTCCGAGACTGTCCCGAAATCTCACTTCCGGCTTGCCGAAATCATGCATGAGGGCTGCCAGGCGTATGACTTTCTCTGCCGGAACGGCTGCCAGGACCCGGAGCGTATGCTCCCCTACATTATAAAAATGATGCGGCGTCTCCTGAGGAGTTTCCATACAGCGGTCAAATTCGGGCATGATAACGGCCGTGATTCCGAGTTGATACAGATCGCCCCACAGCTCCGGATGCGGCGATACAAGAAGCTGCACAATCTCCTTCTGCAAACGCCCGGCACTGACCCCGCTGAGCTTTCCGGTGTGGGATGGCATGGAATGCCATGTCTTCTCCTCGATCTTGAAATTAAGGCATGCAGCGTATCGGATTGCCCTTATGATACGCAAAGCATCCTCATTGAACTCTTCATCGGCGTCCTTTACACAGCGGATCACTTTTTTCTGAAGATCCTTCATACCGCCGTACGGATCGATCAGACCGCTTCTGTCATTATATGCCATAGCGTTGATCGTAAAATCCCGCCTCATCAGGTCATCTGCGATATTCGGCGTGAACGCGACTTGCAAAAGATCGGGGCTTTCCTCATATCCCGCGTCGATCCTGTAGGTCGTGACCTCATATCTGTCTTCTCCGATAAAGACTGTCACAGATCCGCGCCTGTGTTTCGTATCAGCCGACCGGGGGAACACCGCTTTCACCTGTTCCGGGAGTGCGGATGTGGATATATCCCATTTCCGCGGCTGCCTTGCAAGAATCGTGTCACGCACACATCCTCCGACAGCGAAGGCCTCATACCCGTTTTCTTCCAGTTTTTCAATTATAGCCTTTACTTGTTCAGGCAATCTGAGTTTCACGGCTGCACCCCATCTTTTACCGGCATCTTCAAAACCGGTATTTTCAAAAGCTCACAAAATTTCCCATTAAACAGGGAAACAGGCTGTCGCAAACCCGAACAGCCCGTTTCTGCCAGATTATCATGTTTTATATTGGTGCCGAATTCCAAGGCATGGGGGCTAATTTTGTATCCCATGTCAAAGATAAGTTTCATTTTGCGCATTCATCTCACATCTAAAGTCACGAGAATTCTGCGTCAGAGATTAATAAGCCTTGCCCCAGTATACAAGTTTGCGAGCCTTCTTGCCGCAGCAGATGCAGGTAGCATCCTCCGGAGCCTCCGCCTCGTCACTAAGCGGCATGCACCTTGATGTGCAGGTCGTATCCGCCTTGATCTGCTCTTCGCACGCTACATCACCGCACCAGTAAGCCTTGATGAATCCCGGCTTCTCATCCGCGGTCTTCTTGAACTCGTCATAAGTAAATGCTTCGTATGTATGCTCTTTGCGGAATGCAAGCGCCCGCTCGAACATATCCTTCTGGATCGTCTCAAGCAATTTTGCGGATTCTTCTGCCACATCCTCAATTTTGACCTGGACCTTTTCGCGGGTATCGCGGCGCACAAGAACACACTCGCCGCGCTCGATATCCTTTGGTCCGATCTCAACACGCATCGGGAATCCGCGCATCTCCTGCTCTGCGAACTTATAGCCCGGTGAACGATCCGTGTCGTCGATCTTCGTACGGATACCTGCCGCTTTCAGCATATCGCGGATCTCGGCGGCCTTATCCATAACTCCATCGGCCTTCTGGCGGATAGGAATAACGACGCACTGTGTCGGAGCGACCTTCGGAGGAAGGACGAGACCTGAATCGTCGCCGTGAACCATGATGACAGCGCCGATCAGACGGGTTGTCATACCCCATGATGTCTGATGGACATACTTCAGCTTATTATCTTTATCTGTGAACTGAATGTCGAAAGCCTTTGCAAATCCGTCACCAAAGTTATGGCTCGTACCGGACTGAAGAGCTTTGCCGTCGTGCATAAGAGCCTCGACCGTATAGGTGGCTTCAGCACCGGCGAATTTTTCCTTATCCGTCTTCCGTCCGCGGACGACAGGGATAGCGAGGAAATCCTCCAGGAAATCCGCGTAAAGATTCAGCATCTGCTCTGTCCTCTCCTGCGCTTCCTCAGCGGTCGCATGGGCAGTATGGCCTTCCTGCCACAGGAACTCGCGGGAACGGAGGAACGGACGGGTCGTCTTCTCCCAGCGAACTACAGAACACCACTGATTGTAGAGCTTCGGAAGATCACGGTAAGACTGGATATCCTTATTATAGAGATCACAGAAAAGTGTCTCGGATGTCGGGCGTACACACATGCGCTCCTGCAGTTCGTTCAGACCGCCGTGTGTGACCCATGCGACTTCCGGTGCGAACCCTTCAACGTGATCCTTTTCCTTCTCAAGAAGGCCTTCCGGAATGAACATCGGCAGGTAGACATTTTCAACGCCTGTTTCCTTAAATCTGCGGTCAAGTTCTGCTCGGATGTTTTCCCAGATTGCATAGCCTGCCGGTTTAAATACCATGCAGCCTTTTACAGATGTATATCCGGTGAGTTCCGCCTTCTTGACGACATCCGTATACCACTGGGCAAAATCTACTTCCCGGGATGTGATTGATTCAACAAGTTTCTTATCCTGTGCCATTTGTTCTTTCCTCTTCCTACTAAGTTTTCTTTACAGATTGATTTTCATCTCGCGATTGGAGCGGTTGTACTTATAATAGCGAACGCCTGCCGCATCGAACATCCTCTTGGAGGCGATGACAGACGGTGTATCCGCGTATTTGTCACAATCATAAATGACTGTTCGAATGCCTGCCTGTATAATCGCTTTCGCGCACTCATTACAGGGGAACAAAGAAACATAGATTTTCGCTCCTTCGAGACTGCCTCCCCGATAATTCAGAATAGCATTCAGCTCACTGTGTGTCGAGTAAAAATATTTGTTCTTGAGCGGATCGTCACCGTCCCGGTTCCACGGAAAATCATCGTCCGAGCACCCTTTCGGGAACCCGTTGTAACCCATGGAAAGGATCTTGTTGTCGTCACTGACGATACATGCGCCGACCTGCGTGTTCGGATCTTTTGAGCGCATGCCGCTCAGGAATGCAACGCCCATAAAATACTCATCCCACGTCAGATAATCCTGTCTCTTTTCGCTCATACAATCCCCCTTGCTCTTGCAATGTGTTTTACTTTGTACCGAAAATGCGATCGCCGGCGTCGCCGAGACCCGGAACGATATAACCGATCTCGTTGAGATGATCATCGAGCGCTCCGATGTAAACATCAACATCCGGATGTGCCTCTGTCAGAGCCTTCACGCCTTCCGGCGCAGCTATGATGCACAGGAAGCGGATACGTGTACAGCCATGCTTCTTCAGCTGTGCGATCGCATCGTTGGCGGATCCGCCCGTTGCGAGCATCGGGTCGACCACGAATACATCTCTGTCCTCGATATCGGCCGGGAGCTTGCAGTAATATTCTACCGGCTCCAGGGTCTCATGATCACGATAGAGACCGATGTGACCGATTTTTGCCGCCGGAAGAAGTGTTTCCATACCTGAGACCATGCCGAGACCGGCGCGGAGGATCGGGATAATTGCGAGCTTCTTTCCCGCGATCTTCTTGCAGACCGTATCTCCCATCGGGGTAGTGACCGGATAATCTTCCAGTTCGAGGTCTCTTGTCGCCTCAAAGCACTCGAGCGTAGCGATCTCCGAAATCAGCTCTCGAAACTGTTTTGTGCCCGTCTCAATGTTGCGAATAATTCCGATCTTATGCTGAATCAACGGATGATCCATAATAAATACCTTGCCCATGTTTCCTCCTCTCAGAAAGCTTATGCTTTCAGTCCCTGGCGTTTCTTTTGTGCTTTTCTTACGCCTAATTCAAGTTGCAATGATTTACCGAAACTTCTCACGCAAGGCGGAAGTTCGAATATTTATTTCCAGAAGAAAGCTTTTATCTTTTATGCAAATGTATGCGCACATACAGCCATACAACGCACCGCTTCTTCTTTCCATACAAAAATGATATTCCCGGAACGTGCGAATTCACACGCATATGACCCGGTGTCCCGCCGCTTTCAGAAGCCGGTTCATAATAGCCTGCCCCATCCTCGGCGTCTCGAAAGATTCGGAGAGAATGACGTCCGTCCCCTCATCATCGAACTCTCTCAGTACCCGGAAGAGCCGCCTTGCAATCTCCTTGTCGGTCTCCCTGCTGCCGATGTTCTTCACATCGTAGTCTTTATAGAACTCCGCCGTCTCGTCAGCGGCAATGATCCCGACAGACTTTCCTTCCCGGCTGGATTGTGCGGCAAGCTCAAGGATCCTGTCGACTACCTCTTTTTCACCGCCCTCCACGATTGTAAGCTGTGCTTTTGGTGCATAGTGGCGGTACATCATACCCGGTGCTTTCGGCCGGATATTCCTGCTTGCATTTTCATCAAGAATCGCCGGATCGATCAGAACCTCGCCGAGTATTTCCTCCAGCTTTTCCATATTAATATACCCGGGGCGAAGCAGCATCGGAATCTCATCCGTAAAATCAACGATTGTCGATTCCAGACCTATTCTCACCTCTCCGCCGTCAAGTATCATATCAATTTTTCCGTCGAGATCTTCGCGAACATGTTCCGCGATCGTAGGAGACGGTCTGCCGGACGTATTGGCCGACGGCGCCGCAATATATCCCCCCGCAGCGCGGATCAGTTCCAGCGCTATGGGATGGTTCGGCATACGGACAGCAACGGTGGGCAGACCACCGCTCGTGGCATCCGGCACAATATCCTTCTTATTGAATATCATTGTCAGCGGTCCCGGCCACCAGACCGCAGCAAGCTTTCTTGCTTTCTCCGGAATCTCAGCCGCGATTGCCTCAAGATGCTCCATATCGGCAATATGCACTATCAGCGGATTGTTGGAGGGCCGCCCCTTGGCTTCGTAAATCTTTCTTGCCGCTTCGGTATTCAGCGCATCACCGCCCAGTCCGTAGACGGTTTCGGTGGGAAATGCGACAAGCCCCCCTCGTTTCAGGATATCTCCCGCCCGCCCGATCACCTCCGGATCAGGCGAAGCCGAATCAAGTTTTATATATTCTGTCTCCATATACTATCTGATTCCTCTTCATCCGGCCAGATTGTCGGCAATAACCGCCCAGACATCCGATGTCTCAAGTCCGAGTTTCCACTCCGCGACGCCTGCACAGCCATTTTCCCCGATAAGCTTTACCTTCTCCTCGACGGAGGCTGCATCTTCGAGCCACATCTGGTAATACGTGACGTCGTCCTGCATCTCCACATAATTCTGGGCAGCTTCGTTATCCCAGTTGACTTCCAGACCGGTTTCCGTAACCCAGTTCCACGCATCGCCCATGCCGAATACGTTGCTGGCCGGGGCTTCCTCACTGGTCGTCATCCAGAGTCTGGTAAAGAAAGGAATGGCAACTATGGTCTGTTCCGGAGGAACTTCATCAAGCGTATCTTTTATTCCGTCTTTTACGAACGAAATTGAAGAGACCGAACCGGCTTCAGGAGAGCCCGGACGGTGCTCATCATAGCACATACAGATGACATAATCCGCGACGCGGGCCTGCTCCCTGCGATTCAGGTATTTTGTATAAGCCGGTACATAATCGCATATAGAAAGGATGAGTCCGGAATTCCGGCATCCTATGGACATTTCCCTCACGAACTGGAGGAAATACGGAGCGCACTCTTCGGATACATTTTCATAGTCAATATTAATACCGTCCGCACCGGACGCGAGCGTCATGGCGATCGTATCGGCAACGAGCTTTTCTCTCACTGCATCAGACGAAAGTGCCGCCATGGTATCAGACGGCGAATTGACCTTTCCGTCGAAATCGTTCATCACCGCCCAGACCTGCAGCCCGAGGCTGTGAGCGGTCTGCACATAACTCGCGGCGGCAATGGCGGTCTGGTCTCCTGCTGTAGAGTCAAGGAAGAACCAGGTCGGCGCTATGACGTTTATACCTGTCACATTTGTAAGACTCTGCATAAGGGCATCATTTGACGCCTGCGAAGTAACCTGATGATAAACAAGATTTATTTTGTCATCACGAAGAATATGTGTATATTCACCCGTCTTGACGACAGGCTCATCTTCCTTTACAAACACCTTGCCGTCAAGATACTTATCCTCGACGTATCCCAGGAAGCCGTCGTCTGTCTGAATCATTGTCCAGCCATCGACCTTGCGACTGTCGGCGCTGCCGTCCGCTTTTACATCAATTACTTTTACCTGCGTGCCTTTCTTAACTTCCGTCAGGACTTTGCTCTTGATGCCCGCGCGGTATCGCACATATGCGTCACTGACTGCGGTCTCGGCGTTGCACTTAAAGCGGGTCTTTATAACGACTCTGGCGGGGTCTTCGAGCTGCGTAATTTCTGCATTTGCATAATCATACACAAGTCCGAGAGCCACATATCTGACATCATCAACTACCCGTATTTCATTGGCAGCATCAAAACGCATCTTCTCTGTCGGCGTCGTTACGATCATCGTGCCTGCAACATCGTCGTAAAAAATGCTCCCTGAGATGTCATTTGATACTTCATCGTACGGGAGGAAGATCTCCCCGTCGATGATCCTGCCGTTCACTTCCTCGACTCCGTCATCCGTTATGATCGCGACTTCATCGTCGGAAGTGATATTATAATAGCTTTTCAGATCCATGCGTTCTTTGGTCGGCGTCACACGCCCGATGGCAAATGCAACGATACCGAATACAGCTACAACGCCGGCCAAAATTAAAACAAAAACTACCGGTGTTTTATTTTTCTCCATATTAACTCTCTTTTATCATTTCTTGCCTATAGTCTTGAACATTTTATCACCAATCTTCTGTTTCGTAAATCGTCGATATTAAAAGATAAATAAAGAAGACCCGCCCGAAAACATTCAAATGATACAAATTTCGGGACTTTTAAGAATTCGTTATCCCGGATTACGGACTTTCAGGCAAACTGTTGACATTCAAATCTAAAAATACATAATGAGACTACAGAGGATCCTCCCGGGCAATATTCCTTTGCCCACCGCAACCAATCAATTCATGTTTTTTCAACACTTTTCTCACGAAACCGGAGCACGAAAACTATGTCCAAAGAGTCAGTCCGCAAGCGTTATAAAGCTTATTTCAAAGAGTTCAGACATCTTAAAGAGGAAGGCTGCCGTTTTTATTATCCCGACGGCGTGGAAGTCAGTCCAAAGTTTCTGGCTGAGAAAATAGCTTACGACACGAACGCGACTTACATGCGGGACCCCATATATGATCAGGAAGGGAAGGTGATGCGAATCAGTTTTACAAGAATAGCACTTGGTGACTCGGATAACTGATCTCCGAATGTCATCTCCTTTTTAAAACATAATATCATCCATACGAAATGCCGCCCGGCCTTATAATAGTCTCTGACCTGCACAACCGGGCGGCTCTTTTGGCTGTCAGGCAAATGCTCTTTTCGTTTATCCGACTGATGTACCTAATTACCCCTTTCGATAATGTCCCTCTTGCATTTCGCAATATTTCAAGTTAAAATATCAACACCGTATAGAGATGACATTTATACTATATGATATTGCTCGACACGCTGCGAAACAGCAGCTGGGTAGTTTAGGTATGGAGGATAATGAAATGGCAAAGATCACCAAGGATATGACGATCGGCGAAGTTCTCGCGATCAACATGAATGTTGCACCGGTATTCTTCGGAATGGGAATGCATTGTCTCGGATGCCCCGCTTCTCAGGGTGAGACAGTCGAGGAAGCTGCATGGGTTCACGGAATTGATCCGGAAATCGTTCTGAAAGAGCTGAACGAGTATATCGAGGCACATCCGGAAGAGACGAACGAGAATGTTTACCTTTGATTCTGAATGGAACGGCTGACGTAGTTTCCTATGTCATAAAAAGGGCTGTTCCGTCAACATTTCCACAGCGGTGCACCGAGCGGTGCTTGCGGGAACTGTTGACGGAGCAGCCCTTTCTATTATTATCGCGAAATACTCGTTGTGCAATACTCTTTACGCGAGTCTATGATACGCACGCAATGTGATACTCGTATTACAGGAGCATTGCCAGCTTCTGGAGCGCCTCATCACGAATAATAAGTTCCTCATGCTCTGCCAGATACGCTTCCTGCGCTGCAGAGTAAGGACGTTTTTCTCCGTATTCGTACAGTATGTTGCACAGGCGGTTGAAATCCTCGGCGGAATGCTCTCCCTGATGTACGACCAGCTGGAACTTGCCGCTCTTTCTGATTTTGTAGAGAGTATTCGGTCCCGTATAGAACCCGCCGAGCGCACCCGCCGTCGAGATGACGGTGTCCATATCCGGGAACTGATAGCAGCTGACGACATCGACTTTCTTATCTCCTTCGCCTTCGCCTTCGTCACGCACAGTATCGGCGCCTGACATCTTCTCGCTGTCCTGTTCCTTATTCTTATTGCGCTTAGATTCCTTTACCTTCGACTCATAAATTCTGTGGATGGTGTCAAGGATATCATCCGCCCCGGTCAGCTCCCTGTCGCCTTTTCCGGCTTCTCTGGGCATAGTGAACCGGGAAAAGCGTGTATCAAGCTCTTCCGGATCTTCCACTTTGGTGATGAGCAGGACCAGCCCCTCTGAACTCATCGGCACGGCTTCTATCATGAGCGGAATATTATCAGCCAGAAAGCCGAATTTTCGGTATGCCTCTATCATCATATCTCTGAATAAGCTGCGGGCTTTCTCACCACCGTAGACCAGTTCAGAGAGTTTTATCTTTCTTTCTTCAAGATCAGCTGCAGTCAGAGTGCAGCGAATCTGGTTGTCACTGATTTTCTCTATCTTCATAACGCCACACTTTCCCGGCTGATATCCGAACGTTCATACGTATTCGGTATACAGCCCGATGACAGTTAATGTTCTCCGTATATAAAGTATAACCTATTCTCCCTCACAATGTAAATGTGATATTTGCCCCGAATGGTCGGCTACATATCTTCGGTTAGAAGTAAAATATCTGTATATTTATTGCAAATGCAGATTGTTGCCTGAAATTTCAGTTGTTACTCGACTCTAACTAACTGTATTGCAAATTGCACAAATATTGTTTACGGTTTGTCTTGAATAACCTTGCGACTGGGTCTTACAATAAACACAACAAGAATACTTATGTATTTTATTAATGGAGGTATATACTATGGCATATGTAATTTCTGATGACTGCGTAAGCTGCGGAACATGTGAAGCTGAGTGCCCGGTAGGCGCTATTTCTATGGGTGAAGATCATTATGTAATCGATGCAGATGCATGCCTTGACTGCGGAACATGCGCTGGCGTATGTCCGACAGAAGCTATTTCTGAAGGCTGATAAACACGATCAGAACTGCCTAAAGGAGACGGATGTTTCATCCGTCTCCTTTTTTTATAGCACAAACCCGGCAGAGTGCGTTATGTCCGCATTAGACCCTCTTGTCAGGTTCATTAAAATTTCCTGCAACGCAAAAAAAATAAGAAGCCGCATGGCAGTGCGGCCTCTTAATTTATAAAGGGAAGGAGTTCCGTCTCCCGACGGATAATGAAAAAGAAAAAGGTAATTGGCTCTTTGTACAAGTCATCTCTTGCTTTACATGCTATATATTAAAGTCTCTTTATGAACTCTGTATGTCCATATTCCCAATAAAAAATGAACGATTTGTAACAGTTAGACCCCGCCAATACCTCTAGTTTGTTAACAAATTGTGTACATCAGTCTCCCAGGTCGAACAGATCGTGAATTGCCTCCGCTGCTCTCTCGGCTTCCTTCTCTCTGATCAGGACCGTAACACGAATTTCAGATGTAGAAATCATGTTGATGTTGATGCCTGCGTTGTAGAGAGCCTCGAACATTTTAGCAGCTACGCCCGGATGAGACATCATGCCGGCGCCGACGATGGAGACTTTGGCGACATCTTCAAGTGTATCGAGGCTCTTATAGCCGAGACGCTCTTTATTTGCCTCAAGTGCCTTGATCGCGTCATCGATTGCTCCGTCATCGCACGTAAAAGAAATATCCTTTGTGCCGTCACGGCCGATAGACTGAAGGATCATATCGACATTGACGTTGGCTTTCGCGAGAACATCAAAGAGTCGGAATGCAACACCCGGCTGATCCTTGAGACCGATTACGGAAATACGATCTGCATTTTTATCTACAGCAACACCGCTGATCAACATTCTCTCCACTTTTGTATCCTCCTTAACAAGTGTGCCTTCCGAATAATTCAGGCTGGATCTTACTACAAGCGTGACACCATATTTCTTGGCCATCTCCACAGAACGGTTGTGAAGCACACCGGCACCGAGCGTCGCGAGCTCAAGCATCTCATCATATGTGATTTCCTTGAGCTTTCTTGCACTTTTCACTATTCTCGGATCGCATGTATAAACACCGTCAACATCCGTATAGATTTCACAGGCATCAGCATGCAGTGCCGCTGCAAGGGCAACCGCTGTCGTATCCGATCCTCCGCGGCCGAGTGTCGTATAATCATCATACTTGTTAATGCCCTGGAAGCCTGTCACTATGACGATCTTGTGATCTTCCAGTTCATGTCTGATTCTGTCGCTGTCTATTCTCTTTAAACGGGCATTGCCGTAACGACTTGTCGTATGCATTGCAACCTGATATGCATTGAGGGATACGGCACGGACTCCAAGTGAATCCATCGCCATGGCCATCATTGCGACCGAAATCTGCTCACCGGTCGTCATCAGCATATCGAGCTCCCTCTTGGGTGGCTTTGGGTTGACCTTGTGAGCCAGCTCGATCAATTCATCTGTAGTCTTTCCCATTGCGGAAAGGACAACGACCACATCGTGACCTTTCTTAAAATCCTCTACACAACGGATTGCAACATTCATAATTCGTTCGGGCGATCCCACTGATGTGCCGCCGAACTTCTTAACAATAAGCATTTTTTGTCCTCCGGTTGTCTCTCTCTACGAGCAAATGCTCCTTCCGAATCACGATCCGGTACCAAGAGTCTGTAAACAATGCGATTATAATACAAGGATTGCAGATTTGCAAATATTTGTGACAACTATGTGAAAAACTGAGTATTTTCGAGGAAAACGGTGTATCCCTGATAATGCAAAACCGGGTTTTTCCGAGGAAAATGAAAAACAGCCGAAGTTAGGCAGATGTGTTAATACATCGCCATCTTCGGCTGTCACTATTCAGATTTACAGGCCGGGCACGCCCTTACGGCATGCTCCCGACTCTTTAAAAGCAGCGAACACTTTACATCATGCTCAAAGCCGCGCCTTTCGTACTATCGTATCACGCTCTGCGGATCGCCTTGATGACCTTACCGCTCTTGTCCGCCATCTCACGGAATTCCTTTTCGCTGAGCTCAGCCGTAAAGAATCCGAACTCGCCTTCAGCTTCAGGAATACGGACCGCGTCAATCGTACTGAATGCAGCCTCCGCTTCCTCCTCACTGCCGGAGAAGCGCACAAAGAATGTATTGCGGACTTCGTCGATCGGAAGAAGCTCCAGTACCTCGTCAGACCAGTCGGAGGGAAGCGGCCTGCCATGATTGCGTGCTGCGGAGATGACATCACCCGCCACAGCGCTCGCCGTCGGAAGGCTTCCCGCACCGCTGCCGTAAAGGATACAATCGCCGAGTGCATTGCCGTGTACATATACTGCGTTCAGAACGCCCTCCACGTGGTAGAGCATATTGCTCTTGTCCACGAGTCTCGGAGCGACCATCGCCCACGTTCCGCTCTCTGTACGCTTGCTGGCAGCGAGCAGCTTGATTTTCAGCCCGAGAGCTTTTGCATAGGCAATGTCCAGTGTATCAATATTGGTAATTCCCTCGGTATATACATTTTTATAAGAGATGTATTTTCCGTATGCGAGGGATGAAAGGATTGCGATTTTACGGCATGCATCCCATCCTTCGATGTCAGCTTCCGGATGCAGCTCGGCATATCCGTTCTTCTGCGCACCCTTGAGGGCCTCGGCGAAGTCTTCATTTTCGACAGCCATCTGTGTCAAAATGTAGTTCGTCGTTCCGTTCAGGATACCGGTCATGGCATCAATCTCGTCCGCTGTAAGGGCATTGTCAAGTGCATGGATGATCGGAATTCCGCCGCCGCAGCTTGCCTCAAAGAGATAGTTGACGTTGTTGGCTTTCGCTACATCGCGCAGCTCCAGTCCATGCTCCGCAACCAGCTCCTTGTTGGATGTGCATACGCTCTTACCGGCTTCGAGAGCCTGCTTGGTAAACATGTATGCAGGGCGAAGACCTCCCATTGTCTCCACGACAATCTTGACCTCCGGATCGCTCAGGATGTCATTGTAGTCATGTGTCAGGACTTCCTGAGTCGGATCGCCCGGGAACTCGCGCAGATCGAGAACATACTTAACATAGATCTCCTCGCCTGTCCGTCTGGCAATAGTTTCCCTGTTCATATTGAGAACGCGGTAAACACCTGCTCCTACTGTACCATACCCTAAAATCGCAACATTAATCATTTTGTTACCCTGCCTTATTTATTCTTAAGTTTGAAAGTAAACTTTCAAACTTTGATTGGCGGGTCAGATGACCATGCAAGCATTGTCGCCTGACCCTGGAGAAGCAAATTACCGAATTGCCGTGGCATCTGCGGCTGCTTCTCTGGCTCTGCCGCCAAGCGCTTCCCATTTGAGGAAAGCATTGATGAACGGGTCAATATCTCCGTCGAGGACTTTCTGAGCGTTGGTCTGCTCTTCATTTGTCCTCAGATCCTTGATCAGCTGATACGGCTGAAGGAAATAAGAACGGATCTGATTGCCCCATGCAATCTCAGTCACCTTTCCGCGGATATCGTCAAGCTTGTCCGCATTCTGCTGCTTCTTGAGCATGAAGAGCTTGATCTTCAGTTCCTGGAAAGCCTTGTCCTTATTCTGGAACTGGGACCGCTCATTCTGGCATGTCACGACGATTCCTGTCGGGAAATGCGTAATTCTTATAGCAGAACTTGTCTTATTGATATGCTGACCGCCCGCACCGGATGAACGATAGGTATCGATGCGGATATCCTTCGGATCGATTTCAATATCGAGATCCTCCTCGATGTCCGGCATGACTTCGCATGCGGAGAAGGACGTCTGTCGCTTGCCGTTGGCATTGAACGGGGAAATACGCACAAGCCTGTGAACACCGTGCTCGGATTTCAGCATGCCGTAAGCATTCTCTCCGTTGACCTGGAATGTGACGGATTTGAGACCCGCTTCATCGCCCTCGAGTATATCCAGCACTTCATAGGTATACCCATGAGCTTCGCACCATCTCGTGTACATGCGGTAAAGCATATTTGTCCAGTCCATCGCTTCTGTTCCGCCGGTACCTGCATGCAGCGTGATAATAGCGTTGCAGTTATCATATTCGCCGGAAAGGAGTGTCTTCATGCGGATCTTCTCGAACTTAGCCTTGAACGCATCGAACATTTCCTGTACTTCCGGAACAAGCGCCGGATCCGGTTCCTCGTCAGCCATCTCGATCATGTCACGGATATCATCGCGCGCAGCGACCAATTCATCGTATCCGTTCACATCAGCTTTCAGACTGGCAAGCAGTTTGGTTTTCTTCTGTGCCTCATCCGGATTATCCCAAAGATGAGGATCTTCCATTTCTCTGTTTAGTTCCTGAATTCGCATTTCTTTGATAGCGAGGTTAAAGTGAATCCCTCATTTCAACTAAAGGTTCGTCGTAGGAATTCAGTTCGTATCTGATCGGATCTAACTCTACCATTTAGTCTCACCCTCTTTCGTTAAGACCGCTCCTCTACGGAGGAGGTGTACACTGCCGCCCCGACGTAAGGCGGAAGCGTGATTTATATATATCCACTGTACTATACTAAAATTTGAACGATGTTGCAAGTACAGAACCTTCTTTCGTAATCGGTCCCGCTATTCGGCTATGTATGCCAAACTGGATCCCGCGAGCCGGATTTGCCCCTGCCTGCACGTTTTACCCGTCTGTCCGCACACATCTCACCGCGCATCTCGTGGAACCGCCTGTATTACAGGTAAACAGTGTAAGGTCCCAGTCCTCGGCGGTCTCAGCTTCCTCGCCCTTGGTGTTGTTCTGATTCCGTATCATCTCGGACACCTGTGCCGGCTCGAGCGTGACACGGTTCGAGACCTGGTATTGATATACGACGCCTTCAACATTTGTAAAATAAATCTCCGCCCCGATATCGATCCACTTGATCAGGCTGAAATGCCGCGCATAGTTATGCGCCAGGACGACCAGGTCGTTCGAATAGTAGGAACCGCTGTAATGGCATGGAGAAATCTTGAGTCTGTCCATATCCCATTCTGCCATGACCGGCAGATGCAGGCCAAGATCGGGAATATCAAGCTCACCGATATAATAGTACCCATCGATCTCCACGACCGGCATCGGCGGATACTTTTTTTCCTCCTCCTGCGCCTCTTCCTCGCGGGTCGGGGCCTCCTCGATCATGGGCTCTTCGGGAAGCGTTCTCTCAGCCGGGAGAATCGCATCCAGTTGATCCACTATTTCTTTGCTGGCATCTTCCGCACGCTTCGCATCCCAGACATTGTAACCGACCAGTCCGAGTGCGGCGATAATCGTAAGCAATCCTAACGTTATCAGGAATCCGCCTTTTCGTTTCTTTGGTTTATTATCCATTCTGCAAGCTCCCTAAAACTACACTTTAAATCTATGGAAAATAATACTAATTACGTACCAATCAGTATATACCGTTTTTACATAAATTGACAAGTTTTTTCATTTCAGCACGTTAAATCAAAGAATTGCACTGCTTCACAGAACCAGCTCTCTCCCTTTTGCAAACGACCAGATAATCTTCCGACTTACCGGATATCCCGTCACACGCGACAACGCCTCCTCATAGGAATCAAGTTGAATCTGATACCTCTTCCGGAGCTCATCAAGGTTCCGCACCCGATCCGTCTTATAATCGACCAGTACGATGGAATCCCCCTCGTAGAAGAAAGCGTCGATAATGCCCTGAACAAGAATCGGCTCATCCTCCGGGTAATCCGAATTGATCTCCGAAGCACACACGCCGAGTGTGAAGGGCTGCTCCCGGTACAGTTTTTTCTCTGCAAATGCCGCCTCCATCCTCTCGCCCAGCCCACTCAGGACAAATGTCAGAATATCCCGAAGGTTGACCAGAGCTGCCTCTTCCTGCAGGATGCGTCCCGACCGGACGAAGCTTTTTACCTGGGTATCAAGTTCGGACATAAGTGCGGCAGATATACTTTCTTTGGCGCTGTTACCCGACACACCGCTTGTCCCGGCACCCCCTGCCATGCCTGCATTTTTTCTCACGGCTCTTATTCTCTCATAGTCCAGAAGCTCCATAACGCGATGGTAGGCCGTGCCTCGCATGACAGCTGTGCTATCGACACTGACAGAAAGGTCCTCTGACGAAGCTGACATTCCGGAATCGACATTCGGCATAGATTTCTCATCCTCATGTGATATTTGCCGCATAAACTCAGGAATGTACGGAACAATCTCCGGCTCCGGAAACTGCTCCTCAGCCTCCTCATCGGTAAACTGGCCGTGTTTTAATTCTGAGACCGATACCTTGGCAGGTACTGCTCCTCTCCCCTCATACGGATACACATAGGAGAACCGCTCCTCAATAATCTCCCGTGCAGCAGAATCATAGACTTTCCGTCCATTCGTAGAACCGAGGAGCCTTATTGTTTCACCGAAGCGTGATTCCTCTTTGATTTCCTCAATCGTAAGGTCCGAAGGTTTCACGAACATAACCGTGACCGGGCAGGGCTTTGCTGCATCCGCCCTGGCAATCATCCTCTCCACAGCCGGAATGAAAAAGACCATAGGATTTCGCGAGTTCAACAGATAATTCTCCGGAAACTGCACATCTCTGAGCGGCGCCTGCATATTTTTAAGCTTTTCGTACGTCTCCTCATCCTTGATCGTGCCGGACAGAATAAGTTTCTGCTTAGCACGTGTCAGCGCAACGTACAGAACGCGCATCTCCTCACCGACATTTTCGCGTAACAGTTTGCGCTTCACCGCTGCTTTCTTAATAGTAGGAACGCGGACTCTCGACCGGAAATCCACATAATCCGAGGCAAGTCCGTACTCCTGATCGATCAGAAGCGACGCGTAGAGATCTTTCCTGTTGAAGGCTTTGCTGTTCCCCGCAACAAACACAACAGGATACTCCAGACCCTTGCTCTTATGGATACTGACGATTCGAACAACATTTTCATTCTCACCGAGCACGCTGACTTCGCCGTCATCCACATCATATTTCTGGAGGTTCTTAATATATCGTATGAAGTTGAAAAGTCCCACATAACTGGTCTCCTCGTAAGCGATCGCCTTCTCGGTCAGCATGCGCAGATTGGCCGCGCGCTGCGCTCCTCCCGGAAGCGCCGAAGCATAGTGAAGATATCCGGTCTCCGTGAGAATATTCCAAATCAGTTCGTGAATTGGTGTGTATGACACACTATCGCGCATTGCATCATAAAAAGAGAGAAAAGCGGAAAGCTTGTCCCGCAATGCATAATTCGTCCGCTCCGCCTGACCCGCAGCATATCTGCGCGTGCATTCTGCCAGCGACAGATACCACGCCTCCTTATTCCCGGAGGACGGAGTCCCGTTCACGCACCGCACCATCGCAAGCTCCTCAGCAGTCAGGCCGACGATCGGTGAACGCAATATAGACGCATACGGAACATCCTGCTCGGGGTTATCGAGAATCGCCAGATAGTTCAGTATGGTGACGACTTCGGTTGCTGAGAAATATCCGCCCTTGGCTGTCGAGTATGCCGGAATGCCCTGTTGTTCGAGAATATTTACAAATATATCCGCCCACCCGCTCATCGTTCGGAGAAGAATGACGATATCACGGTATTCAATACCGCGCATCTGTCCGCTCTTCATATCATAAATCTGCTCATGTCTGACCAGATGACTGATCCGGTCGGCAATTGTGCGGGCTTCGAGCTCCCTTGCCGCTCCGGACGACTCATCTTCAAGGATAGAATTCCCTTCCGTGTCTTCTTCATGTGTCATGGTGAGCAGGATCTCCGTGT
The DNA here is from genome assembly GCA_902776305.1 of uncultured Lachnospiraceae bacterium. Lineage (GTDB taxonomy): Bacteria > Bacillota > Clostridia > Lachnospirales > Lachnospiraceae > Chordicoccus. The sequence goes on along the minus strand of CACYPS010000017.1, from coordinate 50,251 downwards.
TGAACTCTCCGTGTTGGAACTCCGGATACGAAGCGCCGACGACAAGAGCTGCCTCATGATCGTAAGCTACTCCTCCCACGCCGGGGATCATAAGCTGTTCAAAGAGACCGTTTGCGGAGTCGAGCACCTCGTGCCGGCTCCGGAAGTTCTGTCGAAGGTCGATGCGGGTACCGGTAAGACGGATTTCTGCACTATCTCCGCCCGATGCCTTGCGTGCGTATTTGCCCTGCGTTCGAACGTCCGTGTCTTCATCTTCAGAAGATTTATCTGCCGAATACGGCGTATAATCATGGAACTTCCGCATAAAGAGATCCGGTCTCGCATGGCGGAAACCGTAAATACTCTGTTTGACGTCACCTACGCAGAAGTAATTGTTCTGACCGTCCTCTATCCGGCTGACCGCCGTAAGGATCGCTTCCTGCAGATAATTACTGTCCTGGTACTCGTCGCACATAACTTCCCGGAACCGCTTCGCGAGCTCTCTGGCGGGTTCCCGGCGGCTGCCGTCCTCATTCCGCAGGATCTGCAGCGCAAAATGCTCGAGATCCGCGAAATCCACGACCTTGCGCTCGCGCTTCTTCTTAGCGTAGCGAAGACTGAAATACCGGACGACGTCGATGAGTGTGTCGAGAATCGGGGCATTTTCAGACATGGCGCGCATGACTTCGTCCGGCGTATAACTGTAAACATTTTCTGCCAGATCATCTTTGATTGCCTTGGCTTCCGCGCGGTTCGCCTTGAACACATCCCTGAGCGCAGGATCCTCCCCGGGAGCCGGCTTTTTAGTCGACAACCTGGGCAGTTTACCCGAAAGATAAGCGCGAACATAGTCGACTCTCTCCGCGTAGCTTTCGAGTGCAGACAGCTCCTCAAAGAACCTGAGGTCATCCTGTGCCACCGGAAGATAGGCAGACGGTCCGTCCGGGCTGTCACAAAGTGCCATATTCTGCTCAGCCCACGCAAGGCCCTCCCGAATAAGCAGGTCAGCGTCCCGCATGTAGGCCTGCATCCAGGCTGTCTGTTCCATTGTCTCATAATCATCGGCGGCGTTGTTCGCACGGCACATCTCCAGCCACACATCCGGCCACGGCTGGCTCTCTGCTGCCTCGAAAACCTTTATAATGACATCTTCCACCACTCTGTCCGTTTTGCCGGTAGCAAAACTCTCGATGAAATCCTCAAATTTCGACCTTGACTCTTCGTCCTCCTGTCCATGGAGTTCCTCTATGATCTCCTGCATCACATCCGCGCGCAGGAGTTTCACTTCTCCCTCATCGGCCACACGGAATCCCGGCTCAAGGTCCGTTGTATGGCAGTATGCTCTCACAATATATGAGCAGAATCCGTCTATGGTCGTGATCTGCGCGTTGTGGATCAGGGAAGACTGGCGATGCAAGTGCTCATTATCCGGATCCTCCGCCAGGGCATCCGTGATCGCTTTGCCGATCCTCTCCCGCATTTCACCGGCCGCTGCCTTGGTGAACGTGACTATCAATAGCCGATCGATGTCCACAGGCTCTTTCGGGTCCATGATATATGCAAGGATGCGCGCAACAAGTACAGCAGTCTTGCCGCTGCCTGCGGAGGCGCTGACAAGGATGTTGTCGTCCCTCTTATCTATTACCTTCTGCTGGTCTGGTGTCCATTGCATCTGTTTATTGCTCCTATTCTGTCTTAAGGGATTCTTTTCCGGGATTACAGGGCTGATGCACTCTGTTCATTACTGCCGTTGCTTTTTAGCCCTTACGATTTCTTCCTGATATTATTCAATCGGCTGCTGTACTTTTTTCGTTGCTCGTTACTGCCGTTCCTCTTCCATCTTCTGTAGGACGTCCTCGTCCTTCATTGTCACAAGGCTTCGGAACACGTAACCGCGAATCTTGCGGTCAAATCCGCAGACCGGCCTGTACGGACAAAAATCGCAGGCCGTACGGTTCTTATATACGTAGGGATTGATATCCACATCACCTTCGAGGATGCAGGCTCCAATATCGCGGATCTTATTATTGACATATGCAGAAATCAGACGGAATCCGTCACTGCTCACCGTTTTAGATCGCGCGGAGAAACTTCCGTCCTTCTTCAGCTCGACCGGTATGACATCCGATTTCTGATTCCCCGGTCCGAGAGTCTTATCCAGATGCCCAACTGCCGCAGGATCATCGGAAACGATACCGGAAGCTTTCATGTCCCTGAGCACCCTCTGCCGGATGGTCTCGACCGTATCTCCCGCCTCAAAATCTTCTATCGGATCATTGATCTGATAATAGAAGATTCCGGCCGGCTCCGCCACTGCACCATCCCGCTCGTACATCTCCAGCGCCGCGTTCAGATAAACTACGAGCTGGAGCTGCAATCCGTAATAGACTGCCGTCATGTCGAATGACATCCCGCCCGTCTTATAGTCAATAATCTTAACATACGTCTTACCGTCGATCCTGCAGGTATCCAGACGGTCAATGCGTCCGGTGAGCATCATTTTCGCTCCGTCCGGCAGATGCAGGTTGACCGTGGACAGGTCCGTGACATCCCGGAAATCGACCTCGAACTCCGTCGGATTGAAATCACCTCTCGCAAGCTGATTCTGAAGAGCCCACACGGAAGTCGTCATGAGTCTCTGCATGCGCTTGATCTGATACTCGTTGCGTGCCGAATCATGCAGAAGGACAGGATTGTAGACCTGTGCGGCGTCCATGACGCATTTTCGGGCAAGACTGTCGCGCTGCGCGTCGTCAATGGTGGCCCATGAGAGCGGAGTGCCATTTGCATCCTGCATTTCACGAACCTGCCTGCCGAACAATTCGAGCGCACTGTGTATCACATTGCCCAGATCCATACCGGAGAATTCGAACTCCTCGCGGTCTTTCAGGCGCAAACCGTATTGGAGGTAGTGTGCAAATGCACACGCCGAGAACCTCTCAAGCCTCGACGCCGAATTAGTCAGCCGCGTGCCGTAAAGAACACGCGCTGCAGCCTTGCCGATCTGATCCTGCGGCTTGCGGGCAGTTGCTGCCACGAGCAGATTTTCAGCCTGCTGTCGATACTCTTTCTGACTGTGATACCACGAAAAGAGTTCCACAAATGCCGGAGCAGGAGGCTGATCCTTAAGCCTGGCAAGGGAATCTGTGAGAAGTGAAAGTCCATTTTCCGGACGCTCGATATGATCTATAAGATCATCTGACTCAGTCTGCACATCAAGGCCCGGAAACAGCTGCCTTATCGTCGCAATCAGATACGACGGTCTCATGACCTCACCCCGTGACGTAGCCGCCGCATAGGACAGAATCAGCTTCTGTGAGGGCTTTGTAAGAGCCAGATATATATAAAATCTTCCGATTGCGATATTTTCACGCGGAGTCGGTTTCAGCCGAATGTCGCGCTCACGGAGCTGCTCGCGTTCGATTTCGGTCAGAATTCCGCCCGCGCTTTCGCTCTTCGGGACCATGCCCTCGTTCACGCCGAGGAAGAATAATACTTTGATATCGGAGAGGCGGCTGCGCTCCATATCGCCGACCATGACCTGATCGGTGCCGGGTGGGATGATACCGATTTTTTCCTCGGCAAATCCCGCCTCGAGGACTGCGCGGTAATCACGCATGGATATCTTTTCATCTCCAAGAACCTGTACAAGCTTGTCCAAAAATCCCATCACGCGCGCATATACCTGCTTATACTCCCGTGTCAGATCCTGTCTGCCCGCCTCTGCAAATCGCTCCGCATCTGCGGCGAGTCTCACCTCACAGCCGCTGCGCTGGCAAAACTCGAAAAGCGCTGCAGTCTTGTCTCTGACAGTGCTGCCCCTCTTCGCAAATGCATCCGCCATCGGATCGAGCAACGCGCACACCTGCTTGCGGATTTCGTCAAGTTCCGGGATATATTCCGGATTTTCGTTGCGTGAGTGATTGACCCACTTCTCGCGCCATCTTCTCTTACCGCGGATCCCGAGTGCCAGGACATGATTTTCGAGACGATCTATGTCCGCTACAGGAATGCCGGACATACCGGTTTTCAGCATGCGGAATATACTGTCGTACGAATAGTCCTCCGAGCATGCCTCAACGGCTGCGCGGACATATTCCACGAAAGTATTGTGGATCAGAGAGCGTTTTACATCCAGGAAATACGGTATATCGACCTCGCCGAATACCTGTCTCACATAATCATCGTATGTAGCCAGATCTCCGGTTATGATGGCGAAGTCCCGGTATCTCAGCCCCTCCTCCCGGACCATGCGTGCTATGCACTGGGCAGCATGTTGCACCTCAGCGAGAGGATTTCGGGCTGCGAAGATGGATATGTCGAGTGAACCGGTGCCCTCTCTACCTAATGATGCAATGGAATCAGACACATCTGAGAATTTTGATGCAGTATCGCTATCCGCGGCGCTTTTTGAATTGCTCTGTCCCGCATTCCAGACTTTGCGATGCCTGCGGAACAGATTCTGTTCAAGGAAAGCGAGGGACGGGGATGTGGCAAAACGGCTACTTTCAGATGCAGAAACATATACGACAGGCTCCACTGTCACATGTGTCTTACGAGCGATGGCATAGAGCGCACTCGTCGTCTCATGGCTCATGCTGAAGAGATCCGTCTTACGGTATTTGCCAAAGGCATCCTCCGACGGATCCATGGTGACCGTGACATACATATCACGGCAGATGGGCATGAGTTCTTCGATGAGCTTCAGCTGTACGGGCGTGAAACCGGTAAAACCGTCAAAGACTATGATTGCATCACGAAGAATCTCCGATTTCCCGGCAACGCGCGCAAGGACATCCGGAACTTCCTCCGCAGTCATATATCGATTCGCAAGATAGGACTCAAAGGCGTTGTAGACAACCTGTATGTCGTGGAGCTTGCGGTCGAGGAGAGATGTACCTTGCTGTTTTTCTGAGTTTTGAGACAGCATATCGGCGCAGATGCCATAGAGCAGGAGCTCGGAAATCATGGACTTCATCTCCGCGATATTGCCGGGCTTGGACAGATTGGTTCCCAGGACAGACATGTCTTCCTTGTGATCCAGGGCGATTTTCTGCAGCACGAAGCTCTTGCCGATCTCCTCAAGCAGTTGAGATCTCTCCCCCACTTCCGCGAAGACTCGGTAAGCAAGGCGCGCAAAAGAAAGCACGTCGATATTCAGAATGCCGTGCCTTGGGTGCAGACGGACAAGTTCCTTCTGTGTCTGCATCGAGTATTGCTCAGGCACAATGACCAAGAAGCGATCTGTGGGATGTTCCATGGACTGCCTGATGATTTGCGTATAGATTAGGTGGCTTTTACCGGAGCCGCTGCTGCCGGTGTAGATGTGTAGGGACATGGTGACCTCATTTCTGACGTTTGAAGAAGCCCTTCCCGGATTAATCCCCTTCAAAACTAACATAGTTCTCAAACGACACGAGCACGGGCAGATTGATGCCCTTTTAAAACTTACATGGTCCTCAAACTGCCCCCATCTCAACATATCCGTTGTACCAGCTTGATACCTTTTAAAACTTACATGGTTCTCAAACCATTAAGAGGATCTCCGTTAGCGTTTGCCAGCTTGATACCCTTTATACTTACATGGTTCTCAAACTATATGTCTCGTGGATATTCTGGACATTCAGCTTAATACCCTTTAAAACTTACATGGTTCTCAAACTGGCTTCGGTATCGTTCGGATTGATATCGGCTTGATACCCTTTAAAACTTACATGGTTCTCAAACTTGATGATGTCATAGACTGCATCAGATCCGCTTGATACCCTTTAAAACTTACATGGTTCTCAAACAGCAGTACATGTACAAGTACAACATCGTCAGCTTGATACCCTTTAAAACTTACATGGTTCTCAAATATAGTTGTTCAGCTTTTTCACTTTTTCCGGAATGATATCAACGGCAGTCACCTGATTATATTGAGAAAGCAGAACAGCGAGCGAGAGACCGACGTAACCGGTGCCGGCTACGACTATTCGATGCATTCCTGTTTGCACCCTCTTATTCTCATCCGTTAAAATATTCATAATAAACTGATTATCCTCCTCTTTCATAATTCAAATCCTGAATTATTCTCCGATACACGGTGAAAGCGGTTAAAAATTGCGGTTTTTCGATAGTTACAGCGTTCATGTTTTCATCCAACATGTGACTATAAACGTAACTTTCTTCCAAAACAGTAACTCGATACTTTAAATCCCGCAAAAAAGTCCCCATAAGAAAAAAACATGGAAATAAGGTTTATATCAAGCGTTTTCGACTATAATATTCAGTTCTTGACAGCAACGATAACAAAGATTCGTCACAAGCATAGATTAGCTGATGCAGTTGAGTCCTTTTATAAAAGAGGGAAGTTTCCGGTATAAGACCGGGGCTCCCTTGTTCCAGTTGCCACTGTTCTTGGACGGTTAGTTATTCATCGCTTGCGTACACATAGTAAGAAAGAATATAAGGTAAAGCATAGATTATTGGAAACGCATACCTCGGACTTCCCTGTATGACCGGTGAGAGTATTATAATCATTACACTAAGAAGGAGTGGTATCGCTGTCAACAGAACAGAATACAGCTTCTTTCTTATAGAGAATATGCATAACCATAACAAAAGAATATTGTAAAATGCTGGATGCGATAGAAGATTTAACCCTGGTATTTCAAAACACATTTGATAAAAAGCATATATTCTGTCTTTCCACGGATCTAATAGCTCAAATGGTTTAAACTTTAATGCAGACTTAACCTCATTATACTCTGGCCAGGTATATTCTCGAGTAACTGTATTAACATAGCATGTATCATTTGAGACAAATGGATAAAAACAATAATAGTTCTGATTCAGCGTAGCATTAATGTATACCATTGGATGCTTAAAAAACTGTTTCACCCAAACAGTCAAGTAATCAATCAACTCTTTCCGTGTTGGATTCAGTTTAAACTTCTCCTTAACAGGATCCGATATACGAGCATCGTACAATTCATCCAAATCTTCATACGGAAGAACGTTCTGAATTATGCCCCTCTCTTCTTCAGTAACTTCCGCCCCGTATTCTTTAATATATCTTGCCGTCTGCTGCATCGGAAGTGACAGGGTTTCTCTAATACTGCCTTTTTGAATACTATAGTGTGAATTAAGGGCAGTTCCAATAACCACAGAGATTATAAAAGGCAAGGTGAAGACCACAATACTTCTTATAGCGATATTACTGTCTATCTGCTTTCTTAATAATTTGTATATTACATTAAGAATCAGAGCCAAAAAAAGAGGCAATCCTACATATATTCCATTATTTCTAAATAATAATAACCCAGAGAAACCAATAGTCCATAATAATAAATGCCTTTTTTTTGTTAATGCAATCTCACTTTTATCAATCAACAAATATATGAGTTCAATAATAACAAGAAGAAAACTATAAGAATACAAACTGTCCTTTAGGAACACACATACATAGTTTGCATAATATGGTACAAATATCACACTTAATACATAAACGCTCCTTATCCAATAAGATGTTTTCATTTTTTTTAATAAACAGAATCCATATGAAATCACCATTGCTGCAACGACAGCCTGAAACAATATAAATAAATATGTGCCCAAATAATCATTTATCAATAGACCCAGTTCAGTTATACGACCCATAATAAATGTGGAGAACGGAGGATGATGAGAGTTCCAGCCTCGATATCCGAAATACTGAGAAAGCTGTTCAAAAGCATCATAGCAAAAATACCCAGGATATGCGACAAGGATATGAGGCAACCACGTCATAAGAACTATCACAACTCCAATGATAAATGGCTGCCCATTATATATTAGTACGGCCTTATCAAGGCATCCCTCTATACTATTTTTCCTATGTTTGCATTTAGATAACCCAAAGAACAGCAACGAGGATATTACATCCAGCCCCCAAAAAGTTCCTAAATAATAAATAATTGATTTAACACATTGTCCCGCAGAACATGTCAATGTGTTTAATGAATTATCAATTCTATATCCTTCCGCCATGAGCCAGATTACAGACAATATTATATTAATTATCAGTACGGGGTAATAAACACTTTGCTGGTATTTATTGTGTACATTTCTGTATATAATGAATAAAAGAATCCAAACGATAAATATAATGCTTCCTTTACATGAAAGACTTCTTTTAAAATTCCAAAATATCTCCGTTACTTTGCCCGTACTCTGCCATGGTTCCAGTAAAGGAGTGTTCATTGTCATCAAAAGACTCAGGGCAGTAAAAAGAGCCATTATGAAATCGCTACCGATTAGTTGAAACTGTTTTATACTATATAATCCTAACTTCACATCTTTCCCCTTTCCCAGTTTATTCATTAGTGAACAAAAAAATTCAGATTTATCCATATTTAGACACCTTCCATTGTAGATTAAGATGGACATGAAATACCAAGTGAACAGGTTAACAAGTTCTACACGTTTATCGGGCTGAATGAACCTGCATACGTAATGGAAAACATCTGTCAGGAAGGAAATCAGGCTGAAATTGTAATTCTATTTTTGCTATCATCTAAGGTTGAATATCTGCGACTCAGATCCAGCTGGATTAATAGTATACCAGTTTTGAGCAGAAGCATGTAAAGTCACAATAGAAAAAAAACAGTAACTCTCTATTAATCTAAATAGATCAATCGATACAATTTTCCGTCATTACAACGGTAAAAATCTACTCTGACATGTGGAAAATCAGCTGCAAGCACCTCTGCTTTTGCTATCATTTCATCTAAATTGTCTGGGCATGGACAAGGTATATCATTATTCGGGTATCCGTGTGTAAAAGACTGTAACCTCCATTCCCGATCATAAAAGTCTATAGTCAGTTTTTCACCTCTTCCTTTAATCACTTCTATGAACTCAGCACGTCCATTAAAACACCACACTTTGTAATCATAAAGTTCACCTGCTTGGTTCTCGAGATACGCCTCACCAATAAGGCATCTGTCAATACCATGGTATTGCATTTCAAATCCGGAATAGAAAGCATAATCCTGTTGAAGCCACTTGTTCGCTTTATGGCAGAAATCCTCAATGTCAACTTTGGATTTGTCAGTTACTATATAATTATATTTACAGCCATGATTCGCTTTAATTACGAACTTTTCAGGTAATACAGAAAAATCTATTTCTTCTGGATATTTCCACTTACCAATGAGTGGTACGAGATATTCCTCCCCTATTTTAGAAGCAACATAACTTCTGACGCGATATTTATCGCACAAATCTCTTATTTGAGGAGTAACACCATATAGTTTAAACCACTGAATTTTCTCATTATATGTTTTTGGATTATCAAGATTTAACCGGTTTCCTGTACGACTGAAATACCATTCCTTCAATTCCTCCGAATATTGTTCCGGAGGAAGCAACGAATGATAATTAAACTGTATTTGTCGTTGTGTGCAAGAAGGCGCTGTTCAACGTTGCTTATCCTTGCATTCAACTATTTTACCTCATTCTGCAAGTGTTTTATTTGTCTCAAAGATAATCTTAATTTCTTTATTTTATCAATAAAACACATAACTATCCTTTTACCACCTTATTATTAACAGATGACCTCAAAACAATCTCTACTAAAGTACAGACAAGACTCTTTTCGCTATAACTAGTCAGCAGGACCTGTCTCCATTTGTATGAGTAATACTTCTGCTCTTTTTATTAATAACATATTATTCAATACTTGAGTTAACTTAACCTGAATAATTCACTGGCTTTCCGGTGACTGCGGGAAAACCCGCATTGTTACTGTGTTTACAATTACATACTGCATTCACCTGCCAAGTGAAGATATTGCGCTGCTTACACTTAACATAGAAAAAGGATCTCAGCTATGTTAAGATTAAGGTGTCGAATCAAAACCAAAACATAAAGGAGAGATCCCTATGTCTATTGTAAATGACACCTCTTTCAGTTTCAATAAGCAATTCAAATATAACTTCAATGGCGGCGAACTTTCTTCCGACGGAGGCTTGTTCCTTCTGAAGGAATTCGCGAATCGCATCGGTTTCGAAAAGGTTATCCGTGACAACTTCCAAACCAATGATCCTGCTGTATTCCGGATCCATACTGATGACAAGAATCTAATGCAAAGGATTTATCAGATCCTTGCCGGATACTTCAATGACAACGATGCGGATGAGCTTACCACAGATCCTGTGTTCTGCGCGGTCCTGGGCAAGGACGCCCTTGCTTCCCAGCCCACGATATCGCGTTTTTTCAATCGTCTGGATGAGGATTCCCTGCTCCAGTTCGAGAAGATCTTCCGCATTCTCCGTCATAAGATCTATGGGATCCGGCCTCCGGAAAACATCCTCCTGGATCTGGACTCCACGCTCCTGAAGACTTATGGCCATCAGGAAGGTGAAGGATTCAACTATCATTATCAAAGCCACGAATTCCACCCATTGTTGTGCTTTGACGGTCTGACAGGTGACCTTCTCAAGGCGGAGCTCCGTAAGGGGACGAAATACTGCAGCAGTGATGCGCATCTGTTTCTCGAGCCTCTGCTGAATGAGTTCCTTGAACAGTATCCCGATGTTATGATCTCCCTGCGGGGAGACAGCGGCTTTGCCGCTCAGGAGATCTATGATCTCGCGGAGACCCATGGCTGCAGTTATGCCATCCGTCTTAAGATGAACAGCAACTTAAGATCTTCTGCGTCATATGTCGAAGCTGATCTGGATGAACTGACCAAAGACAACAAGGTTGACTATGCTGTCTGTTATGGCGAATTCATGTATAAGGCCAGCTCATGGAAATATGCCCGGCGTGTCGTCTGTAAAGTGGAGAAGCCCACAGACCAGATGACTTACATGTACACATTTATCGTAACAAACATGGACCTTTCGCCGGGAGATGTCATCAGGTTTTACTGAAACCGCGGCCGCATGGAGAACTATATCAAGGAGTCCAAGAACGGTTTTGATTTCTCCTGTATGAGCAGCCATGCCATGCTGGTGAATGCAGGCCGCCTGATGATCTGCATGCTGGCGTATAACCTGTTCAACTGGTTCAAACGGCTGGTGCTTCCGAAGCATTTTCAGAAAATGCAGATCGAGACTTTCCGCCTGAAACTGATCAAAATTGCCGCAAGGGTAATACGGTCAGCCAGATACCGAAGTTTCAGGTTCTGCAGCAGCTGTCCCTATAAGGATGAATTCCGGGAATGTCTGACAGCAGAACAATGAACCTTGACAATACCATATGCCGCTTTCAGAACTCAACGGGAGTATTGTGCCCATTTATGTGGACAAATGCCGTCCTGCTGAGAGCCGAACGTGGATAGTGGTATTGTTGTGTAACAAATCGACGTTTCAAGGGCATGTCCCATACGTCATGAATAATTCAGGATTATAGATATCTCCCCCTTATATTTCAATAATTATTCGGTATCCTGAATTTGATGCGTAAATATTTATCACCGCAGTGAAATGTTGCTATTTTTATTCTGTGTTATCGTGATTTCTGACGAATTTAAGTATTACTCTGAGTCTCCTCTATCTCAAGCAACGCCTCCGCCTCCGGCACCTCCATCTCCGCAATATTACGCATCCTCTTCTGAATAATGCGGGTACGATGATGGAGTTGGTCATTGGCAGCCTGCGCCTCATGCAGCTTCTTCTGTGTGCGCGTGACCTCCTCGTCCATACGGACAAATTGTGCCTTGACCGCTTCCAACAGCTTCATCACCTCTACTGATTTCTTAGATAACGCGATATTACGGAAACCTGCCTGAAGCGAGTTGAGAATCGCAGTAATCGTTGTCGGTCCGGCTACTATTATGCCCATGGACTGGCATTTTTCTGTCAGTCCGTCTATACGCAGCACTTCCGCGTACAGGCCTTCTGTCGGCAGAAACATGACCGCATAGTTCGTAGTGTGCGGCGGATTCAGGTACTTATCCCGAATCGTCCGCGCCTCAGTCAGAATCCGCTGGCGGAGCTCTGCCGTGACTGCCGACATTCTTTTTGCGTCACCGGATTCAGACGCATCCACTATCTTATTGTAAATATCCGAAGGAAATTTCGCATCTATTGGCAGGTACACGGTTTCGTCCGTGCCGTCATGAGCAGGGAACTTGATGGCAAACTCCACGCGGTCATCGGAGTTGCGGCGTGTAGCCACATTCGTCTCATATTGACTGCGGGTCATCGTCTGCTCCAGAATACGACCGAGCTGGACCTCGCCCCAGACGCCACGTGTCTTGACGTTGGAGAGGGTGCGGCTGAGATCGGTCACTCCATTTGACAGGTTCTGCAGCTCTCCGAGCGTCTTGTAAAGCTGGCCGAGCTGATCTCCCACTGCCTTGAAATTCGCATCCAACCGCTCATTCAAAGTCTTATCAAGCTTCTCATCTACAACGCCCTGGATACGGTCAAGCCTTGCTTCGTTGGATGCCTGGAGACGATCCATGCTATCGGAAAGAGTCGAGACGATGCTGTCTTTCATGTTGATCAGTGTTTCGGTCTGTAACTTAGACGAGGAAAAGAGCTGCTCACGCTGCTCCTGTCTGCCGTCTCTGAGACTGCCGGAGATTTCTGCACGCAGCTGTGTATTGAACTCAGCGTTCGTTTTTGCGGTAGATTCGACCTGCTCGGCGAGGCGTACGAGCTCGTCCTGCAATTCTTCAAAATCATCTGAGTTCTTATTGCCGTTGTTGTCTCCACCCCTTAAAAGCACAAGAGCCAGCAAAACAACGATTGCTACGAGCAGTCCCGCCAATAGTAAAAATTGCCATGTTGTCATAATTATCTTCCTCTCTATAAACCCAGTCTACCACTCGCCTCTCAACTATTTCTCAGTAAATAGTCCTCAAGTAATCTATCCGCAGTAATCGTGATAAAAACCGAACGGATATTCTACTATTATAGAACATCCGTTCTTGCTTGTAAAGTAGTATACTTACTCAGAAATCCTGCTACGTATGTGTATATGCACGAGTTAAATAAGTTAATCAATGGCTTGCAAAACTGAACATATGTAAGCTAATACGTAAGTTAATATGCAAGTTAATATGCAAGTCAGTTCCACTATTGGCGCTTCATGCAAAAAACATCCTCAAATTATTTGTCAGAAATTCCTTCCCTGCAGCTGTCCCATATAGGAAACTCTGGTTGTATCTTTCATCGTATAGCCCATGATTTTCAAAATCTCTTCAATCCTTACAAGAGCCTCAGGTCTGTTTCCCTCATCCTCCACCATGATTTCCAACTCCAGGAATGATCCCAGCCCTTCTACCTCATCAAGGCAAGCATGCACGTCACCGCATGACATCATCCATCTCTCCTTAATAACGCGGGGCTCTGCCTTATGGAATCCTATGGCCTCAAGTATTTTCGTAACAACTTCGCCATCTATAACCTCAGTTTCAAGCTCCTGTCTTGCCATAGATACTGTATCTATTTTTGCTCCCTTAAAATTCAATTCCGACTTTTCGGCACCTGTCATAAAATCCACGGTTTTCCTGACTCGCAGAGCCTGACCACTCTTTTTGATGCCGTATAAGCCGCCATCAAAATAGGTGTCCGTCTCTTTTACTCTTTTATGCAAGCAAAAGCCCTGATCCTTGAGCTGCTCCTCGACGCTGTTCCTGTTATCTATCTTAAGCTTCACTTCGACTTCTATCATTTTGTAATACTCCGTAATCACCAGATTTATTCCACAACCAATTTATATCTTATTATCTTATAAGCACTATACAAATTCAAGAACGCCTCGGCGTTCTTGACGCGACCTCCGCGGCGCGAAAGTGCCTTCCACTACGCATGTCTGCGATCCGCCGGAGGCTTTTTTCATATCAGCTATTATAGTCTCTCTCCAAATAGTTACGTTGCTGTAGAATTAATCCCTTTCTCAATCTCTGAACATGATATGAATTATTCATTTATTACTTGCTTTTTGTCAAATATACTTGACATTTAATTCAAAATAGTTTACATTATAATCACAGCAAAGATATTTCTTTCAACCTTACATCACGGAGGTAATCATTATGTCTGGCGGTTTTTATATAGGATTATTCGCAGTTCTCTTCTTAGCTATCGCAATCTGGTCCTCAATGAGGCGAGCCGGGAAAAAGCAGCACTACGACGAAATGCAGTTAAAGATCCGCGCTGACGGATACAGACTCGGCTATTTCGTAACGATTGCACTCCTGCTTGTATTGCTTATGGTTCTCGACTCGAATCTGATAACGTTTGTTTCACCTTCATTTGCCATCTTCGTTGTTATGATGATCGGCATCGTGACATCTGTCGTATACTGCATTTTCAAAGGTGCCTTTTTCCAGATTGGCCAGAACGGAACCTACTACATCGCTCTCTGTGCATTTATCGGACTGTTAAATACAGGCATGGGTATCCTTCGGATTTTGGACGGATCACTCTTTGAAAACGGAGTCATCACGTTTGCAAGCGGAGCAAGCTTCATATGCGGTCTCAGCTTTGTAATAATCCTCATAGCTCTGGCCATAAAGAAAGCCAGCATGGGAAGCGAGGTGGCGGAATGAAAAATCTGAAAATGAAGTCCGCTCGCGCGGCAAAAGACCTGTCCCAGGAACAGCTTGCCAAAATGTGCGATGTTTCCAGACAGACAATCAGCGCGATAGAAAAGGGGGATTACAATCCCACAATAAATCTGTGCATTGCGATCTGTAAGGCACTGGATAAAACTTTGGATGAATTGTTCTGGATTGAATAAGCTCCAATTTGCGAAGTGACTTAGCATCGGGGCAAACAGTTTACAAGCATCATATATCTTGCACTAAAAAACGGTGTCTTCCGCATTAAATCGGAAGGCACCGTCTTTTTATTTCTGTGATAACAGATATCAACTGACGCTGACCTTAAGTCCGCGCCACGTCTCGAGAACGAGACTTGAATATCCCATTTTTACTCTTCTATTTTACTGCTCGCAATTCTTCACCGTTCTCGGATACGGCAGCACATCTCTGATATTTGCCATACCTGTCAGATACATAACGCAGCGCTCAAAGCCGAGGCCGAATCCGGAATGTCTGACTGTGCCGTATTTGCGAAGGTCAAGATAGAACTGATACTGCTTGAGATCCATATCGAGTTCCTTCATACGGCCGATGAGCTTGTCATAGTCCTCCTCACGCTGAGAACCGCCGATGATCTCTCCGATACCCGGAACAAGGCAGTCCATAGCCGCAACGGTCTTTCCGTCCGGATTGAGCTTCATGTAGAAAGCCTTGATTTCCTTCGGATAATCTGTGACAAAGACCGGTCTCTTAAAGACCTCCTCTGTCAGGTAGCGCTCGTGCTCAGTCTGAAGGTCGACGCCCCACTTGACCGGGTAGTCGAACTGCTTGCCGGACTTCAGAAGAATATCGATTGCTTCCGTGTAAGTCACATGACCGAATTCAGCGCTCGCTACACCCTTCAGGCGATCAATGAGACCCTTGTCGATGAACTGATTGAAGAAAGCCATCTCTTCCGGAGCATTCTCAAGGACATAGTTGATGATATACTTGATCATCGCTTCCGCGACTTCCATGTTATCTTCAAGATCTGCAAATGCCATCTCCGGCTCAATCATCCAGAACTCCGCTGCATGGCGCGCGGTATTGGAATTCTCGGCACGGAATGTCGGTCCGAATGTGTACACGTTGCGGAATGACATCGCAAACGGCTCCACGTTCAGCTGACCGGAGACCGTCATGTTGGTCATCTTGCCAAAGAAATCCTTGCTGTAATCGATCTGGCCGTCCTCCGTCATCGGGAGCTTGTCGAGCGGCAGTGTCGTTACCTGGAACATCTCGCCGGCACCTTCAGCGTCAGACGCCGTGATGATCGGAGTATGTACATATACGAAGTCGCGCTCCATAAAGAACTTATGGATTGCGTATGCAATCAGGGAGCGTACGCGGAAGACTGCCTGGAACGTGTTCGTGCGCGGACGAAGATGCGGCATCGTGCGCAGATAATCAAGCGTATGGCGCTTCTTCTGCATCGGGTAATCCGGTGTGGATGCTCCTTCGATCTCGACAGTATCCGCCTGGATCTCGAACGGCTGCTTTGCCTCAGGTGTGGCAACCAGGGTGCCTGTAACGATAACCGCGGAACCTACATTCAGCTTGCTGACTTCCGTGAAATTGTCCATCTTGTCGTGGAAGACGATCTGTAATGTGTTGTAGAAGGAACCGTCGCTCAGGACCATGAAACCAAACGCCTTCGATCCGCGGATGGAGCGTACCCAGCCGCCCACCTTGACGGTCGTGTCAATATACTTCTCGGTCTCTTTGAATAACTCTCTGACTGTAACTAGCTTTTCCATTTTTATTCTCCAGTGTGCCGCACGGTGCGGCGTTATTATATTTTGCGGCTATCCGCTCTGACACCTGTTTTTCGCTCAGGTGTACTATCCGTAGATTGTAGACCATTCTGCCGGAAAATGCAACCTTCGCTCTCTCGATAACTTCTCAGATACAGCATGGCACAAGCTTACAGCCTCGTATGTGAACTGAAAATGTCAAAGAAAACTCTTCAACACCTTAAGCACGCCGTCCTGTTTATAAGATGCGGCAACAATATCGGCCTCATGCTGCACTTCCGACCTTGCATTTGCAACGGTATAACTCGTTCCCGTCTCTTCAAATGCCGTCAGGTCGTTCATATTATCTCCGAAATATATGGTCTCCTCTTTCGGAATATCCAGATACTCCTGAAGGAGAGCGTAAGCCTCACCTTTACCGGCGTTCATGGCACACATATCTACCCAATTGGCACCTGAGCAGACAATTTTGAACTTATCATTCCAAAAAGACTTGAAAAGCCACTCACAACTCTTTTCGGCATCCTTCGGATGGTACAGGGAGAACTTCAAAACGCCGACCTTGCTTAAATAATCGAGGCTGTAGATATCTTCGACAGCGTATTTGTACGCATCTCTCAGATAGACATACGGATTCTTATGTGTGCCGCACTCCGTATACGCGCATTCAGCCTTGCTGACTGTAATGTCGACATCCGTTTCGCGGCGGATATCGGAGATGAGTGGATAGATGTACTTCTCCTCTATAGCCCACTGGAACAAAATCTCGTTCTTCGTGCGCAGGAGACTGCCGTTTTCCGCGATAAAATAGATGTCATCTGCCACCGGCTTGAACAGTTCGTAAATACTCTTATACTGTCTACCGCTGCATGCACAGAAACGAATGCCCTTCGCCTTGAGCGCACGGATCACGTCAAAATATTCAGGGTTAATGTGATGTGAGCTTTCCCTTACCAGTGTTCCGTCGATGTCACTTGCAATCAATCTGATCATAATTTTAATCCTCCAATGAGACTGATCCGGAGTCCGCCGCCTCTATGGGCGGGGTCATCTCCCTCTAAGAAATTTGGTTTTCCCGGCCTGATGAACCTCCATTCCCATGCAATGCTCTTGTGCTGCAGTCCTTTACGCATGGCACACTGCTGCTTTGCATATAGATCATCGGTTGCCTGTGTCGACGGAGATCATCATCTTCCTTTATTTTAAGACACAAAAATAAATCAGGCAATACGATATGCCTGACACCATGAATAAACAAATATAAAAATAGGCAAATTTTAAGGGCTATCCAAATGCTTTCTTTGATCAACTGCCATTCGGATAGCCCCATTAATGAATATTTAGAAGTTTCACTGTATAACCTCCTCTCGCTTATTTAAGGTACCTTTATTGATTAAGTCCATAAGGACGTCAACCGTTCATTGGATTGTCCTCCAGATTATCTTGATCAGCCGTTAGTTTCTTCTCAAATCTTAAACAGGTTTTGGTTTTATTCTTAGGTTTAGGTAATGTTGTTATTAATCACTCAGGATTCGGAATGTTGGACGTAATGGTTAATACATATTCTGTATTTAAACTTACTACTAAATCTGAAAAACTTGATTTTTTATTGAGAAACTAAAAAATTTTCTGGAATTCAATTCTTAAAAGAGTATCCATGTACTTCTGTTATAAAAACCTTTTAGGAACTCCTGGCTCCTTGTGAAGATCCTTCCTCATAAGAATGATCTTTGATTTTTAAATCTGATAGAACTGGACTTTTCTTAAGATGAAAAGGAATTACCAAGAACTTAAACTTCCAATGGACTGTCCTCCTTTGTTGAATTTTTGTAATTTGTTTTTGTTGATGATGTTATTTTACATTTAGTTCTGGTTTTTGTCAACAGTTTTTTATCATTTTTCTATTTTAATTTTAATATTCGTAATATTCATGTCGGCACGTACTATTCGGTCTAAAATATGCATTTTCCATTTATTTGTCTGAATTCTCTATCATTTTCTGCTCTCATTACTTTCTCCGCTTCTCTACACTCACTAATCAAGAACACCTCGTCGTTCTTGCCGCGCCACGCATGGTGCGAAGCACCTTCCTTAATGTGCGGCTGCGATCCTCAACCCCAGAAATCGTGATAATACACCGATTGTTATTCATATTCCTCCGACCTTTTTGCATTGCTCCACCCACACCTCCATCAACTTCTTTCAGAATGTCTTTCCTGAAATACATGCAAGAGGTTCCTTGACGTAGTGCCGCAACTGCACTATAGTTATTATGTTGCTGGGGGCGCATCAGGCTGAGAGTGCATCTGCACGACCCCTATTACTTGATCCGGATAATACCGGCGTAAGGAGGCATCTATATGTTTTTTGTCACGCAAGACGGCGGACTCACCGCCGCCGGCTACACGTTAGTTGCTGTAGCCGTATTCCTTTTACTGATTGTCATATCTGTTTTTGCAGGCGGCCGCAAAAAGATCGGAGCAAAGCAGCTCGCTTACTGTTCCATGGCGCTCGCACTCGCAGTTGTGTGCAGTCAGATCAAACTCTTCAGGTTGCCGACCGGAGGCTCCATCACCTTATTTTCCATGCTTTTCGTAGTTCTGATCGGCTACTGGTACGGTCCGGTCGTCGGACTTCTGGCAGGCGTAACTTACGGGCTTCTTCGTTTGATCTTAGGTCCGTACATCGTCTCTCTGCCGCAGATGCTTGTGGACTACCCGCTCGCATTCGGTGCTCTCGGAATTTCCGGTTTCTTCTCTGACAAGAAGAACGGTCTGCTGATCGGATACATTTGCGCAGTCCTCGGCCGCTTCTTTTTCGCTGTCCTTTCGGGCGTCATATTCTTCGGTATGTACGCACCTGAGGGAATGAATCCGCTTGTTTATTCCATCAGCTATAATGGCTTCTATCTCTGTGCGGAAGGTCTTCTTACATTGATTCTCCTCGCAGTCCCGGCGGTCAGAAAAGCCATGATGACTGTGAAATTACAGGCGACAGCTTAAAGCAACTATAAAACGTTTATCTCAGCAAACTTTTAATATCGTGTAGACATAACCAGCACAAAAGGCTCTGACGCTGCATATTTCGGCAGCTCAGAGCCTTTTCTTTTTCGATAATTATTTACTTATGAATCAGAATTCCAGGCCTTCAAACTTTAGCTTCATATATCCTTTGATCAGCTCAGCACATTTTTCAAATCCGATTCTTGATGTATCCAGACTCAGATCAAAATGACGCACGTCCGTCCACTCGCGGCCGGTGTAGTACTTATAGTACTCGGCGCGGGAAGCATTTTCTTTCTCCACCCATTTCTGCAGCTTGTCAGGCGGCAGACTCATTCTCAGAGCAGCCTGTTCAAGGCGGAACGATTCCGGTGCATGAAGGAATATGCGAATAACATTGTCATAATCCTTCAGGATAAAGTCCGCGCAGCGGCCGACAATAATGCAGGACTCTGCATCGGCGAGATTCTGAATGACTTTTGCCTGATAGTTAAAAAGATTTTCCTTGGACGTGAAATCATTGTCTTCCGGGCTGAGCAGTTCACCCTTGTAAATTGATTTCATAATCTTATGAAGAAGATTGGAACCTGTGAATTTTGTATCCGCCTTGTTGAAAAGCGCCTCGTTGATTCCGGATTCCTCCGAAGCAAGTTTCAGGAGTTCCTTATCATAATAATGAATTCCCAGATCTTCCGAGAGCATTTCACCAATCGTTTTTCCGCCGGCTCCGTATTCGCGGCTGATTGCTATAACGATTTTCTTATTCATTGCTTTCTCCTCTATTTCCGGTCAAATAGGTTCTCACGCAGATATCTGCATATTTCAGAACCCTTTTACTCTCCGAGATATGCCTTGCGGATCGCATCGTCGTGAAGCAGGTCATCCGCAACGCCTGTTGTTGTTATGCTTCCGGTCTCCAGAACGTACGCACGGTCAGCAATGGAGAGTGCTTTTTTAGCGTTCTGCTCAACGAGCAGGACTGTTGTTCCCTGAGAGGAAACGGTCTCAATGATGGTAAAAATCTCATTTACATAGATCGGTGACAGACCCATGGACGGCTCATCCATCAGGATGATCTTAGGATGTGACATCAGAGCACGGCCCATGGCCAGCATCTGCTGCTCACCGCCTGAGAGCGTACCGGCCATCTGCTTTGCACGCTCCTTAAGGCGCGGGAAGCACTCGTACACCCACGCGAGGGACGCGGCTTTCTCGGCAGGATCGTTCCGAGTATATGCACCCAGCATAAGATTCTGATAAACGGTCATATCAGGAAAAACACGGCGTCCTTCCGGAACGTGCGCCATACCCATGGCCACGATTTTGTGAGGCGGTGTATGCGTGATATCTTTGCCTTCAAATTCTATTTTGCCTGAAGCAGCTGTAATAAGCCCCGTTACGGTATGCAGGGTCGTGGTCTTGCCGGCACCATTTGCACCGATCAGCGCAATGACCTCTCCCTGGTTGACTTCAAATGAGATCCCCTTCAGCGCCGGGATTACGCCGTAATTGACGCGGAGATCCGTGACTTTAAGCATTGCCATTTCCTAACCTCCTTAATCATCCCCGAGATACGCCTTAATGACTTCCGGATTCGCCAGAACTGTCTTCGTATCGCCCTGTGTCAGGATACGACCGAAGTTCAGGACTGTCAGCTTCTCACAGATACCGGAAACGAGCTTCATATCGTGCTCTATCAGAAGGATCGTCATATCAAAATTCTTCTGGATGTACTTTATCGTATCCATGAGCTCCTGCGTCTCATTCGGGTTCATGCCCGCAGCCGGCTCATCGAGAAGCAAGAGCTTCGGGTTCGTAGCCAGCGCACGTGCAATCTCCAGTTTTCTCTGCTGTCCGTACGGAAGATTGGAAGCGAGGATCTTATCCGCATCCGTATCAAGACCGAAAACCTTCAGAAGCTCCATCGCCCTCTCATTCATCGCCTTCTCTATCTGATAGTACTTGGGCAGACGAAGAATGGATACGGCTGTTGAGTAATGATACTGATTGTGAAGACCTACTTTTACATTGTCCAGAACGGTAAGCTTCTTGAAAAGTCTGATGTTCTGGAATGTTCGGGCAATGCCTGCCCTGTTGATATCGATCGGACGCTTTCCTGTAATGTCCTGCCCGTCCAGTTTGATAACTCCTTCATTCGGCTTATACTCTCCGGTAAGAAGATTAAAGACTGTCGTCTTACCTGCACCGTTCGGACCGATCAGACCGTAAAGTTCACCTTTTTCTATTGTGAGCTTGAAATCGTCGACAGCCCGCAGACCGCCGAACTGAATACCGAGGTTATTTATTTCGAGGAGTGCCATCCTTAATTGCCCTCCTTTGCTCTTATTTTCTTAAGAAACGGGATCTTGCTGTATACGTGCCTGTCAAGCCATCCCTTGACTGCCGGACTCCAGTTGATCAGCATGATAACGATCAGAACGATGGAGTAAATCAGCATACGGTAATTTGCCATGAAGCGGAGAACCTCCGGGATCAGGGTAAGTACAACAGCCGCAATGATGGAACCGCGTGTGCTTCCTATACCGCCGAGAACAACGAATACGAGGAACATGATCGACATGTTGTATCCGAATCTTGCAGGCGTTGCGATGAGGGTCGCCAGATTGTGCGCATAGAGTGCACCGGCAAATCCCGCGATGACGGCGGAAATCGTAAAAGCGATAAGCTTGTACTTTGTGATGTTGATACCGACAGATTCCGCAGCGATCGCATTGTCTCGAACAGACATGATTGCACGTCCGTCCCTCGAATGAATCAGGTTCAGAACGACGATCAGAGAAATCATAAGTACGATAAAAGCAATCGCAAATGTCGAATCCTTAGGTGTTCCCGTAATTCCCTGAGGACCGTTGATTATGATTTCACCGGTAGTCAGATCCATACCGAGATCGTTTGCGCTCGTGATGGAGAAATGGAAACCATTTGCATCCCTGCCGACATAGAGAACATTGATGATATTCTTGATGATCTCACCGAAAGCAAGCGTGACGATTGCCAGATAGTCGCCTCGCAGACGAAGTACCGGAATGCCGATCAGGAAACCGAAGATTCCCGCCACTATTCCGCCGATAATGATGGCGATGATAAATCTGAGAAGGTCAGGCATTGATCCCACTGTAACTTTCGAGAAAAATGCACTTGCAAATGCTCCCACGCACATAAAGCCCGCATGTCCGATGGACAGCTCGCCTAAAATGCCGACGACCAGGTTCAGCGAAATCGCCATGATCGCATAGACACACAGCGGGACCAGAAGACCGGTCATCTGACTGTTCAGCATTCCTGCCACAGACAGGATCGATACGATAATGAATACGAGGATAAGACCTCCGTACGTCTTGAAGTCGTCTCTGGAGGTTGCATCCATCATGGAGAATTTTTGTTTCATACCGGACACCTCCTCAGACCTTTTCCTGAATGACCTTGCCGAAGAGTCCGGTAGGTTTTACAAGAAGAACTATGATAAGTACGGAAAATACGATCGCATCCGAGAGCTGTGATGAGATGTAAGCACGGCTCAGGATTTCAATCACGCCGAGCACAAGTCCACCGATCATCGCACCGGGTATGGAACCGATTCCGCCGAAAACAGCCGCAACGAAAGCCTTAATACCGGGCATAGCACCGGTCGTCGGGCTCAGCGTCGGATATGCGGAGCACAGGAGAACACCCGCGATCGCTGCCATGGCAGAGCCGATTGCGAAGGTGAGGGTGATCGTTCCATTGACAGATATACCCATGAGAGAAGCCGCATCGCGGTCCTGTGAACATGCGAGCATAGCCTGACCGGGTTTTGTCTTATTGATGAAAGTCTGCAGAGCAGCAACCAGAATGATGCTTACGGTTATGCTGACGATAGTCGTTCCTGGAATCGAAAAAGATCCTATCGTTACAGACTGGAACGGCACGACCGAAGTGAACATTTTCGGGTCGGAACCGAAGATCAAAAGTGCGGAATTCTGGAGGAAATAGCTGACACCGATCGCCGTGATAAGAACAGCGAGCGGGGAAGCGGCTTTGCGCAGCGGTTTGTAAGCAATTTTCTCGATGACGATTCCGAGACATGTGCAGATGACGATTGCACCGATGATGCCGAGCGGCGTCGGGAGTCCCATGGTGCTGATGATCGTGTAAGCCATGAAGGCACCTATCATGATGACATCGCCGTGGGCAAAGTTGAGCATCTTGGCGATACCATAGACCATGGTGTAGCCAATGGCTATGATGGCGTAGATGCTGCCCAGACTGAGGCCATTGATGAGGTGTGTGAAGAAACTAACCATTTTGATACCCTCTCATCTTAGATTAATAGTAAACAATAATGGACTATTATAGCATTCTATTAAATTTCCGTAAAGTGAAAGTAGTCCATGCAGCTGCTGGCGGAATTGATTGCCTCCCTTCCTGCGTGCCGGATTTCACCGAAATCTATTCAGCAGCATGCGGAATTGATTGCTTCCCTTTCCTATATGCCGGATTTCGCCGAAGTCTAACAAGCTGCTGGCGGAATAATTTCAAACCGAGTTCCTGCATACCGAAAATGAACCTCAGCCCTCATGCGATGAATCAACTCCTATGAAGATGCTGCTCTGCCGCTTCGCACTATAGAAAAACAGCTGCAAATGACGGCACGTGGGTGTGCAGGCAAATGCAGCTGTTTCGTTTTTCGATATTATATTCAAGTCTCTCTCGAGACATGACGCAGAATGCGAGTCAGCGTCGGCTGATACAAAATATCCGATTAGTCTTCAATAGATACGTAAACGCCGTCCTGGATAACAACAGCCTTCGGCTCTTTGTCCGGCTCGCCTGTTGCGGACCATGTAATAGTACCTGTAAGACCTTCGATCTCGATCTCTGTGATAGCTGTCTTAAGACCTTCGCAGATATCGGATACGCTCATATCCGGTTTAAGGTCAGCCTTCTCGATTGCAGCCTTAATTGCATAGAATGCATCATACTCGTCTGCGCCGAACTGATTCGGAGTTCTCTTGTAAGCTTCCTCGAACTTCTTTACGAAATTAACTGTCAGCTCATCTGTAGAGTCTGCTGCAAACGGTGTAAGAAGCATAAGACCTTCAGCGAGAGATGTATCAAAGTTCTCCATGCTGAGGATACCGTCCATACCGTCGCATCCGAAGAATGTCGGAGCATAGCCGATGTTGTTGCTCTGTGTCAGGATTGTTGCAGCATTGCTGTAGTAAATCGGAAGGAAGACAAGGTCTGCGCCTGCGTCTTTCATCTTCTGAAGCTGAGCGGAGAAATCTGTTGCTGTATCCTGTGTGAAAGCCTCTGTAGCTACGATCTCAAGTCCGAGCTCTTTAGCCTTTGCTTCGAAGTTCGTCTCGATACCGGATGAATAGATGTCGGAGCTGTCATAGATAGATGCGATCTTCTTGTCCGCAAAATGCGCTGCAAGATATTCAGCAGATTTTGTTCCCTGCTGCGGGTCATTGAAGCATACGGCAAATGCATTGGCCTGTGCGATGCAGTCCTTGGAAGAACCTGACGGTGTGAGCTGGAACATGTTATCTTCAGCTGTGACAGCCTCAACTGCTGTACACGGACCGGAAGTAACTGTGCCGAGAAGGATCTGCATGCCTTTATCCTTCAGAGAATTGTAAGCGTTGACAGCCTTCTCCGGATCATGCTCATCATCCGCTGTGACATACTCGATCTGATAGCCGTTGATACCGCCGGCAGCGTTGATCTCGTCAACTGCGATCTGACCTGCATCGGCAACGTCCTGTCCGTAAACGGCAACGGGGCCGGTGACCGGTCCGATTTCTCCGATGACCCACTTGAGTTCGCCATCATCGGAAGCTGCGCCGGAAGCGCCCGAACCTGAACCGCCGCATCCTGCGAGAAGACCGGCTGCCATAACACCTGCCAGTGCGAGACCCATGAATTTCTTCATCTTTGTCATTTTGAAATCCTCCTTCATATTCAGGGGTGTTAATTATTACTCCCTGAGAAATTAAACACAATACTACACCAAAGCGGTGCAGTATGTCAATCTTGGAAATATTTATAACAAAGCAGAGACCGACAATATCCTAAGCAAAACATTGCGAAGCAGTTTTGCGTGGATATTCGTCGGTCTCTGCGTAACCTTTTTGCCAACCCTATGAATTATTAACTCTTCACCGTCTTCTGCGGCTCCACATAACTCACAAACACATTTCCCCCCGCCTCAAACGCCGCGGTACTATCATTTATACCCATATAATAATGCGATCCATCCGCAAAATTATACAGCAGCGTATTATAGCGGTCATAACCTACGATCACGGTCGTAGCCCCGTCGGCAAGCCTTGTAACGACCGCCCGGCCCATTGACACCTCGTAGAGCACCTGAGAAAGCGTACAGCCGCTCAGATTCATGATGACAGCCTCGTCTCCGACCGCCTTCTGCAGCTCATCCGCAACAATCGTGCCGGAGAAAATGCCCTGCGGAACGTCCTCGTTGTAAAGTTCGTTCTCGACATCCTTGTTACCGCGCTCATACACGTACTGTCCCTCACGGTTGACCACAACACCGACCAGCTCGTCGGCATCGCGGATAGCCTTTCCGGGATCCGTCACGATCTCCTGAAGCTTGCCGTAAGCATAAACGTAAAAGAGCTGATACGGATCTTCCGGATCAATGCCCAGTTCCAAATCCGCCTCGTTGACGGAAGGACGAAGTACAAAGTTCGTCACGACCGGATTGATATTCCGCTTTTGATCCGACATAACAAGGGTAAGAATCTGGCCCTGCCGTCCGGTCACGGCTATATCAATGCCAATCGTCGAGGAGGACACCTGACGCGTATTCATTATGTTATCTGTGGAAGCTACAGTATAGCCGGCCTCTGTCTTGGTGACACGCGACAGCTCGACAAGGCCTTCCGTGATCGTGATGCCGGAGACCCAGCAATTATCCGGATTGTAGTCTTTGACCAATGTGCCGTCAAAAGACTCTATCTTCAGCTCCTTCATTGCAAATATCTCATCGCCCGCAGGCTGAACTGCAATGTCCTCAATATTTGCAAGACCGTAAATCAGGTCATCATTGATGAAGCCGAGAGCCTTCAGATACTGACCTTTTCCCGCGCTGATTTCACGCGATTTTCCGTTGTCCAGATCCATGACCGTGATGTGCGTGGAGGTATTTGTCTCCATCTCCTGCATCCATGCGATCTGACTGTTGGTTCCGGAGGAAACGAAGCAGTCCGGATTGATATCCGAAATGATTTCAGTGAACTCTCCAGTCTCCGGTTCGATCTTGTAGACCGTGCGGTTCAGGTAGAAGTATGCGGTACCGGATGAATTGACGTAGCACAGTCTGCCGAGATTGTTCTGCAGGGTCTGATATGACATCCTGTAAGGGATAAAGACCTGCTCCTCGACCGCGGTGCCCTCGCCGTGATAGTGGCATATCGAAATTCCGCAGCGGCCCTCATGCTTTCCGCGATTCATATATCCGTAGACAATGAAATCTATGTCTCCGGACTCCTGAACACGGATGACCTTGATGCCGTACTCGTCGTGATCATATCGCTCGTCCGCATTGGCTGACGTGTCATGGAACGAGAAGACTTTAACGAGTTTCTGGGCGTTCTCGTTGTACTCCCAGAGCGTATCGTCGTTGACAAATGCGACTATGCTGGAGTCTGCATTTGTCTTATATTGAATGCCTCTCGTCTCAACCCCAAGGAAGACGCCGTTTGCGGAAATGGAACCCGTCGATCCGTCATAGACCTGGATCGCCTTCCTGTTGAAATCCAGAAGCATAATTCTGTCATTGTAATAGCGCATGCGGTAGAACTCTTCCACATGGTAGAACTCCGTATCACCGTCCCTGTCCGTCGCGCTGATCAGATAATCCGTCGTGATGGAGCACGTCTCCTTATTGATCTCGCAGATCGTAGGCACGGCTTTTCGATAGACCTGAGGTCCCAGGGATCCCCATGTCACCTGATCGAATGTAGACTTCAGATTGACCTCCGTGAAGGAGTTGTAGTTGACCGTATCATCCGTCTCGAGATACGTATTTAATTCACCCGCCCCGTTCTTATTCGTGCACGTCTCGTAGAAGTCATAGACGAACTGCACATACTTTTCGGTCAGCAGGTCCGCTCTCTGCAGAAGGCGGGAGTAGTAATAGACACTTCCCGACGATGTCTGCAGGGTAAATTTGATCGGATACTCGCGGTTCATGAGAATCGGCTCGGATAGCGTAAACGTTGCCGTGCGGTACTCACCGTCCTGCTTGAAGTTTCCGATCTTGGCATTTTCGATGACCGTTCCGGTATCCGGCGCAGTGACCTCATACGCAACAGACGAAACTCCCAGATCGAAGGCTCTGTAGGAGACCGTCAGGGTCCTGTCCGTGGTCATTGGAATTACGGAATCTCTCAGATGTGCGGAGGCCATCTCCTCCCGATATCCGAACATTCTGTTAACACGGTTGCCGCCTATATCTACACACATGACAGGAAGCGTCGAATCTGAAAGATCCGACGCGCTCTCTGTCACCTGTGTATTCATAAATAATGAAAAGAATATTACTCCGACTACAAATACGGCAAATAATACTACCGATTTAAGAACTCTATTTCTCACTGTACCCGTGTGCTTCCTCCAGCATCATGTCCTTGACTTTCATCAGCCTGATCTGAGTACTTCTCTCATTCTCATCAAGCTTCATAGTGATGTACTTTATTCCTGCCTGTGTTTCGGGAATTGTGACATGCTCCAGAGCATTAACACGTCTGCGAGTCTTCTCGATTTCTGCTGCCATCAGCTGACAGGATTTCTCCACCTCAGCCAGTCTCAGCATATCGGGCAGTATATCCGCAAGCGATTTTACCGCTCCGTCCAGATCACTGGACGTGAATGCGAAACCATAGGAATATATGTCATTGGGATCCGATGTCCTTGTCTTATAGTCAAAAACCGGAATATTTACACTCATGACGTTCTTCACGTCTTCCATCAGTGTGACTTCCTGTTTCGGTGCCATCAGAGCCTCGCGCAGAGCCTCCTGTGACATACCAGCCTTGGCAATGACAAAGTTGACATTGGCCTGTCTGATCCCTTCTTCCACTTTCAGCCGGAGTGCCATGTTTTCGCGGACAAGATCCAGGAATTCGCGCATAAGCTCATCGCGCTTATCCTTCAGAAGTCTGTGGCCCTTGACGGCCGTGACCAGCTTGGATTTAAGCCGCGTCAGCTCCATTCGGGTTGGATTTACCTGTTTGGATGCCAAGTGTCCTCACTCCTTTCTTAAATCTCATGCCCTCCATAAAGGGCATGAGACGGATGGCCTAACTCTGTGTACGCAGCTGTCTAAAGCCGCGGCATCTCACATCGAGATAGTTTAATAGCCATCAATAGTACTTGTCAAGCATCTTATCATTGATACGTTTCAGCTCGGACCTCGGCAGCATGCGGAGCAGCTCCCAGCCGATATCGAGAGTTTCCTGAATCGTACGGTCTGTGAAGTAGCCCTGAGAGATATACTTCTCTTCAAACGCATCCGAGAACTTAGCGTACAGAAGGTCGATATCCGAAAGCGCTGCTTCACCGAGGATGATCATGAGTTCCTTGGCGTCCTTGCCGCGGGAATAAGCCGCGAACAGCTGGTTCATTGTGGAAGCGTGGTCTTCACGTGTCTTGCCGACACCGATACCCTTATCCTTCAGACGGGAAAGAGACGGAAGAACATTGATCGGAGGCGTGATGCCCTTTCTGTAAAGCTCACGGCTCAGGATGATCTGTCCCTCTGTGATGTATCCTGTCAGGTCAGGAATCGGATGTGTGATATCATCTTCCGGCATGGAGAGGATCGGGATCATCGTGATGGAGCCCTTCTTGCCTCTCTGACGTCCTGCTCTTTCATACATCTGAGCAAGGTCGGTATACATGTAACCCGGATAACCGCGGCGTCCCGGAACTTCCTTACGAGCTGCGGAGACCTCGCGGAGAGCGTCGGCATAGTTCGTGATATCCGTAAGGATTACGAGAACGTGCATATCTTTTTCAAATGCAAGATACTCAGCCGCAGTCAGCGCCATACGAGGTGTGGAAATACGCTCAACAGCCGGGTCATTTGCCAGATTGATGAACAGGACCGTACGGTCGATCGCGCCGGTCTCACGGAAGGACTGAATGAAGAAGTTCGCTTCCTCAAATGTGATACCCATTGCCGCAAATACAACGGCGAACGGCTCGTCCGTTCCGACAACTTTTGCCTGACGTGCGATCTGGGCACCCAGATTGGCATGCGGAAGACCGGATGCGGAGAAGATCGGGAGCTTCTGGCCACGTACCAGTGTATTCAGACCGTCGATAGCGGAAACACCCGTCTGAATGAACTCGGACGGATACTCGCGGGCTGCCGGATTCATCGGAAGACCGTTGATGTCGCGTCTTTCATCCGGAAGGATTTCGGGACCGTCGTCAATAGTACGTCCCAGACCGTCGAAGACGCGTCCGAGCATATCCTCGGAAACACCGAGTTCCATGGAGCGGCCGAGGAAACGTACTTTACTGTTGCTGAGGTTGATACCTGTGGAAGCTTCAAAGAGCTGTACCAGGGCATCGGAGCCGTTGATTTCGAGGACCTTGCAGCGACGTGTCTCGCCATTTGCAAGCTCAATCTCACCGAGCTCGTCATACTTTACATTTTCAACGCTCTTTACGAGCATCAGAGGTCCGGCGACCTCCTGAATCGTGCGATATTCCTTCGGCATTTTAGTCCTCCTTTCCGATCAGGCCGGAGATTTCAGAAAGCAGCTCTCTGCCGATTTTCTCATATTCTTCCTGAATATTCTCTTCTCTTGTGTACTTATAACGGCCGATTCGCTCACGGACTTCCATCTTGACGAGGTTGTTGATCGTTGCGCCCTGCTCAAGAGCCTTAACGCCCTCTGAATAGAACGAGTAAACCAGCCTCATCATATTGTACTGCTTAGCCAGTGATGTATACGTATCGACCTCGTCGAAGGAGTTCTGGTGCAGGAAGTCCTCACGGATGGAGCGTGCTGCTTCCATCTTCAGACGATCCTGCGGAGAGAGAGCATCCATACCTACCATCTTTACGATTTCGTTCAGGGAGTCCTCATCCTGAAGCAGAGACATCAGCTTCTGGCGTGTGGACATCCAGTCAGGTCCTACATTCTCATCGAACCACGGACCCATGCTGTCAAGATACAGGCTGTAGGATGTCAGCCAGTTGATAGCCGGGAAGTGTCTCTGGTGAGCAAGGTCCGCATCAAGACCCCAGAATACCTTGACGATACGAAGTGTAGCCTGGGATACCGGCTCGGAAATATCACCGCCGGGCGGTGAAACGGCGCCGATCGCGGACAGCTGACCCTCGCGGCCTTCCTTGCCGAGAGAGATAACATGACCTGCGCGCTCGTAGAACTGTGCAAGGCGGGATGCAAGGTAAGCGGGATAACCTTCTTCACCGGGCATCTCTTCCAGACGGCCGGACATCTCGCGGAGAGCCTCAGCCCAGCGGGATGTGGAGTCAGCCATAAGTGCCACGGAGTAGCCCATGTCACGGAAATACTCTGCCATTGTAATACCGGTATAAATAGACGCTTCTCGAGCGGCAACCGGCATATCGGATGTATTTGCAATAAGTACGGTTCTCTTCATCAGGGACTCGCCTGTACGCGGGTCGACCAGTTCCGGGAACTCGTTCAGAACGTCTGTCATCTCGTTTCCGCGCTCGCCGCAGCCGATGTAGACAACGATGTCTGCCTCAGACCACTTTGCAAGCTGATGCTGCGTGACTGTCTTGCCGGAACCGAACGGTCCGGGGATAGCAGCGACGCCGCCCTTTGCGATCGGGAAGAAAGCATCGACTACGCGCTGACCGGTGATGAGCGGCTTGACCGGCGGAACTTTTTCCTTGTATGGACGTCCGCGGCGTACCGGCCACTTCTGCATCATGGTGAGCTCTTTGTCGCCGTCTTCCGTCTCAACGACATAGACAACTTCGTCGACAGTAAATGAACCGCCCTTAATGGATTTGATCTTACCCTTTACACCGTACGGTACCATGATCTTCTGAAGGACGACCGGCGTCTCCTGAACTGTACCGACAATATCTCCGGCTTCGACCTCGTCACCGACCTTGGCAGTCGGAACGAATTCCCACTTTGCGTTTCTGTCCAGAGCGTCGACCTCAACGCCTCGTGACAGGTTGTTCGTACCGGTCTTCTTCATGATTCCGTTAAGCGGACGCTGAATACCATCGTATATTGACCCAATGAGTCCCGGTCCGAGTTCTACGGAAAGCGGAGCATTTGTGGACTCTACCGGCTCTCCGGGACCGAGTCCCGACGTCTCTTCATAAACCTGAACAGAAGCCTGATCTCCGTGCATTTCGATGATTTCACCGATCAGACGCTGCTTGCTTACACGAACGACGTCGAACATGTTTGCATCACGCATGCCTTCCGCGATGACCAGCGGTCCGGCTACTTTTAAAATCGTGCCTGTGCTCAATTTGTTTCTCCTCTCTTCGCGGCAGATCATATGACCTGCCACAGATATTTCTATTTCATATCTCCGAATAAAATATCGGATCCGACAGCCTGTTCCACTGATCCCTTGACACGTTGAACTCCTTCACCCGTGTTTCCGGATACTCCCGGTATCAGGATAATAGCCGGTGTGATTCTGTCCTCATACTTAGCTCTTTCCTTTTTGAGCAGCTCACCCAGCTGTTCCGTCATGTAGACGACACCGTACTCGCCCTCTGCGAGCTTCTTCAGGAGCGCAGCTCCCTCCTCAGCATCCGTCACACGATAGATATCCAGTCCCAGAGCACCGAAACCGTAAACGCTGTCGTAATCTCCCATGACTGCTATCTTAGACATACATCTCCCTCGTTCTTTCCCGGATATCTTCCTCAGAAAGGTTATTCTCCTTACCTGAAAGGACGATCCGTGCCGTCTTGATCTCATTCTGTCTTGCAAGAACATAGGCAACGAGCGGTCCGACCGAGCAGACTTCATATTTCTGCGGTTTGACCGCACGGATCTGCATGTTGTCACACCAGCGTTCAAATGCCGACGGACTCTTCTCCAGAGCCTCCGCCGCCTCGGCAAATCCTGCCGATGAAAGGAAATCCATCAGGGAATCCTCTCCCGTGAATGCCGCCTGAGCAAGCTGACGTACGTCAAATGACCTGCACGGCGCCAGTGCACGATGGAGGAAATCGAGGGATTTCTTCGTTTTGGCAGATCGGACGGCTATCTTAATGTTCGTGACCGCGACCTGTGATTCGGCGTAGTCCCGGATGACCTTGGCCTTGGACTTCTGTCCCGCCGCCTCGATAGCATCCAGGCATGCTCTGTCGACGATGATGTCGGCCAGCTGTCCGTCACGACTGTGCAGCATTGCCTCATATGCTTCCTGTGCCGCGGCACGCATATGCTCGGGCAATGCAGAATAATCTTTTTCGCGCATGATACGAAGCATTTCCTCACGACCGAATCGGTCATCCGGATAAAACACTCCGTGATGCACTCCCGAAAGACACGTTTCCTTCACTGCAGCTTTCAGATTGTGGTAGATCTGCGGGAGAGAGAGAACGTCGAATACCGAGAAATCCACGCGAAGTTCGCGCATGGTATCCCAGATCTTCTTCTCTTCGATCTCGAGGATCTCCTCCGCATCATCCTTGCCGGAAGCGTCTCCCCATCCTTTATCTTTCAGATATGTCAGGGCGGCTTTCATATCCTTCGACGCGACCATGGCATTCACATCACTGTCACTCAGGAGATGTGTCTCAAGGACTCGTATTCTTGCTACCGCATAGGTATAATCCCAATCTGATGCCATTTAATACTCCTTAAGAGAACAGGACCTTACAGATCGTGTCCTGAATCTGATCTCTGTTAGCTGCAAATATTGAACGAAGCGAACAGTTCTCCTCGATACCGCCGTATGAGAGAACGAAACCGCTGTCGATCTTTGCCGGTTCCTTTGCAAATGTAAGCTCGCCTCCCTTATCGCCGGCGATCTTACTGACTGCTTTCTTAAAGAAATCCGGAACTCTTGCGAGGTCCGCAGCCGGAAGGGCGATCGTTCCCTTCTCCGGGCGTACTGCTTTCGCAAGGATCTTCTGCATCATATCGAAATAAGATGCGTCATCCTGATTGATTAATTTGTTATAGGCCTGATCAATGACACTGTCAATAATCTCCTGCTTTGCCGAGAGAAGTGCCTTTTTTCTGGTACTCTCCGCCGATGACTTGACCCGTGCAGCATACAGCTTCGTCTGCTGCTCCGATCTCGCCGCCGCTGCCCTGGAGACGGCTTGTGCCTCCACGTCGGCCTTATCGACGATCTCCTTAGCCTGATTTGCGGCATTTTCCAGAATTTTATCCACTTCTCCCTGCGCTTCCTGCAGGATACGGCCGGTAATATTATCAATGCCTGCCATATAACTTCTCCTTTAAGTAATTACGCCGATTATACCGGGATATTGGAAACTGCAAGGATAGAAATAAGAAGTGCAAGGATAGCGTATGTCTCGACCATGGCCGGGAAAAGCATAGCCTTACCGAACTGGTCCGGTCTCTTTGCAACGATACCGATGGAAGCTGCAGAGCACTCGCCCTGAGATCTGCCGGAGATAAGACCTACGATACCGATCGGGAGGCAAGC
Source organism: uncultured Lachnospiraceae bacterium (assembly GCA_902776305.1). Taxonomy (GTDB): domain Bacteria; phylum Bacillota; class Clostridia; order Lachnospirales; family Lachnospiraceae; genus Chordicoccus. The sequence goes on along the minus strand of CACYPS010000017.1, from coordinate 16,256 downwards.
CGCAAGGATCATAAGACCTGTCGGAAGAGAAACCGTGATATCACCACCGCCGAGAAGACCGATCTTGGAGAGGGTGATGAAACCGACCAGAAGTCCGTAGATACCCTGTGTACCCGGAAGAAGCTGAAGGATAAGAACCTGTGCAAACTTGTTCGGATCCTCTGTTACAACGCCTGCTGCCGCACGGCCTGCGATACCGACGCCGAGTGCGGAACCTGCACCTGCGAAAAGAACTGCAACTGCTGCGCCCAGCAGACCAAAGAACATACCTAAATCACTCATGTTAAGCCTCCTCTTTTACATCAATATATTTTGATTTTACTTCGAACGGTACGAAGGGTTCTCCTCCACCGTCATAGAACTTACCGAAAAACTCTACGTACTGAAGTCGGTTCGTGTGAACATATGCACCGAGAACATTGATTGCAAAGTTCAGTACTGTGCCGACCAGGAAAATAACTGCGAACAGGATCGCGCCGATCGGGCCGCCACCGAACATGGAACCCATCGTATTGATGACCTGTGCAATAACGCCTGTTGCAAGACCCAGGGCCAGAAGTCTGGAGTAGGACAGAACATCCGACAGCCAGCTTGTGACGCCGTAAATATCGTATGCGCCGAGCGCAATGCGGAGTCCCCAGTTCTTGTTCGCCCTGCCTGACATGAGTACAATGACGATCATACCTGCAAACGTCAGGAATTTTGCCACCGGAGCGACAAACGCCGGGAAATTGAATTCCATCTGCGCAATATTCTGGAACAGATCTGTGGGAAGGAGGATCAGGATAAGACCGATCAGGAATGCATACCATGCAACGATATCACTGACAAATCCCACTACATCCCCCTGTTTCAGATACTCATATCCTTTTATGCCGAGACCTGTGAACAGGTGAATCAGTCCGAACAGCATGCACCAGACGAGAAGTCTCATAGGCTGAGTCAGCGGATCGAACCAAAGCGGCTTCAGGATCGGCGTAGCGCCTGTGTATCCGAAGAAGGTCTGAGCGACCACATCAATTACGTTACCGAAGAATCCGCCGAACATAATTCCCCAGAAAGTCGTGCTGACACCGCACCACATGAACATATTCAGCATCTTCTTCATGCCTTTACCCATACGCGGGCATTTCTTCAGAACTACGAAGCATCCGATCGCCATCATAAGTCCGTATCCGGCATCGGAAAGCATCATACCGAAGAAGAAGCAATAGAAGATCGACATTAAGAATGTCGGATCTACCCTGCCGTGCTGCGGAAGTCCGTAGGATTCGAGCACAGGCTCATAGTTTTCGGAATACTTGTTATTATGAAGCAGAGTCGGCTCAACTTCCTCCTCCTGCTTCTGTTCCTTCTCGACAACAGCGTTGTATCGCGTTGTGAGAAGTGTCTCGACTCTGTCCACAGAGTCCGCCGGAACCCATCCTTCCAGGAAGAACACGTTTCTGGACTGAGGAATAGTACCGAGGAGACGGTATTTCTCCGCTCTGGTGCGGTAATAATCGGCGACGATCCTAAGGTCTCCCCTTGTCGGCGCCTTCGCCCGGATCTCCTCTTCCAGTCCGGCAATCTCGGCTTTCTGCTTTTCAATATCCGCTGCGCACCTCTCTGCTTCTCGTGCCGGAACGCCGGAAACAGCCTGGGAAGGTCTTGCAAATCCGGCTGCTCTCAGAGCTGCCTCGACCTCCTCGCTCTCCTCTTTCAGGCAGAGTACAAAAACATTTGTCGAATCATTTTCTGTCGACAGAACGTTAACGGACAGAGCGTCCGCCTCCGGGGCTTTCTCCCGGATTTGTGCGTAAAGAGCCGCTTCATCGCAGACCCCGGAAACGGTACCGATGAACGCTGCCGTTTTCTTCGTGCCGTTAAAGGACATAGGCACATCGAGTTTCATCCACGGAACCAGAGCCTCGATTTGATTTTCATCTCTGAGGATATTTCCGTTGCACTCGGATATTGCCTTTTCATTCCGAAGAACCTCGCGGGCTTCCGCCATGATATCCGTCTGGGTATCAATGATATGGGAATAAGCTTCCTTATCAATCAGCTTCTTCCCGGAGAATCCCGAAAGCAATCCTGCTTTCTCCGGAACATACGTGTCCAGTACGGCAATCGCCTGGTCTGCAAGATCGGCGTTCTTCTCGAACCTTGCTCTGGCATCTGCTGTATCCATCTTCATAAGTTCGGGATCATCCAGATCGTCAATGACAACCTGCATTATTCCCAGACTCTGAAGTGTCTCGAGTATAGCCTTGCGGTTCGAGCGGTGCGCACAGATGCTGATTTTCTGCATATCAACAACAGCCATGCAAAATTCCCGCCTTTCTTTACTGCGTTTTAAGTTACACGGAAGCAGCTCGTCACTGCTCCCCGGAAGCCGCTTTCACAGCTTCCATTATAAGTACGTTCTCAGACCGGAGAGCCGAGTCTCGCTCACAAGACCCGCATATGACTTAAGGTCAGCATCAGCTGACATAAATCCGATCCGGATCCCTCCCAGGCCGGAACGCAATTACCGGTCCTAAATCAGGTCGTTGATCACTGCAGCGATGGCGTCGCTGACTTTACCTTCCGTAACGGCCTTGAGTGCTTCTACATCTTTCGCCGCCTCTTTTTCAGCTTCCGCCAGGACAGCCTCTCCGGCGATCCGGGCTCTCTCCATCTCTTCGGCAGCGGAAGTCTTACCGTTCTCACCGGCATCCTTTACCAACTGCTCGGCGTCTGCTTTTGCCTTCATTATGATGGCATCAGCTTCTTTCCTTGCATCGGCAAGCATAGCTTCGGCTTTTTCTTCTGCCGCTTTGACAGCCTTAATGCTCTCTTCAATCAAGAATTATCACCACCTTTAAATATATGGATTTGTGTAAATGCTTATCTATAAAATTCTACCATATAACCGCGACTTTACAACATAAATTTTGAATAACATGTACAAATAAGTCGGGAGTTCTCCGGTATTTCTTTTCTTCAAATGCATCTACACGTTGCAATTTTAGCATGATAAAGCACGCGTTGCAAGTGAAGGTGTTCTCCTTAACTCGTATCTCGCATTTTATGACATAGTAGGATATACTTGGAACATACAAACTTAATCTCTGACACAGAATAATACGGAGACCCCCTGATGAAACTTGAAACGTACAAACTTTATATCTGACGCAGAATAAAACGGAGCCCCCCCTGATGAAGCTTGGAACATACAAACTTAATCTCTGACGCAGAATAAAACGGAGACCCCCTAATGAAAATAATTTACGAGGACAAAGATATTTTAGTTGTGCACAAGGAAGCAGGCCTTCCTGTTCAGAGCCGCAGCGCTCTCACGCAGGATCTTGAGAGCATGCTTCTGGCAGATTTTATTAAGAAGAACAAAGGTCAGCAGAAGCCGGAGCTTCATGTCATTAACCGGCTGGATCAGCCGGTTGAAGGTCTTGTGCTTTTTGCCAAAAATAAAAAGGCCGCTGCCGGCCTCACCCGTCAGCTCACGGAAGGGAAAATCGAAAAGATATACAGGGCAGAAATTACCGGACAGATACCCAAGGACGAGGACATCCTGACAGACTATCTTCTGAAAGACGGGCGCACCAACACGAGCAGAGTCGTCGCTAAGGGAACTCCCAAATCAAAGCAGGCTGTGCTTTCCTATAAGAAGCTGTCCGACAGTGAACTGGAGATCAGGCTTATGACCGGTCGGCATCACCAGATCCGTGTCCAGCTCTCGAACGCAGGCATGCCGATAAAAGGAGACAGAAAATACGGCAGACCGGACCCTGATTATCACGGAAGACTTATGCTTACTGCGTGCCGGCTTTCGTTCATTCATCCGGGAACGGGAAAGCTCATGGAGCTGTCGATCTGAACTGAACATACGAAAAGGGCCGCTACCACGTGTACTTTGCAATAGCGGCCCTTTAGAATTCTACATCCAAGGGATTTATCTCCTTTAAATATCATTATTCAGTTGTCAAGTTCCATATGTTGTTTTTTGATACTTGATATTTGATATTTGATAAACCTTCAAATCTTTTCAAATATATTTTCAAAGTATGTATATAAATATTTATTTTAATTCCCAACTCGTCAAATGACTTAGAAAATACTATCTTAAGTTTTTAGGATTCTTCAGTTTCATCGAAATCATCTAACCACGACAACCCCAATTACTTATGATCAGACTCCTTATAAATGTCAGTTACCTCTTTAGAACTTTCTTTACAATCCTGAAGTTTCGCTGACCGGCAGTTGTCTCAATATGCAAGCAAGCTAAGATAAACCTGATTTCCGAGTTTTATCTCCTACGAGATCTTTAATCATTTTTCATTCAATTCATGGAAATGGTCTTCTGGTGTTGGGAACTGCTATGCTCTGCCTTTATCATATTGAGGGGATACGAGGATCGGCTCGTCTAATGTGTTCATGGGAAACACCCTCCATATGGCTCTGATCTTCCTGTGCTGTTAAAAGAAAAATAAAATCAATTTTTCATATTAACGTTATTCAGATAAATTGTTCTTCCTATATATGCCATATTCAAATACTTCAAAATGGAAGGTTTCCTTGTGATAAACACGAAACAAATGTTTAAAGGTTTTCCTTCGGAGAAGTTTTACTGAAAAAGGTTTTCCCATCCGGCTGATCTATATGGGTTGTCCTTAAACAGCTTCGTCAGGACTTATTTTTAATGTGGAAGAAGTTTTCTATCCTGAATACTCTTTTCGGATTTCTCGTCTCCGAAAAATTCTTAAGAAGAATCAGAAATTGTTAACTTGTTAAGTACTATCCTTTCTGTAAAAAGTATGTTGTCTTGTGATGTAAGTATATTAACAAATCATTCTAGAATTGTCAACACTTTTTTGGTAAAAAAGTATGATTTTTTCCATATATTACAGCTAATTTTACAAATTGTATACGCAAATATATACTTTTCATGTAGTTTGAAATATTCTGCGTATTCCATACAATTTAAATAAAGAATCGCTTTTCGACTCTCTGCGCGCCGGTGCAGGCAAGCGTCAGTTTGTATCTTTATCTGCGCACAGATCGCTTACTCGCGCAAAAAAACGCTCTGCATGGGATGACCCCCGCAGAGCGTTTTTTCAGCGAATCGCAGACGTGCGCAGAGTTGAAGGCGCTTACGCGCCGCGCACGTCGCGGTAAGAACGCCGAAGCGTTCCTGAATTTCAGTTGGTTTTGTGGCTGCGATAATAATTGATCAGGCACCCGTCCTCAATTATTTCCCTCTCATCGTCGGTCAAATCACCGAGCTTCATGGAGAATTTCACCAGGCCGTCCGCCTTCACGGTGTAGGCTTCAATCACTTCCGCCTTCTCCCGGACTTCATTCTGAATATTCGGAAGGAAGATATAATCGCCGTTTGCAAACGGCAGCTCACCGTCATCGATAAGCAGCGGCAGCATGCCCCAGTTGATCAGGTTGGAGCGGTAGCGCTTGGTGGCGTACTCATTTGCAATGTTGGCCCATCCGCCAAGCACTTTCTGGCAGGACGCTGCCTGCTCGCGGGCTGAACCATCGCCGGGTTTGACCGCAAAAATAGTCGAACCGATGCCTGTATTGTCATACTCGACATCCGGGAAAACTTCCCGTACCCTGCTCATCATCCCAGCCGCTTCCTCATATGCAGCCTTTACGACCGTCTCCAGAGCTTCCTCGCTCTCGCCCAGTGCTTCCTCACGGGCGATTTCAGCCTTCTGGATCTCCTTCGCACGGCCGACATATGCCGGATCCTTTCTGGAAAGTGCGAACCCGGCCAGCTTGAGCGGATTCGAGCGGTAAGAGGAAGTCTCACCGGAAGGAATCAGCTCGTCCGTTGTCGTTACCGGATCATGAATCTCGCTGACGACCTTAAGAAGCAGATTGTCCGTGAGCGCCGGCATGGACGGCCAGTCCTTGATGTTCGGGCCGAACTGAAGCTCTGCGGACGGATCCGGCTCACCTTTGCTGTTGAACACGCGGTTCCTGTAGATCCTGTCGTCAAAGAAATACTTCGGTTTCGTATAATCACCGGTAAAGTATTCGGCTGAAGTCAGGATTCCCTTATTGGCAGCAGTTGCAGCGATCGATCTCGCATCCATCAGCGCGACAGAAGAGATCTGTCCTTCCTGGACTTTTGAACCTTCGCGGTTCGGGAAGTTGCGAGTCGAATGACGGATCGAGAACGCGTTGTTGGCCGGCGTATCTCCCGCGCCGAAGCAAGGTCCGCAGAAAGCAGGCTTAATAACTGCTCCTGTCTCAAGCAGATCCGCAAATACGCCGTTTTTCACAAGTTCCATGTAAACAGGCATGGATGCCGGATAAATATTCAGGGAGAACCTGTCGTCACCGATGCTCTTATTGCGCAGTATGTCAGCTGCATCACAGATATTTTCAAATCCGCCGCCCGCACATCCTGCGATGATACCCTGGTCGACCATTATTTTCCCGTCTACGAGCTTGCTCATAAGATCTACATGAACCTTGTCGCCGAAAGACACCTTCGCGCGTTCTTCTGTCTCATGAAGGATGTCTGCCGGGTTGGCAAGGACTTCGTCGATTGTGTATGTGCAGCTCGGATGATAAGGCATAGCGATCATCGGCTTGATCTCGGAAAGGTCTATCTCCATCAGCGAATCATAATATGCCACGGAAGCCGGTGCGAGAGCCTTGAAATCCTGCTCTCTCTTATGAGTCGCATAATACTCGCGGGTCAGGTCGTCTGTCTGCCAGATCGAAGAAAGACATGTCGTCTCAGTGGTCATGACATCCACGCCGATTCGGTAATCCATGGAGAGATTTGCAACGCCGGGTCCCACAAATTCCATAACCTTGTTCTTAACAAAGCCATTCTTAAATACTGCGCCGATGATTGCAAGCGCAATATCCTGAGGTCCGACACCCGGACGCGGCTCGCCGGTCAGATAAATTGCAACAATCTCCGGCATCTTGATATCATAGGTGCGTGAAAGGAGCTGCTTGACAAGTTCCGGACCGCCCTCACCCATAGCCATGGTTCCGAGCGCACCGTAGCGTGTGTGGCTGTCGCTGCCGAGAATCATTTTTCCGCCGCCGGAAAGCATTTCACGGGCATACTGGTGGATAACTGCCTGCATCGGCGGAACATATACTCCGCCGTATTTCTGTGCGGCTGTAAGTCCGAATACATGATCATCCTCATTAATCGTACCTCCGACAGCGCAGAGTGAATTATGACAGTTCGTCAGAACATACGGAATCGGAAATTTCTCGAGTCCCGAAGCGCGGGCTGTCTGGATAATACCAACGTAAGTGATGTCATGAGAAGTCAGGGCATCAAATCTGATCTGAAGCTGTTCCATGTTGCCGGAGATGTTATGCTGCTTGAGAATACCGTATGCAATGGTTCCTTCTTTCGCAGCCTGAAGATTTCCGCTGTAGGATTCACTGATTTCCGTACCATGGAAAAGATACACCCCGCCTTCATGCAATTTGATCATAATTAGTCCTCCTCGTCATTATTACTATTTTATCATCGCTCCGGTCCGCTCTTCAGATATCCCCTCACCATCGATGCCACTTTGTATGTCATGGCGTCTTCAAAGAGGCGGATATCAAGCCCGGTCAGCTGATGAAGCTTTTCAAGCCGGTAGACCAGAGTATTCCTGTGCAGATAAAGCTGTCTGGCCGTCTCCGATATATTAAGGTTATTACTGAAAAAGGTATCGATCGTAGTCTGCGTCTCCTCGTCGAACTCGTCAGGGATATTGTCCCCGTAGACTTCTTTCAGGAACTGCTCACACACCTTGACCGGAAGTTCATTAATCAGCCTGCCGATACCGAGTCTGCTGAAATTGATGACTGTGTCATAGGAATAGAATATACGTCCGATCGTCAGGGCAGTCAATGCATCCTGATATGCACCCGGGAGTCCTTCAAGCGTTTCTGCAGGTTCTGCAAATGCCACTCTCGCTCTCACCATCGCCTCAACGTTTAACATATCCACCGTCATCCGAGCCGTCTCTTCCGCACTTCCGCTTTTTCGGTCTCTCGAAACCAGACGGATCAACGCGATGCGCTTGCCGCCCAGTCTGACGATCCAGTCTCCGGAAGAAGTGAACATCTGCTTCAGAACTTTATAGACCATATCCGACGATTCATCGTCGGTCTCTATGATAAAGAGATTCCTCGGCTCCGCGGAGACAAGATGGAATCTTGCTGCTCTCGAAGCAATCTCCGCTTCGCTCAGCTCTCCGCGGAGGAGCTCCGTCAGGAAAGTCGTCTTGCTGTTCTTCTCCCTCCAGGCCATCGAGATCTGTTTGATTTTTTCTATCATCTCTGCCGCATCGGCGTGTTCGTCCGCCTCCAGAGTCAGATTCAGGCCGGTGAGACGATTCAGTTCCTCCATGGACTGTCTCAGCTTTTCCTCTTCGTTTACCATTCCTCATCCTCCGTGATAAGCAGTCCCTTGGCGTTCTGATAGAATGAAGCGAGGGAATCGTTCAGACTGCACTCTCCCCTGAAATATGGGTAGTAGGCTTCCTGGAACATATCGTCCAGGGTCCATCTCTCCCAGTCCGCGACCGGATTCTGCACCGCATTGGCCGCCTTATCATACACGGGGCCTGTCTGCTGGCCTGCGAAAAACGGGTCTCTGAATGCATCTCCCGCAAACTCTTCTGTACCGCGCACAATGCCCGATGCTGTTTGTGAAGAATCATCTGTCGAAACCTCGAAACTTTCGGACGTTGCAGCTTCTCTGCCAAGCTCCTCTGTGCTGCCGGACGTTATAGACCCGTCCACGGATTCGCTGAGACTGTCAGAAAGCGATCTTTCTCCGATCATATTCTCGGGTTCCACAAATCCGAGAAGCACGTTCCTGTTATTCACGGTGATACCGGTCTTCTCGTAAATGTCCTGCATCACCTGCTCATTGCATGTCAGATTCCTGATGATTTCCGCAGAAAATTCCGGATTCGGAGTCCCGACCGCCGCGCACAGCCAGCTTCCGCCTCTGTACCATCCGGCAGGTCCGGGGACAATCCCCCAATCACCGTAACTGTCCGTATTGCTCTCATCGATTTCATCTTTGAGACCTTCGATCTCTTCGGCAGAGAGGAAATATCCGAAGACATCACCCTTTCCCTTGATACCTGCCATCCATTCATCGGAACCTATCTCCGCATCGCCGCAGATACCTTTCTTCACAAAGTCATCCGTGGTCTCGACCCACTGCATCAAATGTTCATCGATTTGAAGGCTGCCGTCATCCGACTGCCAGTCATGTTCTACAGCCTGAGAATACACGTCAAACGCCGCATCATAACCTGCCAGCATTTTATAACCGGCTTTTCCGGTTTTTTCGGCAGTCAACCGAAAGGTCTCCCAATCCCGTACGGATTCACCTACAACGCCGGGATCATCGGTACCGAGAACGGCATTTGCGACCGACCGCCTGTAGAGAAATACGCCCGGAGATACATCGAAGGATGCTCCGAGCTCTTGGGAACCATCTCTTGCGAGCGTTCGGGTGTAGGAAAACTGCTGTCTCCTTTCCCGGTTGCGGATTCCGAGATGTTTGAGGTCCAGGGAAACATCCACCCCGTCGCCTATATATTTTTCAATATTCACCTCATCAATCACAAAGAGGTCGACCCAGTCGTATTCTGAAGCACCTTCCTCCTGCTGCTCTATGAGAAGTTCATCAAGGTGTCCCGCTATCTCGTCATCTGTCAGATAATCCGCGATGACCCAGTGAATCTTCATATCCCCGATCTCGCCTTCCGCAGTACGGACGCCATCTTCATCTCCGGTCGGTTCCGAGACGACCTTATACCCGGGATAACAGCTCACAAAAATATCCGGCAGGGTCTCGTCCGGACAATAGATTACATATTCGTTTCTCTGATCGGATGCTTCATCGGATACCGTCAAATCCGTAAATGAACTGTCGGTAGCATAATCTCCGGAAACATCACTATCACTCGAAGGCTGTACTGTCGTATCTTCCTGATCTGAAAGGTCTGCATCCGTCCCCGACGCATCACCCGGTCGTTCACTTCCCGGCTTGCTTTCCGCCTTGCTGCCACACCCGGCGCCCGAGCCGGCTACCAGGATAGCCAGTATACCTGCTATGACTTTCTTTTTCATTATTCAAAAACCCTTCGCCTGTGAAACGCGGATCCATCTCACAATTATCTGTAACGGACAATCAGAAATATTATACATTAGACACTTCGTCAAATAAAGCAAAAAAATCCACGAAATACAGTCCGAAGACTATATTTCGCGGATACTTTGTCTATTAAATCGTTTTATTCGAATCGAACTGAACTGTTTTATCAGTCAACGATTGTCATCTCTGTCTCTTTGTCGAAGAAGTGAGCCTTCTCCATATCAAGAGCAAACTTAACTGTGTCGCCTGTACGAGCTGTTGTACGCGGATTTACACGGGCTGTCATCTGGCTGCCTGCGAAATCGAAATACAGGAATACTTCTGCGCCGAGAAGTTCGTAAACCTTGATCTGTGCATTGATGACTGCTTCCGAATGCTTAGCAAGGAAATCAGGCTCATCATGTACATCTTCCGGACGAATGCCGAGAACGACTGTCTTGCCATCATATGCAGCAAGCTTAGCTGCTCTTTCACCGGAAAGTGCAAGCTTGAATCCGCCAACCTCAACTGTCTTGCCCTTGTTGGAGATCTTAGCATCCATGAAGTTCATCTGCGGAGATCCGATGAATCCTGCTACGAACTCATTTACCGGATGATCATACAGCATCTGCGGTGTGTCGATCTGCTGAACGATACCGTCCTTCATAACAACGATTCTTGTTCCCAGAGTCATAGCCTCTGTCTGGTCATGTGTAACGTAGATGATTGTTGCGCCAAGTCTGTCATGAAGCTTGGAGATCTCTGTTCTCATCTGAACACGAAGTTTAGCATCCAGGTTGGAAAGCGGCTCGTCCATAAGGAATACCTTCGGGTTACGAACGATAGCACGTCCCATAGCAACACGCTGTCTCTGACCACCGGAAAGAGCCTTCGGCTTACGGTCAAGGAGCTTGTCCAGATCGAGGATCTTAGCTGCCTCTTCAACCTGCTTCTTGATCTGCTCCTTCGGAACCTTGCGGAGCTTAAGGCCGAATGCCATGTTATCGAAAACTGTCATATGCGGATACAGAGCGTAGTTCTGGAAAACCATCGCGATGTCACGATCCTTCGGCTCAACGTCGTTCATGACCTTGCCGTCGATTGTGAATGTACCGCCTGTGATGTCCTCAAGACCGGCGATCATACGAAGAGTTGTTGACTTTCCACATCCGGACGGACCTACGAAGATGATGAATTCCTTGTCAGCGATTTCAAGGTTGAAATCCTTAACTGCCTTGTAACCGTTCGGGTATGTCTTATCAATGTGCTGAAGAGAAAGAGCTGCCATTTTTATATCCTCCTTAATTACTGCTTTCCGCAGTTGCGATTGCTGATACCAGCAAATTGCTTTTGTTTTTCTTAACTGTTGACAGTATACCCAAAACCGGCGGTCCGTTCTATGGTCAACCTGACAAATTAAAAATGGTATTTCCGTCAATTTGCTACTAATGACTCGTCAGTTTACCATAAATGACCCCTGAATTATGTTAAAAGTGACATAAGACCGGCTTTCCGATCAGAAACTGCGGATCTCGTCCTCCGATTCATCGGTCAGATCGCCGATGCTCTTTATGACCACATCATATCCCGCCGTCTCGTTAATTTTCACGCGTACACGGTCTCCGACCCTGTGATGCAGCAGTGCCTTTCCCAGAGGGGAGTCGATGGAAATCAGGTTCTTAAGCGAATTTCCCCTGATTGTTGTCACGATGCGGAATGTCTCGGTCTCATCGTCTTCCGGAAAATAGATCTCCACCGATTTGTTCATGGTCACCTGATCATCCCCTGCGTGATCTTCCACTATGATCGCGGTCTTGATCATATTTTCAAGATAGCGTATACGACTCTCGTTCTGATTTTTTTCCCGTTTTGCCGCATAGTATTCAAAATTTTCGGAAAGGTCTCCCTGAGCCCTGGCTTCCTTGACCGCCTCGATGAGTTCCGGGCGTTTTACCAGTTTTCTCTCCTCGATCTCCTTCTCCATTTTCTCTATATCACTTTTGGTTAATTTGTCATGCATATATCGCGTTTTATCCTCCGTATTGCTATCACGTTGTCTGCTCCGGAATCCTCTTGCTCAGACTTTTCACTTGCCGTCTTTTTCAGTACCGCTGCCAAAGCATAACAGCACATTCTATCAATCTTCCTCGATGACCTGCAGTTCCAGATAATCGAAATCAATCGTCTCTATGAAGCTGTCCTGCCTGAACCGCGCTTTCGATGTCCGTTTGAATTCGCTGATATTGCTGTCCAGCCAGATCGGCTTTCCCAGATCGAACTCCACGCAGATTTCATACAGGGCGTTGAACACTTTATGGGTACGCGTTTCATCGCTGAAGTCTTCAATCACGGTGTCCTTCAGCATGTGGTTGTCTTTCCAGAGCTTTCCCCAGATTCTCATAAAAATCTCCTGTCAGTTCGTATTTAAAATGAAAAGGAACATTTGTAAAGTGTTTTCCCATGATAACACTTTTTCTCCTGTATTGTAAGGGGGAGCTTTTTATTCTTCATCGCGCAATACTTGTGACATGAGTTTAAGATACGCTCGCAAGAACGTCGAGGTGTTCCTGAATACTTTTATCTGTTGCCGCTCACCACATGAACTGCTATAATTAGTAGTCATAAATTTGCACATGTAAAGGAGTTTTTTATGCATTACGAATACAGGCCCCGAGGGGTATGTTCAAGAAAAATCACTTTCGATATTGAAGACGGAAAAGTCAGCAACGTCGCCTATGAAGGCGGTTGCAACGGAAACCTGAAAGGCATCGGACGCCTTGTTGAAGGCATGGACGTTGAAGAATGCATAAGCCGGATCGAGGGAATCCAGTGCGGTTTTAAGAATACCTCCTGCCCCGATCAGCTGGCCAAAGCGCTTCGCGCGGCTGTAAATAGATGAAATGAAAAACTGCCGTACCCAGGCATCACACAGTAAAAGCTGTAGCACTGCAGGGGTACGGCAGTTTTTCACTGCTGTCTTCCCTCATAAAAAACACACAAAAAGAGCATATCAAGGTTCCATTCCGCATATTGCGAACATTATTCTCAAATTTCTGCACTATAAGGCTGCGACGCTGCCTTAGTGCGGCGTCCCTTCAACTCTGCTTACCACCTGTCCCACTTATCGCAGAGGGCATTCAGCTGGTCGGCAAACTTCGCAAGATCCTTATTTGCCAGTCCCTTGTTGGCGTGAATAATCGACAGAAGACGCTCAGCCGTCTTTTCAAGCCGCAGATAAGGCGTCGAGACGCGCTCCTTCGGAACGATTGCATTCCCTTCAGCATCCCTCTTAACGAACGGAATACCGGTCGTCTCCTTTTCACAGACGTTGGCGGCGAGATCGTACACTGTCCCGGAATAAGGCGCCATGGTGTCCCATCCGAGCTTCTCCTTCAGCACTCCTGCAAAAATATCTGTTACCGTATCCTCGCCGTGCACAACAAAGCACTTGAGCGGTTTCTCATGAAATCCTCTCGCCCACTCGACAAGACCTTCCCGATCAGCATGTGCCGAAATGCCCGGCAGCTGACATATCTCAGCAGCCACAGCAATCGGCTCATGGAACAGTTTTACTTCCTTTGCCCCCTCAACAAGCTTTCTTCCGAGCGTTCCCTCAGCCTGATAGCCCACGAAAAGAATAGTGGAATCCGATCTCCACAGGTTATGCTTCAGATGATGCTTGATCCGACCGGCTTCGCACATACCGGATGCGGAAATGATGATCTTCGGTCTGTTGTCGAAGTTAATCTCTTTGGATTCGTCCGAAGTAGTTGCATGACGAAGTCCCGGGAATGAAATCGGGTTAATGCCGGCCTGCAGGAGCATCTGCGCTTCCTCATCAAAACAATCCGCGGTGTGCTCGTTGAATATGTTGGTCGCATTCAGCGCAAGCGGGCTGTCCATGTACACTTCAAAATCCTCATGCCCCCGAATCAGACCCTGCTCCTTGATTTGTCTGATAAAGTACAGCATTTCCTGAGTCCTGCCTACGGCGAAGGAAGGAATGACAACATTTCCGCCGCGGTCAAAGGTCCTCTGAATCACTTCTGCGAGCTGCGACACATAATCCGTTCTGGGCGAATGGCTCCTGTCACCGTATGTCGACTCGATGATGACATAGTCGGCATCCTCAATCATTACAGGGGCTTTGACGAGCGGCTGATTCGAATTTCCCACGTCTCCGGAGAACACCAGCTTGCGCCTTATACCTCCCTCCTCGACCCACACTTCAATGGCGGCAGAGCCGAGCAGATGACCCACATCATTGAATCTGATTTTTATCCCCGGGCATATCTCCTGGACGATTCCGTACGGCACTTCCACAAAATGCTGAAGGATCCGCTCCGCATCCGCCGTCGTATAGTACGGAATATATGGAGCGTCACCCTTTCTCTTGCCTTTTCTGTTCCGCCATTCTGCTTCAAATTCCTGAATGCCGGCCGAATCGAGAAGCATTATATCGCATAGATCACAGGTCGCCGGTGTTGCAAAGATCTGACCCGTGAAACCGCCGATCGCGAGAAGCGGCAGATTTCCGGAATGATCGATATGTGCATGCGTCAGAAAGACGTAATCTATGTCTGCCGGTCTGACAGGAAGCGGCAGATTCTCATATATGTTTTTACCCTGTTCCATGCCGTAATCAATTAAAATATTCATGCCTGCCGCTTCAAGAAAATGGCAGCTGCCGGTTACTTCATGATCGGCGCCGATAAAAGTAAGTTTCAAAGTGCCTCACCTCTCATTCAAATCTAAAACACAACCCAACGATGTCTTATACTTCTGGAAATATGAATCGGCCTATTGTATAATCACTTAATGGTGGCCATATGCTTACGGACATATTCTCCGGTCCGTTCTTTGTGCCAATTTTATCGAAAGTTGCCGGGCAACTTCCGATAAGATATTATACCATGAATTGTCAGAAAAGAGGCGTACTATGAAAAAAATTGTACTTACAGGCGGAGGTACTGCGGGCCATGTGACCCCGAATATCGCTTTGATTCCCAAACTGCGTGAGCATGGCTATGAAATCAGTTACATCGGTTCCTATGAAGGAATGGAGAGAAAGCTGATTGAAGACTATGATATACCCTATTACGGAATCGCTACCGGAAAATTCCGGCGCTACTTCGATCTGAAGAATTTTACCGATCCTTTCCGTGTCCTGAAAGGTGTATTCGAAGCAAAAAAATATCTGAAGCAGATATCACCGGACATCATCTTTTCCAAGGGCGGATTTGTGGCTGTCCCTGTCGTCCGTGCCGCCAAAAGCCTTAACATTCCGGTCATCACACACGAGTCGGATATGACGCCGGGACTGGCGAACAGGCTCTGTCTCCCCGCAGCGACCGTAATCTGCTGCAACTTTCCGGAGACAATGAAGACCCTTCCGGCTGAGAAGGCAGTCCTCACGGGTACTCCGATCCGGGAAGAACTGAAGTCCGGCTCACGCGAAGCCGGTCTCGCCTTCACCGGTTTCTCGGGCGAGAAACCGATCATCATGGTGACAGGAGGATCGCTCGGTGCCGTAGCCGTGAATAATGCCGTGCGTGACGCGCTTCCTGAGCTTCTGACACGCTATGACATAGTTCATCTCTGCGGTCGCGGCAAGCTCGATGAACGCCTCGTCGGGACCGACGGATATATCCAGTATGAGTATATAAAAGAAGAACTTCCCGATCTGTTTGCCATGGCAGATCTTATCATCTCCAGAGCCGGAGCAAATGCGATCTGTGAGATCGCCACCCTGAACAAACCGAACCTTCTGATTCCGCTACCGTCCAAAGCGAGCCGCGGTGACCAGATTCTGAACGCTCACAGTTTTGAGAGCCAGGGCTTTTCCATGGTCATCGATGAGGAGAACCTCACGACCAAAACACTGATTGACGGTGTGGATGAGCTCTATGCCGACAGACAGAAATATATAGACGCCATGGCCGCATCTGAGCAGAGCGATGCAGTCTCGGTCATTATAGACCTGATAGAAAAGAACCGTAAAAAATAAGAAAATAAAACTTCCCACATGCGATTCCTTATCAGTCTCATCATTTAAAAATGCATCGTCGGGACGCTGCACAGCATAAGTTCGATCACGGAAATCGAAGATTTCCTATCTCACTTATTTCGCTCG
>CACYPS010000016.1 GCA_902776305.1 uncultured Lachnospiraceae bacterium | reverse complement strand
CAGCCGGGTCCTTGTGCAATTATGATAACATATGTGGTTATCATAGCATATTTTGAAAAAAAGAAAAATACTTACTCGCTTCTTTGAAAAATATGATACACTATTGCAGTAGAGTTTTTACTCTTATTTAACTAAAGTAGTAAGGAGAGGGAAGATGGACGAGATGAATATGACCAATGAAACAATTGAGGAGATCACAGCTGCAGAAGCTCCGGTAGAAGCTGCTCCGGAGACTGCCGCTGCAGAAGCTCCTGTTGAGACAATGGCAGATTATGCCGGCGAGATTGATTCTTCCATGAGAGATATCAAAGTCGGCGACATTCTGGAAGGCACTGTTGTAGGAATTACTGATACGGAAGTGACCGTAGATCTTCAGTATGCTGCAGAAGGTATTATCCGCACAAAGGATTATTCCGGCGAACCCGGTTTCTCCATCAAGGAGAACGTACATCCTGGCGATGAAGTAAAGGCAGTCGTAGTCAAGCTTGACGACGGCAACGGCAATATCCTTCTTAACCGCAGACAGGCTGAGGAGACACTCGCATGGCAGAAGTTCGAGACCATGCTTAATGAGAAGACTCCGATCGACGTTACAATTAAGGAAGCTGTTAAGGGCGGCGTCGTAACTTTCATCGACGGCATCCGTGCATTTATCCCGGCTTCCAAGCTGGCTCTGGATTATGTCGAAGATCTGAGTACATTTGTAGGACAGACCATCCCGGCACGTATTATCCAGGCAGAGCGCGAAGGCAGAAAGCTCATCCTCAGCTCAAGAGATGTTCTTCGTGACAGACGCGCTGAAGCGAAAGCTGCAAGAGTAGCTGCGATCCAGGAAGGCGCTGTACTCGATGGCAAGGTAGACTCTCTTCAGTCATACGGTGCATTCGTATCACTCGGCGACGGTATCGACGGTCTCGTTCATATCTCTCAGATCACCAACACTAAGAGACTGAAACATCCGAAGGAAATGCTGAATGTCGGCGACGAAGTCAAAGTCAAGGTCATCGGCGTCAAGGATGGCAAGATTTCTCTTTCCATGAAGGCACTCGAGGAAGTTCCGGAAGATGCTAAGCCGGCAGCACGCGAGCGCGACAGAGACAGAGATCATCGCGAGCGTGAGGAGAAGATCGAGATTCCGAAGTCCGAGAAGCTTACAACGAACCTCGGCGACCTGCTGAAGGGAATTAAGCTGAACTAAGTTCAGGCTGTATTAAGCTCAACTACATTAAGCTCAGCTACATTAAGCTCAGCTACATTAAGCTCAGCAAGCTCAGCCACATTAAGCTCAGCCACATTAAGCTCAGCCACATTAAGCTCAGCCACATTAAGCTCAGCCACATTAAGCTCAGCCACATTAAGCTCAGCTATACAAAGTTCTGATACGGCTTATTAAAAAGAGCGTGAGAAAAATGAATTTTCATTTTTCTCACGCTCTTTTTATTATTCATCGCGCAATACTCGTGACGTAAATCTATGATACGAGCACAAGGTGGCACTCGTCTTCACCGTGAGTACACTCTCGCGGAGAAGACTAAAAGCCTCCGACGGATCGCAGACACTCTTTATTCCGCCGTCCAGCCGTTCAGGTAAGCCTCCTGCTCCGGCGTCAGCTTGTCGATTGAAAGTCCCATTGCAGCGAGCTTATATCTGCCGATCTCATCATCAATAGAATCCGGCACATTATATACCTTCGTAATCAGCTCGTCGCGGTGATCCACAAGCCACTTGAGACTTAATGCCTGCACAGAGAAGGACATATCCATGATCTCCGCCGGATGACCGATACCGCATGCAAGGTTAACAAGCCTGCCCTCGCCGAGCACGTTGAGTGTTCTTCCGTCCTCCAGTGTATATCCGATGATATTCTTTCTTCTCTCCTCAGCCTTCACTGAGATCTTTCTCAATGTAGCGACATCCACCTCACAATCAAAGTGGCCGGCGTTGCAGAGGACCGCCTGATCCTTCATGACACGGAAGTGCTTCTCGGTGATGACGTCCTTGCACCCTGTCACAGTAACAAAAATGTCTCCGTACTTAGCCGCCTCATCCATCGGCATGATGCGGAATCCGTCCATGGTCGCGTCAAGTGCCTTGAACGGGTCGATCTCAGTCACGATGACGTTCGCGCCCATACCCTTGGCCCGCATAGCGGTTCCCTTGCCGCACCATCCGTAGCCGGCTACGACGACGGTCTTGCCTGCGACGATCAGATTGGTCGTGTCCATGATCGCTGTCCATACAGACTGACCCGTGCCATACTTGTTATCATAATAATGCTTCGCCTTCGCATCGTTGACGGCCATCATCGGGCAGGGCAGGATCCCCTCCTTCTCCCTGGCTTTCAGTCTGTGGATTCCCGTTGTGGTCTCCTCACAGCCACCGATCAGGCAGTCTGCATATTCGCGGCATTTGCCTCCGAGTAGATTGATGAGGTCACCGCCGTCATCAACGATGAGGTGCGGATGGCAGGCGAGCGTCTCGGACAGAAGATCTTCGTATTCCTGTGCGGATACGCCGTATTTGCCATACGTCTCGACGCCCATCTCCGAAATGGCCGCTGCCACATCATCCTGTGTCGAGAGCGGGTTGCAGCCGGTCAGATATACTTCCGCGCCGCCCTTTGCGAGAACCAGACCAAGGTTGGCGGTCTTGGCTTCCAGATGCACGGAGACCGCGATGCGGAGTCCCTTGAACGGTTTCGTCTCTTCGAACTGCTTCTCAATACCCGAAAGAGCCGCCATGAAGGAGCGGACCCACTCGATCTTTTTTCTGCCTTCGGGTGCGAGCTCCTTATTTCTGATATTACTCATGTGTTTTCTCCTTTAAATCTAAGCTGAAACTTTCTCTTCATGCTGGACGCGTTATATATGCAGTCGCAATCATTAAAAATGCAATCGGAACGTAAGAATCCCTGCTTCTTATTCTTCCCAATATTTACACTCTTCTGCGTTTTCCACTCACACAGACTGAAACTTTCTCTCCGTGTCGTAAGAGCTGTATATGCAGTCGCAATCATTAAAAATGCAAACGGAGGGCGTCGTCGAGCGGCCGGTACTTTAAAAATTCGAGCCTTAGCGATGAATTTTTATTAGTACCGCTGCCAGCGAGACCGAGCGAGAGCGTCCCGACGATGCATTTTTTAATGATAAGACTGCCCCTGCCCCACGTCATAGAAAGTTTCGGTCATAAATACTTATCTACTATCCTCTGCACCTCAAAACGCACCCTCTCCCCATCCATCGTCACAAACTCACGCTTCCTCATGACAAACCTGCCGTCTATCATGACCGAATCCACCTCGGAGCCATTTGCCGAATAGCAGAGTGAGGAGACAATATTGTTGTTCGGGAACATTGACGGCTCATTGAGATCGATGAAGATGAGGTCGGCATTTGCCCCGTCCCTGATCGTTCCGATCTGATCCTTCATTCCTACCGCCGCCGCGGCGTTTTCCGTAACCATACGCACGACCTGATCCGCGGGAAGCATTGTCGAATCACCGGCAAGACCCTTATGTATCAGCGACACAAGATTCATCTCCCTGAACAGGTTCAGCGTATTGTTGCTGCTGGTGCCGTCCGTGGCAAGGCACAGATTAACTCCGCTCTCCGCGAACTTGTGAAGCGGCGCGAACCCGTTGCCGAGTTTCGCGTTGGATGCAGGATTCGTTACTACTGTGGATCCCGCCTCCGCGATTATGGAAATGTCTTCGCCCTGCATCTTCACGCAGTGTGCAAGGATCGTCTTCTCATCGAGAAATCCGGTGTCGCGAAGGAACTCAACCGGCGTCTTGCCGTACTTCTCCAGGCAATTCGCGACTTCAACATCGCTCTCTGACAGATGAGTATGCTTCAGCATATGTCTCTCTTCCGCTTCCCTTGCGACCTGCTCATACAGTTTCGCGGAGCAGCTGTAGATCGCGTGAGGTGCGAGGACGAATTTCAGAAGCTTTGAGCTCTCCCACTCTTTCTGCTCTTCGAGGCAGTCCTCGAATCTCGATGCTCCGTCGACATAAAGATCCTCTCCGACAAGACCGCGTCCGATGAATGCACGCACGCCGGCATCGGCGGCAGCCCTGGCGGACTGGCCTCTGAACATATGCATATCGTTGAAGCAGGTCGTTCCGGTGCGGACCATCTCCATGCATGCAAGAAAAGAGCTCCAGTAAGCGCCCTCCTGCGGAAGTCTGTCCTCTACAGGCATCACCCGCTTGAAAAGCCACTCATCAAAATCGACGTCGTCGGCATAGTTCCGAAGTACGGTCATGTAAGCGTGCGTATGCAGATTGATGAGTCCGGGCATGACAAGGTGGTGCGCCGCATCAACGATCTCGAGCTCTTCTTCCTTCACATCTTCCGGAAGGTTCTCATACACTTTGCCGTCAACTACGAAAAGGTCTTCCGACAGCGTATACAGTTTTTCCGGGTCTGATTTTAATATAGCACCATTGATGATTTTATAATTCATTCGTTCACTCCATTATGTAAAACAGCTTTGCGAGATATGAGTATAGCAGTGAACTTCCCCGCAATCAACATCCTTTCGAAAGATTTCCGAACGGTTCCATCGCCCTCGGGAGAATCCCCAGCACCTCCGCGATCGCCATCCCGTAGTTCGTGACCGGCACGTCCTGCTCGGCTGCGGTGCGAAGCCGGTACTGCATCTCCCTCCGGTTCAGCATGCATGCGCCGCAGTGAACAATCAGGGCATATTCCTCAAAATGATCCGGCAGGGAATTCCCGCGGTACCATTCGAACTGTATGTCCTGTCCGGCCACTTTCCGGATGAGGCGCGGGATCTTGACCGTCCCGATGTCGTCCTCCTGGCGGTGATGTGTACAACCTTCCAGTACCAGGACCTTATCCCCCGCCTTCAGCTTGCGGATCATGGATGCGCCCTCTCTCAGATAGCGCAGGTCTCCTTTCTGCCTTGCGAACAGTATGGAAAATGAAGTCATCGGTATCTCCGCCGGCACTCTCTTCGCCACTTCCGAAAATGCCTGTGAATCCGTGATCACGATCTTCGGGGGAGTCTTCATATTCTCAAGAACGGACTCCAGCGTCTCAGGCTGTGCTATGACCGCCATAGCCTTATGATCGAGCAGATCCCGGATCGTCTGTTGCTGCGGAAGGATGAGCCTGCCTTTCGGTGCGGCCTTGTCGACGGGCACAACGAGAACGGCCGTCTCGCCCGGGCCTACCAGACCTTTGATAAGTCCCAGATCCGGTCCGTCATACTCCGCGTTGTCCGCGATCGTCTTCTTCAGCTCCTCAATACCCATCCCCGTCTTCGCGGAGACATAGCAAACCGGAAGCCCCGCTTCGGCAAAAAGCTCCTGCACACGCTCATCCGGAACGCCGTCGTCGCAGAAATTCACGGCAACTACGCTCGGAATGACAGCCTTCTTTAACCTCTCAATGAGCTTTCTCTCCTCCGTACCGATTCCCTGATCGACAGGAATGACGACAACCGCCAGATCGCAGCGTCTCATTTCCTCGTATGTCTTCTCCATCCGTGCGCTTCCGAGCTCTCCCGTGTCACCCAGCCCTGCCGTGTCAATGAGAAGTACCGGACCTATAGGCAGAAGCTCCATAGACTTTTTGACCGGATCCGTTGTCGTTCCCGCGACCGGGCTCGTCAGTGCGAGCTGCTGACCTGTGAGGGCATTAATGAGGGAGGACTTTCCTGCATTTGTGACTCCGAAGATACCGATCGTAAAACGGTCGGATCTCGGCGTATCATTCATACCGCCTGACATATGATTCCTTTCTTTTCTCCTTCACGAGAAATATGGTACAAGAGAAAATGAGCGGGGAATTTTCCCCGCCCCTTCGGTCTCCTTCTTTCCGGATATCCTGTCGTATCTGCTATGTGATCTGTTTTTCACTGACAGATATGTTCTGACGCAATCATCAGCTGTCGAAGATCTTCTTTTCATCCATCGCTTCAAGCATCGCCTCCGCGAACGCCCGTATCCGATCCGGCTGCAGGCACGGCACAAAATCCCGCACCTCTCCGCTGACAAGCTCTTTCTTACGAAGCTTCAGCATGACCCGCTCGGATGCTGTCAGTGTTTCAATATCAAATTCTCCTCCGAGACTCTCCGCGATGACACAGCTGTTCCGCAGTTCGAGCGAGAAATTCTCCCGCAGGATCTTAGGCGCTTCATTCATCAGCGCATTGCAGATGAACACTCCCTTAAGCTTTGGTCTCACCGCATCCCAGTACATGTCCATCCAAGTCATAAGAGGCTTATAAATCGTTCCGAAGCGTATTCCGCTTCCGAAGATAATGACATCATAAAACTTCGGATCAGGTTTTGTCTTCTCCAGATTGCATATTTTAACGTCACTAAAATAGCTACCCAGCAGGGACGCCGCTTTCGCAGCGGTCCCGCCTCGGGTCGCGTATACAATTAATACTCTCATTTTTAACCCCTCGCAGCGCTTCCCACACGCCGCATGCGCTATGCCCCCACATATCGCATCCGAACACGTATATACTCCCTATCTGTTTTCCGGCCACATCCGCATCATTCGAGCGGAGGCATACCCGGACGTCCATGGCAATTCTTGTACTTCTTTCCGCTTCCGCACGGGCACGGATCATTCGGATAGATCTTCGTCTTCTTCCGTACGACCGGCTTCTTCGGACCCTCTTCTTCCTTGTTCGTCGTCATCGGCTTGGCCTGCTCTTCACGCTCGATGGTCTGCTCGACTCTCACATGATACATGATTCGAAGTGTCTCTTCCTGAATATTGTGAGACATCTCCTCGAACATATCAAAGCCGATCATTCTGTACTCGACCTTCGGATCCTGCTGTCCGTAAGCCGTGAGGCCGATACCCTGTCTGAGCTGCTCCATATCATCGATCTGATTCATCCAGCGAGCATCGATGACCTTCAGCAGGACGACACGCTCCAGCTCACGCATTTTCTCCATGTCGTCAAATTCAGCCTCTTTCGCCTCATACAGCTTCGCAGCCTTCTCCTTGAGATCCTGCTTGATCTGGTTCTTGCTCATTCCTCTGATTGAATCAGATGTGATACGATCGAACGGAATAATCGGACGAAGATTCTGATTGATCTCCGCGATTCCTTCTTCAGAATCAGCCGGGTCAACATCATCACCGAAGCACATATCTACCTTGCGGTCAATGACTGCATGCGTCATCTGGAAGATCACGTCACGCATATTCTCTCCGTCGAGTACCTTGCGGCGCTCTTCGTAGATAACTTCTCTCTGATCGTTATTTACCCGGTCGAATTCGAGAAGATTCTTTCTGATACCGAAGTTATTTCCTTCGATTTTCTTCTGTGCTGACTCGATTGCATTGCTGAGCATCTTATGCTCAATCTGCTCATTTTCCGGAACGCCGAGCGCTTCAAATGCAGACATAAGTCTCTCGGAACCGAACAGTCTCATCAGGTCATCCTCAAGTGAGATATAGAATCTCGATTCACCCGGGTCTCCCTGACGACCGGAACGACCACGCAGCTGATTATCGATACGTCTTGATTCATGGCGCTCTGTTCCGACGATCTTAAGACCCCCGGCAGCTCTTGCAACATCGTCAAGCTTGATATCGGTACCACGACCTGCCATGTTCGTGGCGATTGTGACAGCTCCGGCCTCTCCGGCGTGCGCTACGATCTCAGCTTCCATCTCATGGAACTTCGCATTCAGGACTGTATGCTCAATACCCTCTCTCTTCAAAAGTTTAGATACATGCTCGGAAACATCAATCGTGATCGTACCGACCAGGACCGGCTGCTGCTTTGCATGCGCTTCCTTGACTGCCTCGACAACTGCATGATATTTTTCTCTTTTCGTCTTGAAGACAGCGTCATCGAGGTCAACACGCTGAACCGGGACATTTGTCGGAATCGTGATAACGTCCATTCCGTAGATATCACGGAATTCCTGCTCTTCTGTGAGAGCCGTACCGGTCATACCGCACTTTTTGTCGAACTTATTGAAGAAGTTCTGGAACGTGATCGTAGCCAGAGTTCTTGATTCCTGCTTGACCTTGACCTTTTCCTTAGCCTCGATTGCCTGATGCAGACCGTCGGAGTAACGGCGGCCGGGCATGATACGTCCTGTAAAGTCATCGACGATCAGGACCTGATCATCCTTGACAACGTAATCCTGGTCTCTGTGCATCAGATAGTTGGCACGGAGAGCAAGGTCGACGTTATGCTGAATCTCAAGGTTCTCAGCGTCGGAAAGGTTCTCAATGTGGAAGAACTGCTCGACTTTCTTCACGCCGTCTTCCGTGAGAGTGACCAGCTTATCCTTCTCATTTACGATGAAGTCTCCGGTCTCGGTGATTTCCTCACCCATGATCGCTGCCATCTTGGTCATCTCACCGGAAGCCTCGCCGCGGATGAGCTGTCTTGCGAGAATATCGCATACTTCGTAAATCTTTGTTGATTTACCGCTCTGTCCGGAGATGATGAGCGGTGTACGGGCCTCGTCGATAAGAACCGAGTCGACCTCATCGATGATGGCAAAGTGCAGACCTCTCTGTACCAGCTGCTCCTTATAGATGACCATGTTGTCACGCAGGTAGTCAAAACCGAGTTCGTTGTTCGTGATATAGGTGATATCACAGTTATACATTTCGCGGCGTTCATCCGGCTTCATCGGCTGAAGAACACATCCGCATGAAAGACCGAGGAAGCGATGAACCTCACCCATCCACTCCGCGTCACGCTTGGCCAGATAATCGTTGACCGTGACGACACATACGCCCTTTCCTTCAAGAGCGTTCAGATATGCCGGAAGTGTACAGACGAGAGTCTTACCTTCACCGGTTCTCATCTCAGCGATACGTCCCTGATGCAGGATGACGCCACCGATCAGCTGAACATGGAAGTGTTCCATTCCCAGAACACGTCTCGAAGCTTCGCGCACGACCGCATAGGCTTCGGGAAGAATGTCATCGAGGGTCTCTCCGCCCGCGAGACGTTTCTTGAATTCCGGTGTCTTTGCCTGCAGTTCTTCATCCGAGAGCGCCAGCATATCGGGGCGAAGTGCCTCGATCTTATTTACGATCGGCATGATACGTTTGATTTCCCGGTCACTATGAGTGCCGAATATCATTTCAAATAATCCCATTGATAGTCTCCTTTTATGTTAAACGGGTGGGATCGCACGCCGCCCGGCAAGACGGGGCACTTTCCACTATGCTATAATAACACGAGGCAAAACGTAAAACAACGAAAAAAAGGACAGCTGCATCGCAGCTGTCCCGATTTCTCAGATCTCATCGAAACCCCCTATAGGGATTTCCTGTCCTTTCTGTATCATACATCCGGCTCAATCAGTCCGTATGTACCTCCCTTTCTCCTATATACAACGTTCGTCTCGTCGGTCTCAGCATTGACGAATACGAAGAAGCTGTGTCCGAGGAGTTCCATCTGTACGCAGGCATCTTCCGGATACATCGGCTTGATTTCAAATCTCTTAACGCGTGTGATTGAAAGTTCATCCTCTGCCTGATCATACTCTTTCTCGAGAAATGCTTTCTGGAAACTCTCGACATTCTGATGCTTGTCGATGATCTTCTTCTTGTACTTCTTCAGCTGACGTTCAATGACCTCTTCCACCAGATCGATGGATACGTACATGTCATTGCTGACCTGCTCCGAACGGATAATATTTCCCTTGACCGGTATCGTTACTTCTACTTTCTGCCTGTCTCTCTCGACAGACAGAGTGACAATGCACTTTGTGTCCTGCGAGAAATACTTGTCAAGCTTTCCAAGCTTATCCTCTACCGCATTGCGCAGTCCTTCAGATACTTCGAGATTTTTACCGCTGATTACAAACTTCATATGGTCACATCCTTTACGGTTTACTCGGAGAATAATCGAAACCTTTAGAAGGTTTACAAAACTCCTGCTTAGATTATACCTTCTGCACAAACAATTTGCAAGTATTCGTACAATTTCACGCATTTTTTACAAATTGTTAGTACGTTCGCATTTCAAAATGAAAAAGGTTCCCGCAAATTTAAGAATGTCTGCAGAATTCGACCACATCCTTATAAGCAAGGTCTCCGCCGTACAGATCAAGAGCCGAACCGACCGTCCCGTTGACACAATCCTTTCCGAGAAGACGCAGCCGTTCAAGATCCTCGAGTGAACGAATACCGCCCGCGTATGTCACAGGTATCCCATCAACATCCGCAAGGAGCTCCACGAGCTCACCGTCGAAACCGCCTCCCTTGCCCTCCACGTCAATACCGTGGACAAGGAATTCGCTGCAGTACGCAGAAAGACGCCGGAAAAGTTCGGGCTCTGCGACCGTGTCCGTGAACTTCTGCCACCGATCCGTGCAGACATAATATTTACCGTCTTCTTTCTTTCTGCAGGAAAGGTCCAGCACCAGGTGCTCACGGCCGACTGCACTTACGAGCTTGGCCAGATTCTCCATACAGATAGTCCCGCCGAAAAATACATAGCTGGTCACGATCACGTGACTCGCACCTGCGCGAAGGAAATCCATCGCATTATCGGCACGGATTCCCCCGCCGACCTGCAGACCTCCCGGATACGCCATAAGAGCTTCCTCGGCCTGCTTTCTCGTAGCCTCATAGTAGGGGGATGAAGCCGGATTCAACAGAATAACATGTCCGCCGGTCAGACCGTCGCGCCGAAACATTCGCGCATAGTCACCGGCAGAAAAACTGCTGACAAAATTTTCGCTGGCAGCATCCCCCGCGTCGCGGAGGCTGCTGCCAACGATCTGTTTTACTTTTCCGTTATGAATATCTATACACGGACGAAATTCCATATTCCCTCCGAGATCAGCCGATCACATCGGCCATGTCATACATGCCGGCTTCTTTTCCTGCAAGGAACTTGGCAGCCTGAACGGCACCTTTTGCAAAAATCGCTCTGGAATAGGCTGTATGCTTGAACTCAATGACTTCGTCCTGGCCGGCAAATACCACGTCATGAATACCGACGACCGTACCGCCGCGAAGAGCGGAAACACCGATCTCCTTGTCATCGCGCGGCGCTCTTCTCTGACTGCGGTCATATGTGAAAGTATAGTCGCCGCCTGCACCTTCATTTAATGCTTCGGCGAGCGCAATAGCTGTTCCGCTCGGTGCATCGACCTTTCTTCTGTGATGCATTTCCTCGACTTCCATGTCGAATCCGGCCGGGGATAATGTTGCGGCAGCCTGCTTAAGCAGTTTGAGAAGGAGATTTACGCCGAGAGACATATTTGCGGAACGCAGGATTGCGATCTTGGCTGATGAATCCTGCACTTTCTGAAGCTGCTCCTCCGAAAGGCCTGTTGTGCACAGAACGACCGGAAGAGAACGGGAGACCGCATAATCGAGCAGAGCATCAATGGCTTTGGCTGTTGAAAAGTCAACAATGCAGTCCGCTGCTTCCCTGCATGCAGCAGCATCGGTGTAGACCGGATACTTCCTGTTTCCGAGATCGACGGCATCGATTCCGGCTACGATCTGAATATCGGCATCCGCTGCGACGATATCTGTCACAACAGCTCCCATATGTCCGCTGCATCCGTGTAAAATAATATTGATCATTACGGCTCCTTTCAAAATGTTAAAGGTATTTAAGATACTTTACTTGTTTACGCTACGGTTCACTTGAGGCAGCCGAACTCCTTCATAGCCTTGCGAAGGATTTCCTGATGAGCCGCTTCCATCTCTGTGAGCGGAAGCCTCGGCTTACCGACCTGGAATCCCTGCATATTGAGCGCTGCTTTGACGGGAATCGGATTGACCTCGCAGAACAGTGCCTTGATAAGCGGAAGAGCACGGATCTGGATCTCAGCAGCCTTTGCAAAGTCACCGTCAAGGCAGTACTGTGTCATGTCATGAGTCTCACGCGGAGCGACATTTGCAAGAACGGAGATAACACCGATTCCGCCAAGGCTCATGAGCGGTACGACCTGGTCGTCGTTGCCGGAATAGATATCGATGCTGCCATCTGAGAGATTGGCCAGTTCGGCAATCGCGCTGAAGTCACCGCTTGCTTCCTTGATTGCCCTGACATTTGCATTCCTCTTCGCGATCTCCACCATAGTAGCCGGCTGGATCTTCGTACCGGTCCTGGACGGAACATTGTAGAGAATGCACGGCAGCTTTGTCGCGGAAGCGATTGCCGTATAGTGCTCAACAAGACCGTTCTGTGTCGCTTTATTATAGTAGGGAGTGACGAGCAGCAGACCGTCTGCACCGAGCTTCTCCGCTTCCTCGGACATCATGATCGCGTGTGCTGTGTTGTTGGATCCGGTTCCGGCGATGACCGGGATTCTGCCCTTCACAACATCAACCGTGAACTTGATGACCTCGAGATGTTCCGGGTCGTCGAGTGTCGGAGCTTCGCCGGAAGTACCGCATGTGATGACCGCGTCTGTGTGATTTGCGATCTGGTCCTCAAGAAGAGCCTCATATGCGTCATAGTTTACTTCACCGTTCTCTTTCATGGGAGTTACGATAGCAACTCCTGATCCTTTAAAAATAGACATAACGCCTCCTTATAACTTATAAACCTTGCGAGATTCATTTTACCACGCGTATATTCACTGTCAAGCCGTGAAGGATGCATACTCTGCATCCACAGCACGTATAAGATCTTCCGTGCGGACATGCATGCTGACTCCGATTTTGCCGGCGCTGACATATATTTTTTCAAATGCCTCCGCCTCCCGTGCCAGCCTTGTCGCGAACTTTTTCTTCATGCCGAGCGGGCTGCAGCCTCCGCGAACATAACCTGTCACTTTGGTGATGTCTTTTACCGGAATCATCTCAACACTCTTCTCCCCGACCGATGCCGCGGCAGCCTTGAGATCCACTTCCTTACCGACAGGGAGCACGAACACATAGTATTCCCTGCTTTTTCCCTGCATGACAAGGGTCTTGAAAGATTCTTCCGGAGAGACATTTTCAAGTCTTGCCATCTCCGTTCCGCTGACAAAGGAGGTGATGTCCGCCGTGACCACTTCATATTCTATTTTCATCTTATCAAGCATACGCATGGCGTTGGTCTTAACGACCTTATCTTTAGACATTGATCATCCTCCTGCTATAATGTTCGGCATCTATTTCTTCTTATCGATTAATGTTGGCCCTCTTCCTCAGTCTGGAATCCAGAATTCTCTTGCGGATACGCAAGGACTTCGGTGTGACCTCGAGCAGCTCATCCGTGTCAATGTAATCGAGTGCCTGCTCAAGAGACAGAATTCTCGGCGGCGTGAGTGTCAGTGCCTCATCTGCGCTGGAGGAGCGGGTATTGGTCAGATGCTTCGTCTTGCAGACGTTGATCTCGATTTCTTCCGTCTTGGCGCTCTCTCCGACGACCATGCCGGCGTAGACCTTCTCGCCCGGGCCGATGAAGAGCGCTCCTCTCTCCTGTGCGGCGAACAGACCGTAAGCGACTGCTTCACCGTCTTCAAATGCGATCAGGGACCCGTTCTTTCTGAATGTGATATCACCCTTGTAAGGCGCATAGGAGTCAAAGACTGAGTTCATGACGCCTGTACCCTTGGTAGCCGTCAGGAAATCGCCGTGAATTCCGATCAGGCCGCGCGCGGGGATCAGGAACTCGAGCCTAACAGAACCGTCAGAGAGTGTGGACATACCGCGAAGTTCGCCCTTTCTCTCGGACAGCATACTGATCACAGTGCCGGAAAAATCGGATGCTACATCAACGTAGCAGATTTCCATCGGCTCAAGCTTGTGTCCCTGTTCATCCTGTCTGTAAATGACTTCCGCCTTCGAGACAGCGAACTCATAGCCTTCGCGGCGCATCGTCTCAATCAGGACGGACAGGTGCAGCTCTCCTCTTCCGGAAACGCGGAATGTATCCGTATTGTCGGTATCCTCTACACGGAGAGATACGTCCGTGTTAAGCTCGCGCAGAAGTCTTTCTCTGATCTGTCTCGATGTGCAGTACGTTCCTTCACGTCCCGCAAACGGGCTGTCGTTAACGATAAAGTGCATGGAGATCGTCGGCTCGGATATTTTCTGGAATGGAATCGGGTCTTCCTCACCTATTTTGCAGATCGTATCGCCGATCTGGAGGTCACCGATACCGGAGATAGCTACGATCGAACCGATTTCCGCCTTCTGCACATCCACTTTGCTCAGACCGTCGAATTCGTAAAGCTTGGTGATCCTGGTCTTCTCATGGATAGCAGGATCGTGATAATTAACCCGCACAATTTCCTGTCCGACAGCAATGGAACCGTTGTCGACTTTACCGATACCGATTCTTCCTACATATTCATTATAATCAATAGTAGAAATCAGGATCTGGGTGCCCTTCTCCGGATCGCCTTCCGGCGCCGGTATATAATCGATGATCGTCTCGAAGAGCGGTTTCAGATCGACCGCTTCATCGTCCACGTCGCGCACACATGTACCCTCGCGGGCTGACGCAAACAGGAACGGACATTCCAGCTGTTCATCGGACGCGTCGAGATCCATCAGAAGTTCAAGGACTTCGTCTACGACTTCCTCGGGGCGGGCTTCCGCACGGTCGATTTTGTTGATGCAGACAATGACCGGCAGATCCAGCGCAAGTGCCTTTTTCAATACAAATTTTGTCTGCGGCATTGTTCCTTCAAATGCATCCACCAGAAGGATAACGCCGTTGACCATTTTAAGAACACGCTCGACTTCTCCACCGAAATCAGCATGGCCCGGCGTGTCTACGATGTTGATTTTCACGCCGTTATACGAAATAGCTGTATTCTTGGAAAGGATAGTGATTCCTCTCTCCCGCTCGATCGCGCCGGAGTCCATGACACGCTCACGCACTTCCTGATTTTCACGAAATACGCCGCTCTGACGGAGCATGCCGTCTACAAGGGTGGTCTTGCCATGGTCTACATGGGCAATAATAGCTACATTGCGAACGTCTTCTCTTTTCATTACACTCATCGAATAACCTCTTAAGCTCTTACTGTGCTTTTCTTTCCGCTCCGCACATGAAGCGGCGGTCGCTAAAAAATATCATAATTACACAATTAGAAAATATAGCATTTTTCCCGAGACATGTAAACACGAAAGTGAACGGGTTTTCAGACTCTTAAGAAAGTAAGGATGCATCTGCTTCTGCGCACAAGTCGCATCCGCACGTACAGTTTTTTCGGAAAGCAGTTATCTCTAATAAAAGAAGAGCTGCCGCAATCATGCAGCAGCTCCCGCCTTATTCTTTAGTTTCTGTGTCAGCTCCCTGACGCATATTTTGCCTTGATTTCCGGATCCGGAGAATTCTTCGGATAGAAATCGTAGTACTCGACGCCGGGCTCGAGTGTGTATCCGTACTGTGTAGCAAGCTCCGAAATCGTCACAAGCTTGTAACCCTGAGCCTGAAGTGACGGTATAAGTGTCTGGGATGCGATTGCCGTAGCTTCGTACAGGTCATGCATCAGGATGACCGAACCGTCCTGAACTTCCTCGAGTGAGGTCGCAATGGTCTGTTCCGGATTCTTTGTCTCCCAGTCAAGTGTGTCAACATCCCACTGGATCATCGGCTTTGTGACTGTCGCCCTCACCGTATCATTAACTCCGCCACCGGTCGGTCTCATGATTTCCGGGGTGAATCCGATCAGCTCGTTGATCAGATTGTCATTCTTTGACATAGTCTCTTCGATTTCCTCTGCGGAAATGAAGGAAAGAATCGGATGCTCGTACGTATGACTTCCGATCTCCATTCCCATCTCATACTCGCGTCGAAGCTCATCTCTGTAGTAGTCAGCCTGTGTACCGACGACGAAGAATGTCGCTTTGGCGTCGTACTGTTCCAGTGTATCCAGAATCATATCTGTA
This sequence comes from uncultured Lachnospiraceae bacterium, assembly GCA_902776305.1. GTDB lineage: Bacteria > Bacillota > Clostridia > Lachnospirales > Lachnospiraceae > Chordicoccus. The sequence continues at coordinate 36,746 of CACYPS010000016.1, read as the reverse complement.
TTCTGAGAAGGACCGTCATCGTATGTGATCGCGCACAGTTTCTGTTTTGCAGTCGGATCCGGGACGCCGCTGGCGTCGAAGTAGATGTCTGCACCCTCACCGGTGTTGACCCAGCCTGTCGCAAGGTAACCGTTATCACGGAAGTAATAGCGCTGGCCTTCGATCGTCTTCCAACCGCTCACGAACTGTGTGCTGTCGCTGTTCATGTACCACCAGCCGGTATCGTCGACATTCCATCCGACATTGGCGTTTGTCGTATCGGATATCGTCTGCTTCACAGCGGTATCATCCGAATATGTCTGAGGATCCTTCTTTGCTTTTTTCACTCTGTGGCCTGACAGATTGCGTACTATGAAGAAAAGGAACAGCAGGAGAAGAACGCCTCCTGCGATGATCGCAATCTTCTTGATCTTCGCGATACGTTTTTTTCGTTTTCTTTTTTCTAATAACTCTTTTCTGGTCATTTATGCTTCCTCACGTGCAAATAGCGGAGCTGTTCTCCGCTTTCCAACCACATCCTCATACAGATAAAGTTTATACTGCACGAACCTAATTATTAATATTCAGTCTTATGATACCCTCATTCCTCTAAAATGGCAAGTATGACTTAAAAAGAAAAAAGAGGATGTGCCTCGCACATCCTCTTCGTTTACCTTATTATTATGTGAATCTTCTGATCGCTACGATCGACTTGCAGTCAGCCGCACGATCATGAGTGATGCCGTATGCCGAACCCTTGGCTTCGACGATTCCGCCGTTACCGTCATAGAGAGCTACATGTCCGGAGTAGACGATAACGTCGCCTGCCTGAGCCTCATCGAGACTTGATACGGGCTCACCTGCGGATGCCCATTCACCGGATGTTCTGTAATCACCGCTGTAGTTACCGGTATTCTGAAGAACCTGCCATACAAAGTGTGAGCAGTCGATACCGTTGGTCAGAGAATTTCCGCCCCATACATACGGATTTCCTACGAACTGGTTCGCATAATCGACGATTGAGTTGCCGGAATCAAGCGCTTCCTGGATCTGAGCTGCCGCTGCAGATGCCTGCTCTGCCTGAGCCTGTGCTTCCGCCACTGCCTGAGCCTGAGCCTGAGCTTCTGCCGCTGCCTGGGCTGCTGCTTCCGCCGCTGCCTGCTGAGCCGCCTCTGCTTCAGCCTGGGCCTGCGCTGCTGCTGCCGCAGCTTCATCGGCTGCTGCCTGCTGAGCATCCTGCGCTGCCTGAGCCTGAGCCTGTGCTTCTGCCGCTGCCGCTTCTGCCTGAGCCTGAGCCTGACTCTGTGCATCGAGAGCTGCCTGCTGAGCTGCCTCGGCTGCTGCCTGCTGCTGAGCTGCCTCGGCTGCTGCCGCTTCTGCCTGAGCCTGAGCTTCTTCCATAGCTCTTCTCGCCTCTTCCTCAGCTGCCGCTGCTGCTGCCTCGGCTGCTGCGATAGCGCGTTTCTCTTCTTCGATCTCTTCGAGACGTTCGTCCATCTCCCAGATCAGCTCTTCGATCTGATCGGCCTGCTCATAGCAGACATCGATCTGATAATCATAATATGCGTCAGCTGCTTTTCTGTCTTCAAGCTGTGCATTCAGCTCATTATTCTGCTCCTCAAGAGAAGCCTGCTGAATCTGAAGGCAATTCTTCTGGCCTTCCAGGTCTGCTTTCTGAGCTTCCTGCTGTATCTTCTGGCTCTCAAGTGTAGCCTTGATGGTCTCGACTTCATCGAGTGTGCTTACATATTTCTGAAGTGCAGCTCTGTCCGCATCATGCAACTCTGATGCGTACTCGGACTTATTCATGAAGGAAGCAAAATCCTTTGATGCGAGAACTGCTGTTGCCCATGCAACGGAACCGCCGTTCTCATAAATGTACTGGATACGCTTCTTCATATCCTGATACTGCTTATCCCGCTGTTTCTCAACAGCTTTCAGCTTTTTCTCGGAAGCCGTGATATCTTTCTGTGTGTTTTCGATCTGGCCTGTAGTCTCATCGATCCAACCCTGAGTCGTCTCGATATCCATCTTAGTCTGGTCAATCTGGATAATAAGATCGACGATGTCCTTATTAATATCGTCTATCTGTGACTGAACCTCCAGTTGTCTCATAGAGAGTTCTTCTAAGGCGCATTGTGTGTCGTATAACTGTTCCTCTGCGTATGCCTTCGCATCTCTGAGATCCTCTTCCTCATCAGCATAGGCCGGAGCCACCGACGTGATCGTGATCACCAATGCAAACAGTATACTGAGTAACTTTCTCTTCATACATTTACCTCGAATACTTTCAAATTTGTTACAAGTCGGTTACAAACATTAATTATTTATTTACCCACCGACTGCTACTATACCATGTTCGAGGTGAAAATGCAAGGTTACCGGTGCCATTTGTTACGGATTTGTTAAAATTTTTGCGATTTTATATTGCAAATCCGAATTTTTCACCGATATAGACCATGAATGAGGTCTTTCGGAGCGATCATTTGTTAAAAATCACCAATTGTGAGCAGGAATCTCCAAACAAATGAAATCCGGGCAGGAAGCTTCATCGGCATATTCCAACATATTGTGGACAGAGATCTGTATCCGGCCATATATTGAACTACCTTTAATGCTACATTGCCCGGTTTTGATTGTCTAAATATTCTTTCTATTTACAGCTGCGCTTCGTGCATGATCAGTCGACCGGATTTTTGCTGTATGTCTCCTCGATATCCGTGATCATCTCAACTCTTCTTGCATGACGGCCGCCTTCGAAAGTAGCGCCAAAGAACGCATCTACGATCGTCTTTGCAAGTTCGCGTCCGATTACGCGGGCACCCATGGAAAGCATATTGGCATTGTTGTGCTCAACAGACATTCTGGCCGAATACGGCTCGGAGCATACGCAGCAGCGGATTCCCGGGACCTTATTGGCTGCAAGGGAGATGCCCACGCCGGTACCGCAGATCACGACGCCCTTGTCGACCTCGCCTCTCATGACAGCTTCAGCAGTTTTGCGTCCGTATACCGGATAATCATCATTCCTGTCATTGGCATCGTAGTTACCATAGTCGACGCACTCATAGCCTTTTTCTTTTAAATACTCCATAAGTGTGAGTTTGAGTTCAACGCCTGCATGGTCGCTTCCAAATCCGACTTTCATAATGTCCTCCTGACCTAAATCTTTTGTCGTTTTACATCTTATCTTCCGCAGTGGCGGTATGCCCTGCGCCCGAAGGCTTCCGTTTTCCCTTATACAGACAGCGCTTCCTGCACCGGGGGCTTCGCTCATTCCTTAAACAGACAACGCTTCCTGCACCGGGAGTCTCCGTTCTTTCCTATCATACACTATGCTTGCCGTATCCGCTATATCCTTTTTACATCTTTCCCCTTGCGCGGTCATTTTGTCGGTGCTATAATATCTGACGTACAAACGGACGATTAGCTCAATGGGAGAGCACTCGCTTCACGTGTGAGGGGTTACAGGTTCGAGCCCTGCATCGTCCATAGAAGAAGAGCAGCTCATGCAGCTGCTCTTTTTTGTGTCATTTATTATTTTTAAAAGAATTCAAAGCTTCGACAGGTTCTTAGCCCATCTTCTGTCCCACTCTTCGAAGCGGAAAGACATGCCCGCCTGATAAATAGCTGTATATGAGATTCCGTTCAGCACAAGCGCCGATAAAACATCGCCGATTGAATGCTGTTTCAGGAACATCGTGGACAGGATGATCATCACGCACCAGAACACAACCGGAATCTGTACGCTCTTCTTTTTCAGGATGGCGTTTTCCGAAGTAAACAATGTCATCATGAGAGCCGTTGTATTGAAAACATGGATACTCGGCCAGACATTTGTCGGCGTATCGACTTTCCAGAGGAGCAGGCACCATTTTACAAAAATATTGTTTCTCGGAATAAAATACGGACGCAGGCTCAGTCTCGTCGGCACAAGGATCGATACGACAAGGAAAACCGTCATACCGACCATGAGCATCGTTGTGAGCTGGTCATAGGTTTTTCGATCAATTATGAACACAAGCACGACCCATATTGCCTGGAACAGGAACCAGGAAATATAAGGCACGATAAAGATTTCACAAAACGGAATAAGCGAATCAAGATTCGAACTCACATCCACATATCCCATACGCGGTGCTGTCTCCAGATAACGAAAAACCAACATATAACCGATCAGATAGAGCATAAAAGGAAACATATGCGGAACATTCTGCTCTTTGACAAATGCCCATGCCCTGCTCCCGAACACACTCTCTCTAAATAATTTCATCTGTTAGAACCCTCCGACTGGATTTTAGTCAATCCTTCTATAATGTCTTAATGTTGCGGCTGAGTTTTCAATGAGTAACGGAAAAGCTGAGTCCCTGACCGTCTGACGATACATCCTGATCAGTATTTTACCTTCATTTCATATGATTTCGGATCCACCGGAATGTCACTCATCTCAAGTTCCGTAATCGAAATGTATTTCGTTTTTCTGAGCCCCTCAAATAGAGCATCGATTTCCTCCGGAGTTCCCTGTACTTCCATCTCGACTCGTCCGTCATACAGGTTCCTGACCCATCCGGAAACTCCGATCCTTGAGGCTATGTATGTTGCATGGTAGCGGAAGCCGACTCCCTGTACGCGCCCGCTCACATAAGCGTGCTTCCTCACGACACCTTCTCTCACAACCCCTTTTGCGGCAGCTTTTCTGACCTCCAGCGTCTCGGCAGCCCTCGTCCCGGGGACAAAGCTGTCAAATATGAACACATCGAACATTCCTCTCGCGTCATCGAGGTCATCCTCGCTCTTGCAGGTCCAGGCTACACCGGTCGCCTGCCAAAGAGAGTGCAGGATATAATAAGGAATCGAATGCATGTATTGAATATCGTAGGAAATAAAGTCCGGCTTCGTCAGGAAGTTGAAGAAACAAATCGTAAGGAAAATGCTCCAAAATCCCTCATCTACGAACTTCGTCGAGAGCTGTCCCCTGAGATAGGACGGATGATTCTTCTTGAACCAGTGCACAACCCCGGGATGGAAGGACTCAATACATGTCACGCCCTCATATCCGTCGAGGCAGAATACGACTTCTTTGCACAGCTGGTCGATGTCCGCACCTCTCTCTGCTTTGATTTCAACAATCAGCGGGACCTGCCCGTCGATGTTGTGGAGAACCTCCCAGAAGATCGGTATATGTTCTTCGGAGTCAAAGAGCTTGAGCTTCAGAAGTTCGCCAAGATTTGTCTCCTCCACACTCCCCAGTGTGTGGGTCGCGCGCATCAAATTGGGATCATGAAAGCATACGATCTGGCAGTCATTGGTCATTCGCACATCAAGTTCGATCCCGTATCCCTCCGCGACTGCTTTCTCATAGGCTGCCATGGAGTTCTCAGGTGCTTCGGACTTATTATCATGCAGGCCCCTGTGTGCTATGTACTGTTCGGCAAAGACTGCCATGCGATCCTTACGCGCGTTGTATGGCCGCATAGCCAGGATGCACAACGCAGCCAGGGCGATAATGACGATTGCGACGATTGAAGGTACGCTCATGTGTACTCTCTTTCTCTCCTTCGAATTCGATACTTATCAAGATGCATTATATTCTTATTTTTTCCGATTTCAACTGTGTTCTGATTTTTTCTTAAAATTTAATCTTCTCCTCCCGTTATTCCTCATTTTGTTTCAGAAACCTCTTGCCAAACACCTCGTCTTCTGCTATAATCCACTTTGTTGCACGTCAAGGCAATCATGATATGGAAGGTTAGCTCAGCTGGGAGAGCATTCGCTTGACGTGTGAAAGGTCGCAGGTTCGAGCCCTGTACCTTCCATAGTAAAACTGCCGCATCTTATGATGCGGCAGTTTTTTTCTGATTTTTTCTTCTTACCGATAGAGGTCAGTTCAAGAACGCATCGTCGTTCTTGCCGCGACTTACGCGCCGCGAATCCGCCTTCATATGCGGTCTGCAAACAGCTAAAGTTTTTATTCTTCAAGGCGTGAATGATCGCACAATAAAGTGAAAATACAAGGGGCTGTCGCATTAGACGGTGTCTCCACTGTATATGGCTGACATTTGCAAATAACATCTGCCATATATAGTGGCGCGCCTTAATGCGACAGCCCCATTCATAACGGAATTTCCCCGTCTCACGGCTCGCATATAAGAATGAAGCTGCGTGCCTGTGAGCACTACGTCGGGTTACGAACTCACCGCCATACCTGTGTACAGCTGATAATACTTGCCCTTCTGAGCTAACAGATCGTCGTGTGTACCTCGCTCAATGATCCTGCCCTGCTCAAGAACCATGATGCAATCCGAATTCTTGACCGTCGATAATCTGTGCGCAATGATGAACGACGTTCTTCCCTTCATCAGTTTATCCATGCCATCCTGAACGATACGCTCCGTTCGGGAGTCGATCGATGACGTCGCCTCATCCAGAATGAGGACAGGCGGATCCGCGATAGCCGCGCGGGCTATTGCAAGAAGCTGACGCTGGCCCTGGGAAAGGTTGGCGCCGTCTCCGTGCAGCATGGTGTTGTATCCCTGCGGCAGACGTCTGATGAAACCGTCCGCGTTCGCAAGTCTTGCCGCCGCGTAAACCTCCTCGTCCGTAGCATCAAGCTTGCCATAGCGGATATTCTCCATGACTGTATCAGTAAAGAGGTGCGTATCCTGCAGAACGATACCGAGAGATCTGCGGAGGTCCGGCTTTTTGATCTTATTTATGTTGATCGCATCATAGCGGATCTTACCGTCCTGAATATCATAGAAGCGATTGATCAGGTTGGTGATAGTCGTCTTGCCGGCACCGGTGGATCCGACAAATGCAATTTTCTGTCCCGGCTTCGCATAAAGCTTGATATCGTGGAGGACCATCTTATCGTCGTCATAACCGAAATCCACGCCGTCCATGACGATGTCTCCCTCCTGAAGCTTATAGGTCGTGGTGCCTTCCGCTTTGTGGAAATGCTTCCACGCCCATCGTCCCGTATGTTCTTTCGTCTCGGTAATATTTCCGTCCTCATCGACGATCGCGTTCACCAGCATGACATAGCCCTCATCATACTCCGGCTTCTCATCGAGAAGTCTGAAGATACGATCCGCGCCGGCAAGTGCCATGACGACCGCGTTCAGCTGCTGAGAAATCTGGTTGATCGGCATGGAAAAGCTCTTATTAAAGGTAAGAAAGGAAGCAAGCTTGCCGACCGTAAAACTTCCGCCACCGTAAATCGCAAGCGCGCCGCCGGCTACCGCACAGATGACGTAGCTGAGATTGCCCAGCTGAGCATTGATCGGCGCGAGAATATTTGCGAAACGGTTAGCTTTGTTCGCACTGTCAAAGAGCTGATCGTTCAAAGCATTGAATTCCTCAATAGCTTCATCCTCGTGGTTGAAGACTTTTATGACCTTCTGACCGGACACCATCTCCTCAATATAACCGTTGACTTTACCGATATCCCGCTGCTGTTTCACAAAATATCTGCCCGACTGTCCGGCAATTTTTCCGCTGACAAAAAGTGTAAAACCTACCATGACCAGGGTCACGACCGTGAGCGGTACGCTCAGAATGATCATGGATACCAGAACCGAGACGATCGTGATCAGACTGTTCAGGAACTGCGGCATACTCTGGCTGACCATCTGCCGCAGAGTATCGATATCGTTCGTGTAAAGAGACATAATGTCTCCGTGGCTGTGTCTGTCAAAGTAGCGGATCGGAAGACTCTCCATATGCTCGAACATTTCCATACGAAGGTCGCGCATCGTTCCCTGGGATACATACACCATGGTCTTCTGATGCACGAACGACGCCGTGACGCCGATCGCATAGAACAGTGCGACCCTGAAGATCGCCGCGGCAAGCGGTCCGAAGTCTGTGCTTCCTGATTGGATCATCGGCGTGATATAGCCGTCGATGAGAGTCTGGATGAACATTGTTCCCTGAACATTCGCGAGAACCGAGACAAATATGCAGATCACCACAAGAATGATCTGGAACTTATATCTCGAAAGGACATAACCCATCAGACGCCTGAAGATAGCCGGCGCATTGTCGACCTTCACTTTTACGCCGCGCATCTGGCGCTGATTTCCGCCGCCACCGCTCTTTCTTGCCTTCTCAAGCTCTTCGGCGCTCATTTCCGCGTCTGAATTCTTTTTCTCATTTGCCATCAGTGAGCACCTCCTTTCATATCGAAATCACCGCCTCCGGCTGTCTGTGTCTCATAAACTTCGCGGTAGATATCATTTGTCTTAAGAAGATTCTCCGGTGTGTCAAATCCGGATACGGTTCCCTCATGCATTACGATGACCCGGTCAGCACTGTCAACGGAGGAAATTCTCTGGGCGATAATAAACTTCGTCGTGCCGGGGATGAATTCTTTCATCGCCTTGCGGATCTTCGCATCCGTCGCCGTATCGACCGCCGATGTGGAGTCATCGAGAATCAGGACCTTAGGCTTCTTGATCAGGGCTCTGGCGATGCAAAGTCTCTGGCGCTGTCCGCCGGAGACGTTCGTGCCGCCCTGCTCGATCCATGTATTATAGCGGTCCGGCATCTTTTCTATGAACTCATCGGCACACGCCATCCGGCATGCTTCGATGCATTCCTCCTCCGTCGCATCGGGATTTCCCCAGCGCAGGTTGTCGATGATGGATCCGGAGAAAAGCACATTTTTCTGAAGAACGACCGATACCTGGTCGCGAAGCGTAACGAGATCATAATCCCGCACATCTTTTCCGCCGACACAGACGGAACCTTCCTGCACATCGTACAGACGGGAAATCAGGTTGACCAGTGACGTCTTGGCAGAACCCGTTCCGCCGATGACGCCGATCGTCTCGCCGGATTTTATGTGGAGGTCAATGTCTTTCAGGACCCAATCGCCGTCTCCCTGCCTGTAGGAGAAGTTCACATGATTGAAATCGACCGATCCGTCGGCAATCTCCATAACCGGATTTTCCCCGTTCGTGATATCCGGCTTCTCGTTAATAACTTCGGCGATTCTCTGTGCGGAGGCCGTCGACATGGTTATCATAACGAAAATCATAGCCAGCATCATGAGGGACATGAGGATATTCATGCAGTATGCCAGCAGAGACATGAGTTCGCCGGTCGTCAGCTCGTTCTGAACGATCATATGTGCTCCGAGCCAGGAGATCGTGAGTATGACCGTGTAGACCGTTCCCATCATGATCGGCATATTGATGATGACATTGTTCTCAGCCTTGATGAACAGATTGTAGACATTTGCCGCGGCCTTTGCGAACTTGTCATTCTCATATTCCTCACGTACATAGGCTTTGACTACACGGATGGCGCTGACGTTTTCCTGAACACTTTCGTTCATTGCGTCATACTTTTTAAATACCATCTGGAAATACTTTGTCGCTCTCTGCATTATTAAAATGAGCACGATTCCGAGTGCTATGACAGCGATCAAATAAATGGAAGCGATTCGTCTGTTTATTATAAAAGCCATGACCATCGCGACAATCATGGAGAACGGTGCTCTGATCGCCATGCGGAGCATCATCTGATAAGCATTCTGGATATTCGTTACGTCGGTGGTAAGACGGGTGACGAGTCCGGATGTCGAGAACTTGTCGATATTTGAAAATGAAAATGTCTGGATATTGGAAAACATGGCTTTTCTGAGATTTCTTGCAAATCCGGTTGACGCCTGCGCTCCGAACCATCCTCCCATCGCACCGAAAACAAGGCCGGCAATAGCAAGGCCGAGCATTGCGAGTCCGATCAGGATTATGTGATTCATGTCTCCTTTGTTCACACCGTTGTCGACGATTGACGCCATAAGAAGGGGGATCATGGTCTCTACGACGACTTCGCCGATCATGCTGACAGGTGTCAGCACAGACGCCGTTTTGAACTCTTTGAGCTCCCCCATGAGCGTGGTCAGCACGCCCCTGTTGGCACTTTCCTGTTTCATATTTAGTCACCTCTCGTGAAATTCCTGCGCATCCTGTCGCAGTGTTGAACTTAGTGGTAGATTTATCTCCCGCTAAAATCAAGTCTCGCTCATGAGACTTGGCGCGGGATTCGGGTCAGCGTCAGCTGACATTATTCCAATCCGAATCCCTGCGCATCCCCGCGGAGCGATTATCTCAGCGGGAGATTTATCTCCCGCTGAGATAATATTAGCATGATTAAATATAATATGCATCACTTAATTCATTAACAGATGTTAAAGAATTTCCTCGCCTGCAAAACCGCGCGATCACGAATTTACTACTTTTTTTCTTGCGCGAATCCCGCAGTCGGTGTATTATTGTTTCTATTGATAGAAAGCACACAGATATCGTCCTATGTTCCCGGCAACGGCGCCGGACATAGAGGGGATTTCTGGTGTGCGTTTTTTATCTAAACTGACGCCGATATAAGTCCCGCGCCGAAAAAGCATACGAGACTTGAAGTCAGTGTCAATACTTATGAGCTATGTTGAAGGGGGTTTTACAATGAGCTTAGTTCTTCCAGAGGGTTACGACCCGCACATGACCGTTCGCGACACGCAGAACGCCATCAAATTCATACGCGATACTTTTCAGAAAGAATTCGGCCGCGAAATGAATCTTGAGCGCATCTCCGCTCCTCTTTTCGTCGATCAGGCCTCCGGTTTGAATGATAACTTAAACGGCGTGGAACGTCCTGTTCAGTTCGATATCAAGTCCGTCCCGGGACAGACCTATGAAGTCGTCCAGTCTCTTGCAAAATGGAAGAGATTTGCGCTCAAGAAATACGGATTCGAGCCGGGCGAAGGTCTTTACACTAACATGAACGCGATTCGAAGAGACGAGGATCTCGATAACCTTCATTCCTGCTACGTTGACCAGTGGGATTGGGAAATGGTCATCCGCAAGGCAGACCGAACACCGCAGGTACTGCACTCGATCGTCAGTAACATCTTTAAGATCATCAAGCATATGGAGCATGAAGTCTGGTACAAATGGCCCGATGCCGTTTATCACCTTCCTAATGAAATTGCCTTTGTGACCACACAGGAGCTGGAAGAGAGATGGCCGGACAAAACACGCAAAGAACGTGAGAACCTTATCACCAAGGAGAAAGGTGCCGTGTTCATCGAGAAAATAGGCTGGCCGCTGGCCGACGGGGAACCGCACGACGGACGTGCGCCGGACTATGATGACTGGAACCTGAACGGCGACATTATCTTCTGGTTCGAGCCGCTCGACTGCGCACTTGAAATTTCCTCCATGGGAATCCGCGTCAGCGAGGAGTCCATGCTGGCTCAGCTCGAGCAGGCCAACTGCCAGTACAGAAAGAAGCTTCCGTATCACAAGATGCTCCTGAACGGCGAACTGCCGTACTCAATCGGCGGAGGTATCGGCCAGTCGCGTCTGTGCATGCTGCTGCTCGGCCGCGTGCATATCGGCGAAGTCCAGGCTTCGATCTGGCCGGAAGAGATGAAGAAAGCGTGCGCTGAGAAGAACGTGATACTTCTTTAAGCAAACTGCTGTTTCATATCCGGCTTCAGAGACAGGTTTGTTCTTCGACTTTAAGCATTCACAATTTTTGTTGATAGGAATACCCAGATAAAGTTCAAGGGGGCTGTCGCATAAAGCGTGAAGTCACAATGTATTACAGACGTCATATGCAAATGTCTGCAATATACTGCGGCGACACTGCCTGATGCGACAGCCCCCTAATTATGTCCTGTCAGCGGTATCCTCCATATCCGAGCATCCTCTCAAGCTGCTCTCTCGCCTCACGGATCTCACCGGCTTCGCGCTCGGTGATTCTGTCCGGATTCGTCTTCGCGATCTGCTTCTGCAGGTTGCCAAGCTGCGCCCTGATATCCCTGTACTGCCGTTTATCCATGGTATTTTTGCGATTCTCAAGCTCCGCCTGCACTGCATACGCATAGCTCTCCGCCTGATTTCGGATATTCACCAGTTCCTGCCTTCTGGCATCCTCGCTCTCGTAGCGCAGCGCGTCCTCACGCGCTCTGCGGATCTCCTCCTCCGTCATGTTGGAACTCGACGTGATGGTGATCGCCTGCTGTTTTCCGGTGCCAAGGTCCTTGGCGGAGACCTGAACGATACCGTTCGCATCTATATCAAATGTCACCTCGATCTGAGGTACCCCCGCCGGCGCCCGTCGTATACCGTTCAGGCGGAAGCTGCCGAGCAGTTTGTTGTCTCTGCAGAATCTTCTCTCTCCCTGATAGACCTTAATGTCGACCGCGCTCTGGAACGGAGCGGCAGTCGTAAAGATCTGACTGTGCCTTGTGGGAATCGTTGAATTCCTCTCGATCAGCCGGCTGGCTACTCCGCCTACCGTCTCAATGGAAAGCGAAAGAGGCGTAACGTCCATCAGCACAATGGCGGCAGCCTGAGAAGACCTTGACACTTCTGCCCCGAGCTTTCCTCCCTGAATCGCGGCGCCCATTGCCACGCACTCATCCGGATTGATATTTCGGCTCGGCTCCTTTCCCATCAGTATGCGCACTTTGTCCGCAACTGCTGGCATGCGTGTCGAACCGCCTACAAGAAGGACCTTATCGATCTGTGCGGGAGTCAGATGCGCATCGGACAGAGCGTTTCGAACAGGCGTCTCGCAACGATTCACAAGGTCCATCGTAAGGCGATTAAATGTGTCGCGCAAAATCGTCATATCCATATGAACGGGTTCACCGTTCTTCATAGTCAGAAACGGAAGATTCACCGTATACGATGCGGCAGTGGAAAGCGCTTTCTTACACTTTTCCGCCTCCTCGGTAACACGCTGCATGGCTGTATTATCTTTCTCGAGACTGATACCCGTCTGATTGCGGAAATCATTTACCATGAAGTTGCGCAGTCTCTCGTCCCAGTCATTTCCTCCGAGCCTGTTATCCCCGGCAGTCGCAAGAACTTCGATGACATTATCGCCTATGCGGATAATTGATACGTCAAATGTTCCGCCTCCCAGGTCGAAGACCAGTACCGTCTGTGTCTCACCGTGATCAAGGCCATATGCGAGCGCTGCGGCTGTCGGCTCATTGATAATTCTTCTGACATTGAGACCGGCTATCCTGCCGGCGTCCTTCGTCGCCTGCCGCTGCGCGTCATTGAAATAAGCCGGGACTGTGATGACCGCATCCGTTACCGGTGCGCCGATATAATCCTCCGCATCCTTCTTAAGCTTCATAAGAATCATCGCGGATATCTCCTGCGGGGTCATGGATTTCCCGTCAATATTCCTTCTCCAGTTCGTCCCCATCTCCCTCTTGATGGATGAAATTGTCCTGTCCGCATTGACGGCTGCCTGTCTTCTTGCAAGCTCGCCGACGAGCCGCTTCCCGTCTTTCGTGAAAGCCACAACGGACGGAGTGGTTCTCGCACCCTCCTTGTTGGCGATGACCGTTGCCCTGTCCGCCTCCATAACTGCGACACAGCTGTTCGTTGTTCCGAGATCTATACCAATTGTCTTCGACATAGACATGCCTTCCTTTCGTGTATATAGATATAACCTGTCAGGTATGGTCATTATCTACGATATCTGTGAATATTAAGTGTTTTATTCTTCATCGCGCAATACTCGTGACAAAAGTCTATGATACGCGCGCAAAGTGAAATCCGGCTTCATCGTGAGTACAATCTCACCCGGTGTTCACAGCCTTCATACTCTCATAGGAGATAATCAGATCGACTACCTTATCGTAGGACAAAGTCCCATCAGTCTGCCCGTGCGCCTTAAGCCACGAGTCGTTAAAACTCTCCGTAGCCTCCGACACTTTTCCTTCATGCTTTGCCCAGAATGCGTTGTTATCACTCAGGTCAATGTTGCAATTGTGTTCAAGTGTTCCGGATATTTCCTTCCACCTGTCGTAATCCCTTCTATACAACTCATTTCCGCAATATACCCACGCCATAAGATATCCGCTGTACAGAATGTCAGGATCCTCCGCGTTCGTGCATGCGAGATAGGCGCAGAAATTTGCCTGATTCTCCTGCATGACGCCTTTCAGATGAGACAGCTCATGGCACATAGTGTAAGGTATGTTGTAAGGAGTCATATCCGTGTTGTAGTTTGCTTCAATCGTGTATGCCGAATATATTCCTGTCATGTTCGAATAGGACAGCAGTTCCGACACGGTTACAGGCTTCGCTTTCGGGAACCAGCCGCCGAGATAGGGATACTTTTCACCGAGTGCTGTCATGGCCAGCCTCGTCCGGTTCCTGATATCCGCGTCACACTGCATGAGCCCGTCCTCGTTCCGAGTGACCTCGGTGCTGAGAGCATTGACATTTTCCGCAAGCATCCTGCAGACTGTCTCAAGTTCATCTGTCGTATAGCTGCCCTGTCCGATTCCATAGGTCTTCGAGAACGTCGTCCGATAAAAGTACATATCCTGATTGCACTCGAACAGGAAAAAGATCACCGAGGCGAGCACAATGGCAAGGAGCAGCTCGTCTTTACCGTAGATCTTCCCGTTTCCGAGGCGTATGATGTTGCCACGGATCACACGAACGACCAGTATGACTGCCAGTATGATCAGAAGATAAATCAGGAACTCGACCACGGAAAAACCGAATAAGGAAGAAAGCCTTCCGAGTGTATTCACCCAGAAGGCATTCAAGTGTGCGGCATAGATATTTGCAAATTGCGGCACCGCCCTCATGCCCAGCCTCAAAGCCAGAGCCAGGGCACAGAGAGTCAGTGATGTGATAAACCTTTTCAAATTCTTACCCCGTTACCGTTACAAGTCATCAGAGAGTTTCAAAGGAAGCATCCGCGACGTCGTCATCCTCTTCGTAGACCCACTCATCGTCATCATCTTCATAGTCCGAGTCATCATCATATTCGTCATCATACGAATCATCGAGTTCTTCCCATTCCTCATAAGAATCGTCAGAATCGAGTTCCTGTTCCATCCTCTCCAGATCTTCCAGCGTCATAGGACGTTCCGTCTCCTCATCTGAAGCTCCGACGGATTCTTCATCCTCTTCGTCGTATGAGTAGTCTTCCGATTCCCCTGTCACTGTATCGAGCGTATCCTCGTCCGAGTCTTCATCTGCCTCTTCATAATCGTCCTCGTCCGATTCGTCATCCGTTTCTTCGTACGAATACCCGTCCGACTCCTCGTCCTCTTCTTCGTACGAATACTCGTCCGACTCCTCGTCCTCTTCTTCATACGAATACTCGTCCGATTCCTCGTCCTCTTCTTCGTACGAATACTCGTCTGAATCTTCGCTCAGGTCATCGTCCCGGGAAGCTGCGGCTTTTCTTCTCTCAAGGATTCTCTGGTAGTCATACTGCCAGTCCTCATCCTCATCCGTATCTTCTTCCTCATCCTCTTCCTCCGGAAGTTCTTCGCTCTCGTCATCTTCAAAGCCTCTGATGACCATTCCGAAGTCAGAATCTTTGCGGGAGCCCGGAATTATGACATCCGAGTCATCGTCGTCCGCGAAGTCAAGCTCGTCATCTTCATATTCACGCTCGTCATCATCATCATCAATATAATTGATATACGATTCATTATCCGGCTCTTCCTCAACAGGAGCTTCCGGTATCGCTACATGCTCAGATGCCGTTGAAGTGTCCTCCGTTTCCGACTCGTCCCGCAAAAGCGACTCAGGTTCATCCACGTACTCTACAGATATCACCGGAGTTTTCGTCGCTTCAGACTCTTCCTGCATAAGAGTATCGGTTTCATCCGAATACTCTGTAATTACGGATGACGTCTCCTCGACTTCCAGTTCTTCCTGTGTGACCGGCTCGGACACGTCTGCGTACTCTTGAGATACATCTGCTGTCTCTTCGGTATCAGGCTCTACCGTATCATCTTCCTGAGAATCTGCTTCTTTGGAAGCTTCCATATCCTCCTTCTCTCTGAGACCGGATATGAATGCTTCCATCTCCATGAGCTCCTCGTCGTCCTCTCGAACTCTTTCTTCGGTCCTTTGCTTTTTCCTCTTCGGTTTCTCTGATTTATCGGATGAACCGCCCCGGATGCTTTCAATCGCAGAGCGAAGCATGAAGGAGAAGCTAGTTATAAAGGAGTGTTCCTCGAGTTCGTCCTCTTCATCATCGTCAAGATCATCATCGTCATCATCGAGGTCGTCGTAATCTTCATCGTCCTCTTCATATGATTTTCTTCTGCCGAACAGAGATTTTTTCTCCTTCTTTTTCTTATCGTTCTTGCGGTCTTCGGAAGAAGAATCCTGTTTTGTTTCAGAGTCGGAGCCTTTTTCTGCCTCCGTGTCTATCTCTTCTCCAAGCACATCCTCTAACTCAAATTCATCCTCATACTTATCTGCAGCAGACACAATCCCGTCTGCAGTATCTTCCGCATCCTCCTCGGATTCGGTCGTGTCCTCTTCTGCTTTGCCGGATGATTCATACTCATCCGGTTCGTCGTCCGTCTCATCACCGAAGTTCGACATGTCATCAAACGCTGCGTCTTTTACTTCATAAGAGTCGAGCTCGTCGTACACTTCGTCCTCCGCGCCATCAGAATCAAGCTCGTCATATTCTTCGCCCTCTGCTTCGTCATCGGAGTCATACTCGCCGTACGATTCGTCCTCTGTCTCTTCATCGGAGTCGGACTCGTCGTATGATTCGTCCTCTGCTTCGTCATCGGAGTCGAACTCGTCGTATGATTCGTCCTCTGCTTCGTCATCGGAGTCGAACTCGTCGTATGATTCGTCCTCTGCTTCGTCATCGGAGTCGAACTCGTCATATTCTTCGTCCTCTGCTTCGTCATCGGACGCAAGGTCATCCTCATACTCCTCCTCTTCTTTGCGGGACCGCTCATTCACTTCGCTTGCAGCATCTTTCTCAACGATCTCAAGATTCTTCAAAAGAGCAGTAGAAATTGCGTCCAGTTCTTCAGCGGCAACATCAGCATATTCAGCGCTCTCATCCGAATCTTCTTCATCCGAGCTGTCAGCATCTCCTGAATCTTCCTGAACCTCTGCTTCTACCGACGTAGCCTGATCTTCTGTATAATCGGCCGAACTCTCTTCTTCCGGCGAGTCTAAAGTTACGTTGACCGCATCGTCCCCGTCTTCGTCCATGTCATCCTGACCGTACAGTTTAGCGATGTCTGCATCGATATCCTCGTCTTCGTCCTCATCATCCAGACCATAGAGTTCGGCGTCATCTGCATCAACATCCTCGTCTTCACGGCTTTCTCTCAGTCGAGTCATCCAGTCGGGCTCGCTCTCCTCAGAATCATCATCTTCCTCAACGAGGTCGAAATCATCCTCCGTATCTTCATCAAGCTCGTCTATATCGTCGAAGTCTTCCTCATCTTCTTCCTCATCCTCATCTTCCATATCAGGATTGATTCCGAGGAATCGTCCGATACTGCGTCCAAACCCTGTCGAGAAGAAGCCTCCCTGCTTTTTCTTCTTCGGTTTTTCGATCCTGGCCTCTTCAGAAAGCTCTTCCTCAAGTTCGTCAATATCTTCTAATTCATCGTCTTCCTCGTCCAGATCGTCGAATTCATCGGCAAATGTCTCATCATCAAACGACTGCTTCTTCGGCGTGCGGAAAAAGTCCGTGAATTTTCTTTTCTCGGTTTTCTTTTCAACAACAGCCTCAGCTTCATTCTCAAAGCTGGTATCTCTCTCGAGATCTTCAAGAGTGTAAGTTTCCTTCTCCTCCTCTTCCGGCTTTTCTTCTTCAACCTGTTCTTCTATGAAGGAAGTCGTCTTCGGTACACTCCTTCTGTATTCGGATTCGTCGTCAAAAATCCCTTTTTGGACCTTCTTTGGCTTTTCAATTTCATCCGGATCGATTCCGTCAGCCTCAGCTTTCTTTAGCTCGAGCTGGTCAGCAAAGGAGAGGCCTCCACCCTGGAATATTTTCCGAATCTCTGCACCGAGATTCCGATTCTGAACTTGTATGTTGTCAGAAAAATCATCCTCCCGTCCGATCTGCCGGCTTCTGTACAGATTCCCTGAACTGCTTCTCTCGCCGTTATACAGGACAGTGTCGACAGGCTTCTCCGGCTCGTCAGATTCCTCTGTCTCTCCCTCGATTTCTCTGATTGCTGCCCTGATTTCTTCTGACAGTATCGGCCGGACATCTTCTGCAGAGGTTTCGGCAGTTTCTTCCTTTCCGGCCTCTGCAATAGAGCCTTCGCCTTCTTCTTCCTCCGCTGCTTCCACAGCATCATCTGCTTTATCCGGAATTACGTGAAGGACCGGGGCTTCAACCGCTTCTTCGGGCTCTTCTTCCGAAACGGTTTCTGCAACTGCTTCTTCCGGCAAAGGATCGGTCACGGCATCAGAGTTCTCACTATCCTCTGTTGTTTCATCTGTATCGTTTTCTTCTTCCGGAACAGTTTCTGCGACTGCTTCTTCGGCTGACTCTTCATTAAGCGTCTCATCTTCCTCATCCATGAGTACCATGTCCTGAGAAGCATACGCAGCAATCTCCGCCGCAAGTTCTTCAGCCGTCATTTCACCTGTGCCGGCCGTTTTCTCAATATCTTTCGCAGGCACATCCGACTGTGCTGAAGACCTGTCCGGTATCTCCTCTGTTTCATCATGTCCGCTCAGATCTGCATCTTCTTCGAATGTCTTTTCCGCTAATTTATTTTTCACAAGCGCAGCAACGACATCTAAATCCACGATTGCCGATTCCTCTGCCGCAGTGCCGGATTCCTCAGAATTCCCGGCTTCTTCAGCGTCAGGTTCCGCCTCCGCATCTTCTGCTGCTTCTTCCGAAATCTCGGCTTCCACAGCACCTGTGTCTGTCTCTTCTTCCGGAAGCTCTTCTTCCTCAGCACCTATGTCAGACTCTTCTTCCGGAAGCTCTTCCTCCTCAGCACCTGCATCAGACTCTTCTTCCGAAAGCTCTTCCTCCTCAGCAGCCACCTCAGCCTCTTCTTCCGGAAGCTCTTCCTCCTCAGCAGCTGCGTCAACTTCTTCTTCCGGAAGCTCTTCTTCCTCAGCACCTATGTCAGACTCTTCTTCCGAAAGCTCTTCCTCCTCAGCAGCTGCGTCAACTTCTTCTTCCGGAAGCTCTTCTTCCTCAGAACCTGCGTCAGCTTCTTCTTCTGGAAGCTCTTCCTCCTCAGCAGCCGAGTCAGCCTTTTCTTCCGGAAGCTCCACTTCCTCAGCACCTGTGTCAGACTCTTCTTCCGAAAGCTCTTCCGCCTCAGCAGCCGCGTAAGCCTCTTCTTCCGGAAGCTCCGCTTCCTCTGTCTCAGCAGCGCCTTCCTCTAATTTATCGCCAGCATCTGCTTCCACATCTTCTGCCGTCTCTTCCACAGCACCTGCTGCTTTCGAAATCACGACTTCTTCCGTATCTGCATCAGTCTCTTCTTCCGGAATCACGATTTTTTCTATCTCAGCGCCGGATTCCGCTGCCACATCTTCTGTATTCTCCATCTGCAGCATTCTTCTGACAGCTGCTCCGAGATCTTCTTCCGTCTCAACAGGTTTCTCATCCTTCGAAACTGAATTTTCCCGTGCGTCAATAAAAGCGGACATCTCCTGATATTCGCGTTCTTCATCCTCAGCCGTCTTTCTGGGGGCACTCTCATCCAGCACATTCCTGATTTCCTGAGCCAGCTCTTTCTGAACAGCCTTTTCCGTAACGATCGCTGCTCTTCTCGGAGTGATCTTGCTCTGTGCTTCCTCGGCCTCCTTCTTCTCCTGTTCACGCATTGCCGCGGCATGGAGCGAAGCATAGCTGATTTCCCAGCGCTCTGCCCTGAATCTGGTGTCAAGGACCTGGCGGGCGTCGTAGCCTGCATTTGCAAAAGTTGAATTCAGATACTCATATGTCATCGGAACAATGCGCAGCACGAACAGAGTGACCGGCAGATCCTCCAAAACTTCCGGCGTTACTCCTCTTAAATTCAGAATCTGCCAATATTCGCTGCTCCCGAACGCTACCTGCTCCGCTACGCCGTACATCTGCAAACCGGACAGCGGCTGAGTACTGTCTGTATACTCGTCGAAAATAGAAACGGACACATTACTGTTGTCCTGGATATTGCTGAACTTGAGTCCTCCCTCGGATATAATGTAGAAGACCCCGTCCAAATACAGGTATTCAAGAGGAGTACACCTGATTCTTGCACCGCCGCCGGTCGCGAGAGCCAAAGTCGTGTGACGGCTGATGAAGCCATCAACCTCACGGCTCAGCATATCGGCAGGCATCACTGAAACCGGTGCGCGAAGCTTTTTGGCGATCTGATATCCTACTTCGGATGTCGTTCTCTCATCTTTGATGAACATTCCGGTGATCGAGAGATCTCCCCCGACAGCAGTCTCCATATCTACGACATACTTTGTGTAACCGGAATCGGAAAAGCCGAGGCCGACAAATGCGACCCGCTTTCCGCGCAGACCTTCACGATTCTTCAGCAGATAGGATTTCGTCTTACCCGCAGTCAGTGCTCCGTAAAAATTAAAGATAAAACAGAATCCGTCATAGACAGCTATGTCGTCAGGTGAATCCCCAATCTCAGCGATTCTAACATTTCCGATTATGTAGCCGATTGCATTTGCAACGCGCTCCGCTGAGCTTTGTCTTCCGTCGTAGAGTATAAGTGTATTTGCCATATCTGAAACACCTCTTCCAATGTTTTATCTTACTCCCGGGTCACCGAAAACGATAGTACACCCGTATAACAGTATAAACGAAAAAGTACAAAAAGTAATCATATAAATTTGTTTTTTGTAACTTTTTCGTAACATTTAAAAGAAGCTGCTCCCTTTCGGGGAACAGCTTCTTAAAATTCCGTTTATTTCATTATTACATATCACCCTTTATCTGCGTCCGGATTATCTTCCCTGTGGAATTTCTGATAAAAGGTTCGTCTCTGAGAACTAGCTTCTTCAGCTGACGGTAGACCGGCTCACCCTTGTTGATACGATCGAGCAGAGCCTGGAAATACTCGGCAGGCGCTCCCGCTTCCTTCTCCGGATAGATCTGTACAGCAAGTACATCGTCAACATCATATACAATCGCCTCAGCGACCGCCGGGTCTGCGAGGACTTTCTCCTCAAGTTCTTCCGGTGAAATATTCTCGCCGCTGGATGTAATAATCAGGTTCTTGGTCCTTCCTGTAATGAACAGGTAATGATCTTCGATTTTTCCGAGATCGCCCGTGTGGAACCAACCATCCTGCAGCGCCTCAGCAGTTGCCTCCGGATTTCTGTAATAGCCCAGCATGACATTGTCACCTTTTGCAAGGATCTCACCTTCATCGGATATCCTTACCTCACATCCGAAGAGGACCGGTCCCACAGAGCCGTCACACATATCTTCATTCCTGTTCACAGCGAGAACAGGTGAGCATTCGGTAATACCGTATCCGTTCAGAATCTCCAGGCCGAACTGTCTGAACATCTTAACATACATTGCCGATAGAGACGCACCTCCGCAGATGATGAACCTGAGATTTCCGCCGGTCATGGCCTGCACCTGTTCCGGTGTAAGCTGTCCGCCCGTGCGCTTTGCCATGACTTTGAACTGCTTGGCAAAAGTCTCGATGATCATCGGAACCACGAAGAGACACTCCGGCTTTGCAATCTGGATGTCTTTCATAAGGTTTCGGATATTTCTGACAATGTAACACGGTTTGTTATAGTTGAAGACCATCAGATGACCGACGATCAGGCCGAACATATGATGCATAGGCAGCGGTGAGAGGCCGTTGCCTTCCAGTACAAAATTCTTGCAGGCCTGATTGATATTTGCCGCAATATTTTTCTGGCTCAACATAACGCCCTTTGGAATACCTGTCGTGCCCGACGTGAATACCAGAGCGCACATATCATCCACATTGATCTTATGATCGATGAAAGATGTATCTCCTGCATCGATCATTTTTGCTCCTTCGCTGACCCATTCGTCAAAGGAGGTAAACGGCAGGTCTACGAATCCTCTCGCATCCGCGGCCGGAATATCGGAAAGATTGCTCCTGAATGCAGGGATGGCCGCTGCGAATTCCTCAGAGTATGCAAGCGCGGCACAGTCGCCGTTTGCGCACAATTTGATGATATTCTCGATAGGCTGTCTGGCATCCATAGGCAGAGCTACATTTCCACCGTTGGCTATCGCAAAAAATGTGACCAGCCACTCATAGGAGTTGACGCCGAGAAGCGCGATATGAGATCCTTCGCGGAAATTATGAGCATAAAGGTATGTTCCGACAGCATTCACATCTTTGCTGAATCGTCTGTAGGTCTTGGTAACTATGGATCCGTCATTTCCGGTATAAAAGAAAGCAATACCATCCGGATTGTCTTTGACCCGCAAGTCTGTCATTTCTCTCAGGGATCCGATCTGCGGCAGTATATACGGTCCGTATGGTTTCATCTGTTCTTCTCCAGATATTCTTCTATATCAGCCACAGTTTTGAACTCCATGATCTGCTCATCCGGAATATGAATATCATACTGTTCTTCAAAATCAGCGACAATTGTCATTACATCAAATGAATTAAGCTCAAGATCATCAATCAGACTGGATGTCTCGTTAATCTGCTCAGAGGGCACGTCAGTATACTGTGCCAGAACGTCAATAATTTCCTGAAGCATAAGCTCCTCCTTTGTGCAAAGTTATAATATGTCTCAAAACACATGATAACGAAAAAATGATTAAGTTGCAACATTATTTCATATACAAAATGCAGGTACCGTACATTCCGCGACAGTACCTGCATATGATTTTTATAGCCCGTTAGTATACAGATTACCTATCATCTGAAGTATCTCGGAATTTGCATTCCATACCGAGGACATCTGTGTCTCATCAAGAGGAGGCTCCCCGCTTCCTGTCTTGACTGTTACAGCCGGAATCTGCTTCACATGCAGGAAGTACTGCGCAGCACCGCCTGCATTTCTTTCATCGAACTTAGGCGTCACAACAGCCTCGTAGCCCGTTTTAGCACCGAGCGAGGTAGCAAGACCTTCCTCACCGATCTCCGTCACGTTCGATACGCCCTGCTCTGCCGGTCCGTCGTACTCGTAATCATACAGGATCTCGTTGCCTGCCGTTCCATATCCGATCACGGCGGCTGTGCTCACGCTGTCAACAAGATTGGAAATAGCCTGTGACTCGACCTCGCTGAACGGAGCTGTGCCTTTATATCCGGATGCCGAAGGCATTTCGGGACCGCTCGTATATTCTTCCCAGCCGATATCAAAGTTGCAGTTCAGATCGACGCCTGCCGCGTTAGCTATGTAAGTCTTCAGATAGCTCTCGATCGGCTCGGATGTGCGGCCGGCAGCTACGTCAGCGTCATATGCAGCCTGAACAGATGCTCTCGCCTCATCCGTTCTGAGTGCATCTAAGCCATACTGGTTAACAGCTGCACCGTCGGGATTGGCCATCGGAATCACATGGATACATACATCTTCAAAGATGCTGTCAATCGAGTGGCTCTTATAAGCCGTTCCGTTCTTTCTCGCCTTGCAGTAAACTTCAAGCTGATTCATAGCGAGGACCGTATCTATACAGTCGGTCGCGTCAAGTGCATAGTAAATAACGATATGCTTGGTTGCATTGGCGTTTCCGATCACAGCCTGATAAATCGCTCTCTGATCCATCGTATTTCCGATCACGCCCATGCTGATATATTCACCGTATCGAACAGTCAGGAAATACAGATCTTTGACCATCTGATCGTATGAATACAGAACAGATTTAGTCGTACAGATCGAAGCACCGTCAGCAGGCATTTCCGTAAGATATTCGCTGAGATCCCGTGTGCTGATATCCGGAAGGCCGACCATTCCGGCTTCCGCCAGCATGGCATTTCTCTCTTCCTGCTCAAGTTCGGCTGCCCTTGCCAGCGCTGCTTTCTGTTCTTCTTCAAATGCAGCCACTGCCGCCCGACTTTCCTCAAGATATCTGCTCTCTTCCGGTGTCATTGCATTTTCACTGTCTTCCGTGACCTGTGCCGCTTCCACCGCAGTAGACACATCGGCAGTGCCGACCTGTGCTGTGTTACCCGCATTGTTGTCCGGTCTGTTAACCGACAGATTGGACCAGAAGTATGTCATCGCAGCACCGACGCCGAACAGAAGGAGTACCATAATGACCGAAACGGTGATCACTGTTTTTCCGCGGCTCGGACCGTCATCGTCATCATCGTAATACTCATCGTCATCCAGAATTTCTTTGGCTGCAGCTTTCTCAGCGAGCTCTTTTTGGGCCGCTTGCTCGCGCTCTATGCGATTCTGCTCCTCCCGCTCCGCTGTTTCACGGGCGATGCGCTCTTCTTCCTTCTTTCTTGCCTCTTCGGCTTCCTTCTGTGCTCTTGCCGCCTCCGCTTTGACTCTTGCTTCTGCCTCTTCCTTCTCACGGGCAATCGCTGCCTGACGCTCAGCTTCCGCCTGCGCCGCCCTCGCAGCCTTTACACGCTCTGCCCTGGCAGCTGCTGCTCTCGCTCTCTCCTGCTCCCTTGCCCGTCTTCTTGCATCTTCCTGTGTGCGGATTTCACTGTCTGCCTGTCCGGCAGCCGAATAACCACCGATCTCTCTATGCGGCTCAACCGGCTTCGGAGCCCTTACAGGAGACGGTTCCTGTACATTTCCAATCTCGGTATACGGCTGATTGCTTCGGCGTCTTCTCGACCATCCTCCGCTCCTGATTGATTCTCCTCCGACATACGATCTTGCGTTCCGCTCATCGACAGCTCTGCGCGAGGATGCTTCATTCGCATTTCTTGCAGCGCGTAATGCAGCGATGCGTTTCTTCTCCGCTTCCTGCTCCTTTGTCACACGCTGAATTTCCGCTGCGAGCGCACTCTCGAACTCGATGAGCATCGGATCATCCGGTTCGATCTCCGTCTTCGGAGCAAGGCTTTCCTTGTCCTGATACAAGTTATCATACGAATCCGGACTCTCTGCCTTCCGGACACCGTTCTTTATCGGTGCGCCGACTGACTGCTCCTTCACGGCAGGTTTCTTCACGGGCGGTGTAACGACCGACTGCTCCTTCCGGGCAGGCACAGGCGGCGTTGCCGGCTGCACATTGACTTTTCGCTCCTCTTTCATCGGCTCAAACGGATCATCATCCGGCTCCGAACCAAAAATGTCGTCATAATCAAAATCGTCAAAAGAAAACTCTTCGAAGAATCCCTCATCAAGAGATCCGTTGTCCTGCCCCTGATTCGTTCCCTCTCCCGAGTCTCCTAATAATGAGAATTTATCTGCCACTGCATCCTCCACTTGATAGTATAAGAACCGCTTCGCGGACCTCAAAATCATAATTCGACCGACAAACCGGCCTTTTATCGAAAGCTGCCGACGCCACTTCCGATAAAATGTATTATATACTTATTACCAATGATTCAGTATAGCAAAAAGAGTAACGAAAAGTAAATACACAGCGTCAGATTTCCGCAAGGAACATTTCATAATAATCGTCTTCCCCTTCAAGCATCGGAGAATTCTCCCCTCCGCCGTTCGTGCTTCTCTTCATAGCAGCATAATCCTCCTCGCCTGCGGTAATCAGATCCATCGCATGCAGCGGATATCCGAACTCCGTGGCGAGCCTGCAGAACTCATCGACCGGATGCTCGCTGCATTTCGTATTAAGCAGCGCTTTTCTGACCTCCGGATCCTGCTTTGCCATCTTTTTAAGTTCCATCAGCACCTCGTAAACGTCCATATGAGGCCTCCTTTCTGCCCCTTAATCATCGATTTACTTCTCCTCTTATATGCTCCCTGACTGCTTCCTGCCATTTCCGGGAACAGACAAGGTCAGACCCGTCGTCTTCGGCAGGTCTGACCTCGTTGTCATTCTTCGTATTCTATTTCATTTTCACTGCACCATTGCCTTGCGATTTCCGCGTAGCATCCGTCCCTGAATTCGTTCCATTCCTGTTCCAGATCAAAAGCCCTCACAGACTGTTTGAAAAGCCTGACAGCAGCGTTACCGTCCTCCTCAAGGATCCTGAACAGTGCGGAGGCCTCCGCGCTGTCATCGAGCGTATCGACAAAATCCGCCATCATAGCGAACTCGTCTACCTCGTACTCATTCGGAAGGCTGAGATAATCATCCGGATGGCGGTCAATGTCTTTCATCAGAGCCTTATCTCTTCCGATTCCGTAAATGTTATCCATCAGGATAAGCACTTTGCCTGTTTTTGTGTGATAGAAAAACTGAGCTTCTGCGTTCGCAAATGTTATACCGTCTATTACATCCTGTAGTTTCACCGTCATATATTGACCCCCTTGCGGGCACTGTCTGAGCCTACACGCCTTTTAAGCCCTTCTCCTTAGCCCAGTTCTCCGCAACCTTCCTGCATATTTCTCTCCGATACCTGTCATAGTTATCCTGCATCCCGCCGTTTCGAATCCTGGCCTGAAACGAGCGCATGGCGCCGGGTTTCTGAAGTAATCCCACGAGTTCACTCTGAAGATCTCTGTCGCGCTGCATTTTTGCAAAGTTCATCATGAGCTGCATCTCGTCGGCAGCTGTCAGGACCGGCAACGGAAGGTAATCATCCGGGTGCGCCTTTATATCCGCCTCGAGCTCCGGGTCAGTGATTCCCATGACTGAAAATGCTCTGTCCGGCTTCAGGACGACCTCTTCTTCCGACATTTTATAATAATACTTCCCGCTCCGGTTGGCAAACGCTATCGCGTCCGCAATATCAGTGATATTTGCTTTTTTCTTTCTCTTAAAAAAACTAAACATATCCGTCACTCTCAAATCGCATCCAGAGGAAGCTGTTTCCAGTGCAGTACACCGCTTCCCTGCTTTGTCAGGATATTCGTATGTGTGAAACCACATTCTATCGCTTTTTGTACCGCTTTGTCAAATGCGCCGTCGAGTAAAGAGTGATGATGAGCATCCGAATTGATCAGGATCTCTCCTCCGAATCCCCTCAGCGCCTTCAGAAGAAACGTATTGGGATAAAATTCCTTTTTTCTGTTCCTGTTGACGGCACCGCAGTTGATCTCGAACGGCACCCCTTCCGAGACGAGGTATTCCATTGCTTCGAGAGCCGGTTTCCGATAACGCGGATCGTCCTCATCAAGGAAATGCATGGAGTCGTTGAAACGGGTCACAAGATCAAAATGACCGACAAAAGTACAGTGCAGTCGGTCATAGACCCGCGCTTCCAGGTCATAATAATCTTTCGCCAGAGCATAATAATCTCCGCCATAGAATCTACGGCAAAGTTCTGCCATGATCTCCTCGGAATTGTCGACCGACATGGGAACTTCCGTCTCCACATCCAGAAAATGTGTTGAGCCGATCAAATAGTCGGCCTCATCGGCGCAGTGGGGGTCATAGATGTTATCGAGCTCTACCCCGCACAGGATTTCTATCTGTCCCGAGTATTTATCTCTCAGTCTGCGGATCTCCTTATAATAATCCTGAATCACCATGTGGATATCAGGGTCCATATGCCCGGAAAACCCGAGGTGTCGAAATCCCAGACGAATGGCCTGCTGCACCTGTTCTTCCGCCGTACTGGTTCCGTCACAAAAGGTGGTATGTGTGTGGTAATTTGCAAGAAGCGGCATGCTCTGTCTCCTTCATCGAAAGCGTTTCTTAATGATATCTATACTTCCGTCGTCGTTAAAGTCAATCAGCATGTAGCTCTGGGTCTTCCATTCCAACCGTCCTTTGAGATTTCCCGGATTGAGAAACATGATTCCGTCGATTTCTCTCTCAAAGTACTGGTGTGTATGACCGAAAACTATCATGTCGCATTTTTTCTGCTTTGCCTGCTGCCTGATCGGAGCAATACGCGGTACTCCGTAGAGATGTCCGTGTGTCAGGAGGATCCGATGACTTCCCTCCCGGATAACGAGCTCGTCCGGCAGCTCCCGGGACAGGTAATAATCGCAGTTGCCGCGCACAATATAGCATGGCAGGTCTCCGGCTGCCTGCCGAAGCTCATGTGTCTTCATCTCGATATCACCTGCAACGAGGATCGCATCGACATCCTGTTCCCGCTCAAGTGCTTCAATAAAGTTTTCCAGAAAACCGTGTATGTCCGAACAGACAAGATATCTGCGCATCAAACTCTCTCCTTCTGTCACAGTACATGCTTCAGGGTCTCCAGAACGCTTCTCATATGATATTTGAGCAGGAACGAAGCGGTGTTGTAAGCAGGATACTGGTATTTGATATTATCAAGAATCGGCATAATATACCGTTCTGTCTCGTCTATGTAATTAGCCATCTTCTCTCTGGTAAACGCAGTTGCCATACCGGAGATATTGTTGCAGCGGTCCAGGCACTTGACAATAGATGCGATTCTGTTGTTTACAATCTTCTCATAATACTGCTCAAGGGATTCTTCTTTTGTAAGACCTTCCTGTTTTTCAAATGAAAGAAGCAGCACCGCCTCCTTAGCCTCATCACTGACAGGCAGTTCCTCGGCCGTTACGCCGCAATCCTCCACTACATCATGAAGCAGGCAGGCTGCAATAACAGAATCCTCCTGGATTCCGACCGCAAATGCATGGCAAGCCATAAGCAGCGGATGATTTATGTACGGTACCTTGTCGGCGCCCTTTCTGAACTGCCCCTCGTGGCTTTTCTTCATGAAAGAAAGAGCATACTGGGTCTGTATAAGGTGCAGCTCCCTGCTTTTCCGTTCAACGAACCTGTACATGTTATCTTCCGAAAACATCCGGTCATTCAACTGCCACCTGTTATGAACAGGGTCGTCTTCCTCGAGAAGATATTCCACACTGGTGTTAAGTGCATGTGCGATTCCCGAGAGGCGGAGCGTTTCCGGGATCACACTTCCGGTTTCCCAGGTTTCAACTATCTCAACAGTTACATTCGTACGCTTTGCAAATGTCTCCTGACTCATCTTGATCTGCGTTCTGCGTTCCAATATTCGCTCACCTATGTTCACTTTTCTCCTCCGGCTTCTCTATGATGTTGCAGGACATAGTTGTATATAATATGAATAAACACAATGGCGTGCTCATACCGAACACGCCATAGAATCCCACTTGCTTTCGCAAAGATATTATTTTGTTTCGGGCCCCGGCATGACAATATCAAGGAACATCTTTTTGATCCGGTCCGGCGTATAATTGCGCTCCAGATATGCGTAGACCACCTTATCTATTACAGCAAATTCTTTGCGCAGCCCCTCCTTACGTACAAGGCGCACCAGGCTTCTGCGAACTCCCTGTGTCATCGGCTCCTGGAAGAAGATCAGTGTGTGATGTCTGTTGCCAATCTCGCGGAATGCTCTCGACAGAGCCTCTCCGGAGAATGTGCCGTAGAGGCATACTACACGGAACCCTTCCAGACAGGCCTCGCGCTTAAAATTGACTAACGGAGTCGGTTCATCACCGTCCAGTGCACTGTCCTGGCCCTCAAGAACAACATTGTAGTTCTCATACTTACCCCTGATCTTATCCTGCTCCTCAATCTCATGTACATGGAAGCCGATATCAGTCAGGATATTTTTTATTCCTTCCGCTCCGAACGTTTCGCTGTCTTTCGCCCAGCCGGAGAGGTGCTGCGCTGTGAGCGGCTCTTCTTTGTCGGCTGCTGCGCGATAGTATGAGACATAATTTCTGTCAAAATCTTCGAGATAGTCTTCGATGACGGGGATTTCTTCTGCTGCTTCTGCGGCTTTGTCTGCTGCTTCCCCTTCCTGCGCTTCCGCTTCACCGGCGGGAAAGTTGCCTGCCTTATCAGTCGTCTCGACGACTGCCTCCTCGGATGTTTCAACGGCAGAAGTTTCTGTAACGTCTGCTTCCGCTTCGTCCGCAGACTCTTCTTCTATCTCCTCCACGGATGTTTCCTCTGCGGGAATTTCCTCCGAAGGTGTGTCTTCAGCTATAACTTCCGCTGTAGGAATTTCTTCCTCGACGGCATCTTCAGCGATGTCTTCGGCTGCGGCGGTCTCTTCCGCCTGCTCCGCTGCTTCCTCCGGAACAGCATCCTCTATCTCATCCGTTTCCACGTCGTCGGGATCCTCATCCTCTATAAAAGACGGTGCTGCAACTGTTTCCTCCGAATTTAGGTCATAGTCGTCGAGGTCTTCTTCTTCGAAGGTCTCCTCGGCGTTCCCGGAATCATGAATATCCTGATTGATGATTGCGCCCGCGACCAGCTCGGAAACGAAAGATTCCTCCAGCTTTCTGACATAGCCGATCCTCGTGTACACATTCTTCTCAGTGAGAGCATTCAGGTAATCAATATATGGCTGATACTTGATCCGGCACTCTTCAAGTGTCAGCGTACTCGGATCGACGATCTCCGTCTTATCCTGTGCTTCCTTCAACGCAGCCGCTTCCACCGGGTTATCCGTGACAAGATTCCTGAATCTCACAGCATAGTGCATGATCTCCTCCTTGCAGAAGAGCTCACGCTGTTTTTCCATCTTTTCGTCCGCCTCGGAAAAAGTTACGGGAAGGCTGTCTGTCCCGACGAGATCCGTATAGTCCTTCCTGCACACATCCTGCGCTTCCTTCATGCTGTTCAGCTGCATAATCGCGCTGTCGTAAAGATCTGCCGGCAGGAATTTTCCTTCTTTGACATATCCCTCGATCCGGGCACATAATTCCGCAAGAACATTGTTGTCATTCCTGAGTGTTCGAATCTGGTCATTAACGCTTTGAAGTTTCTGCATCTTATTCATTCACGAGGCCTCCTTCTGTGTTTCGTGCATCAGCTTATTTCTCAGCCAGTGCATCTATATAGCCAAGCACTCTGTTGCGCTTTGCCTTAGATAACGTGTGAAATTTCTCTATCAGATAGTTCTCATCCGAATCCGTATCTATCATAATATGCTCCGGATTCTTATCTGTCCTTGTGTCCGCCTCCCCGAGCAATTCGTAGGGCGACACTTCAAGGACATTGCAAATGAGCATAATTTTCTCGGCAGACGGATTCGTCTTTTTCCTTTTCCAGTCACTGATCGCACTCTGTGATATGTCTGTTCTGATTGAAAATTCCCGCTGTGTCATTCCGCGTTCTTTTAATATTTCGAAAATGCGCTCACTGATTATCATTTTTTTCCCCTTCAAAAACAGTTATACTCCCCTTTAAACCTGTACATTTCCCCAAATGTGCAGATCACATTTCCCCTGTAATAGTATCTTTCTCCTCCGCCTGAATTGTAACTTCCTGCTCTGATATATCCAGTTCAGCTGTGTATGCGCTTGCACTCTGCGCATTGATCTGACTTGCATAGCGCGCATCAGCCTGTTTCCGGCCAATCAGAAAACCGATGATCAGGAATATAAGAAAAACAATGATGCCGCCTCCCACAAGGAGAATTCTTCGATTCAGCGCCGCTCTTCTTGCTTCCTGCTCCAACCGGCGCTCTTCGCGCCGCTTACGTCTCTCGGCAGCTTCCCTCTCCTCCGAAGTCTTCTTTTTCTTTTTCCTCGGTCTCGATGATGTTCCTCCCGGATAAGCCACGCCGCTTCCGGACCGGGTCCTGCCGGCAGCATTCCCCGAAGCGGATCTGCGTTTCCGCGGAGCCCCGGATGCGCTGCCCGCACCTGCGCCTGAACCGCTGCCTGTAGAGGAGCTGCCCGATGATGCCTGTGCCGCTCCCTGCTGCGGTGCATCCGCATAACTTGTGAACTGGTTACCGTTCTCATCATATCCCATATAATACTGACGGCCGTACTCGTCATAGCTCACATAGTATGGCTGCCCTCTGTCATCGTACCCTGTATAATATGGAATTCCCCTTTCATCATATCCGGTATAATACGGACGTCCGTTCGCGTCCAATCCCTGATATGGCTGGCCGTTATTCCCATTCTGATATGTGTTCTGGTTACTCATTGGCATTCCCATTATCCTGCAAATCTGATTCCGTCAAAGAGTTTCTCAATCTTCGTTCCGTCTATCGTCTGAGGCCATCCCCCGGACGCAGAATCCACTTCGATGCGAATGGTCTCATCATCTTCCGTCTTCAGGTCCACAATACTCTTTGCATCTGTTCTGAAGATCTTGAGTTTTGTGCCCTCCTCTATATCCACGCCTTCTTCCTTGACTCTTCCGGTCTTCTCGTTTATGACATCCGCCACGAACGGTGTAAGTACCGTAAGTTCAATGTCTCCATGAACTAAATACCAGTCGTCCAGAGGCTCCGGCATGCCGTCACTTCCGGTCTTGTAAGGTCTCACTCCGCTGTATGTACTCAGAAGATTAATATCGGTCGACAGATAGAACTCCTCCGGCGCGCCGGGAAGAATTCTCATTGAAACGTCGTCCTCGCTGTTATCCCACATAAAGCCGGTGTTGGATACAACGCCGAGGAATACAGGAGTCTCCTCACAGATGTCATATACAGCGATCTGTTCATAATCATTGTCAAGATTGCAAAGCACATATATATAATACCCCTCATCCGCCGTGCGCACAAGATAAGGCATAAATCCGTTAAAGATAAATCTTCCGACCGCTTTCTCACCGTTCAGCTCTGCGGTGATCCTGTCGCCTTTATCATTACCGTAGAGATAAAGGGTGTCTGCTTTACCGTCATCGGATTTGTCAAATACACTCAGGAACTCCTCACTGAGCGGCATAATATAGGACTCGGGCACTTCCTTATAGGAATCGCTGAACAGATCCTTACTGCCGTTCCTTATGACCAGCACCGTGATAAGCTGCTCTCCGCTGTCATCGGCAAAATAACAGTTCACGCCCTCTCTGGATAACGCCCATACATAGTCGTCTTCAGCAAGGTCTGTGACCATCTTTTCAAAATCAGAAATCGGATCATCCGGGTAGACCGTCTCGTATGAATCAGTCAATACTTTCGGAAGTTCTTTCAGATCGACAATATCCGAAAGAGCTATTGTCTCACCTGTCTGAGAGTCCAGGTTGATCGTCTCAAACGACATATCACTCTTCGTTCCCCGATCATCGTGCGTGATGAACAATGCGCTCAGGGCTGCATTGTCGCATCTTACAGAATAAGCTTTCCGATTGATCGAATATCTTGAAGAACTCTTTCCTGTCGCTTTTTGCGATGCTGCATCCAGTTCATCGAATGCAGCTTTCATGTTCTTTCTGACCAGAGATTCCTCTTTCTGAAGCGCTTTACCCAGTTCCGGGCAGAGCTCCTCCGCATCCTCATCAAGTCTGAGCCATTCATACCGTGCGTATGCGGACTTGTTTCCCTTTCCGTACTGATAAAAACAGGTATTTTTCACTGTAAGTTGCTGCGGATCTTCCACAACGATCGCCGGCTTTCCGGTTATTTCTGTCTTTTCGGATTTACTGTCGGTATCCTTTTTGTCTGCCTTGCTGTCCGTTGCCTCGGAACTGTCCGCTATTGCGGAAGAATCGTCTTTCTTCTGATTATCCGCAACGCTTGTATCTTTCGGATCCTTTGCCGATTCCGTCGCATCGGATGTATCTTTGGCAGGTGTCGTAGGAGCGGGCGTGACCGTAACGCTGCCGGCAGAATCGGTTTTGCCGCTCGTGTCTTTTGCGTCCTTCTCAGCGACAGATGCATCGACAGAATCCGCTTTGCTGTCCTGGACAAAGAGAGGTGAGTTTGCATTTTCAAAAGAAATCTCGGGCATTTTGCAACCCGTGCATAAGAGCGCTGCAAGAACAGCAACCATGATTTTTTTCTTCATTTTTTCTCCTTCCCGGATTGTTTCATCTTCCGTTCGCTGATTTTTCTTTCCAGGAACCGCACGAGCTTAATGCCCAGGCAGGCTGCCATAGTTCCGATCAGTGCTCCGGCGATGACGTCCGTCGGATAATGCACCGCTACATATAATCTGGAAAATCCCATAAGCACTGCCACAAAAAGCGAAGCGGCTTTCGCCCTTTTATCTTCGACAGTCAGGAAGATCGCCATACACACGCCGAAAGCAGCCGTCGCATGTCCTGACGGAAAAGAATTCGGATCTCTCGACATATCTATGAGATTGGTCAGACCGGGGACCGTCACGTACGGTCGCGGTCTCATAAAGAAGGGTTTTAATAAAAGATTCGTGACAAGAGCACCGATTGCCAGTCCAAAAGCCGACGCACATCCTGTTCTGCGGGTAGCCGGAATGGCAATTAAAAGCAGTGCCATGGTAATAAAGAGTAATCCATGGTCACCGAGCTGGGTATAAAAAACCATGAATTTGTTCAGCAGAGGTGTTCTCAGGCTCTGTATCCAGAGCAGTATCTGACCATCTAAAGCTCCCATTACACATTCTCCTAAAATAGTTTTCTTACTGTCTATGATATAATGGAGAGGGCATATTTTCAAATCTTTTTTCGGTTAAAGGGGATGGTTCTTTGAAGCAGAAAACGCTTCTTATGAACCATCCCCTTTATTGAAAATGTCGTTATTTCTATTTCATGCATCCTTCAAAGGCAAAAGCCGCCGAAGGAGTGTCGCGGAATCATATTGCATCTATCTCATAGAGGAAAGCAGCAAAGTCTCCGCCGAGCTTAAAGAAGTCGATCCGGTCGACAACGATGCCGATATTCATCAGCTCGTCGCCGTAGGCAAGGAATTCCCGCGTTTCGACTTTGCCCTCGGTCGGCCCCATCCCGTAAATAAAGAAATCTCTCGGCTCCTCCACGATTTCGTACCTGACTCTGTATTTCGTGTCGGGATCAAGGCCCTTAAGCTTAAAGCGAACCCAGGATGCATTGACCTTGTTGAGTGTCTGTGCATAAAGCGCAAGCGCACTCTTTCTGTCCTGCGAGACGGTCATCCAACCGGTCTCGTTGTGTTCGAACGGACTTGAGATGCGATAAAAATCTCCGTCGATCTGAATCAGTTCGCGGTGTCTCTTCATGAAATCAATCTGCTGCCTGACCTGAGACAGTTCGAAGTCGCTCAGCTTCCCGAGCACCAGCTCATAACCGAATGTACCGAAATAAGCCACTGATGCGCGTGTATGCAGCGGCGTCTTCCGCATCACCTGGTGATTCGGCACTGCGGATACATGTGCTCCGATACTGGATATCGGATAGACGACGGAAGTGCCGTACTGAATCTTCAGGCGCTCGTTGGCGTCGGAATCATCACTGCACCATGTCTGAGGCGCATAGTAGAGCATACCCGGATCGAATCTGGCTCCGCCGCTCGCACAGGATTCGAACAGGATTTCAGGGAACTCGGAGGTAAGCCTCTCATAGAGACTATAAACGCCGAGAATATAGCGATGCATCATTTCCCCCTGCCTGTCCGCGGGAAGTGCGGCACTGAACGGCTCCGTCATGTAACGGTTCATATCCCATTTGATATACGAAATCTTTGATTTTCTGAGAAGCTCATACATCATTCCGTAGATATGATCGACTACTTCCTTCCTCGAATAGTCGAGCACGTACTGATGCCTCGTCTGGCAGCGGTTACGCCCCGGAGCCTGTATGAGCCAATCCGGATGCGCTCTGTACAGGTCGCTGTCCTCATTAATCATCTCAAGTTCGACCCAGAGACCGAATTTCAGACCGATTTCCTCGACCTTGCGTGAGAGACCGTCGATGCCGGAAGGGATTTTGTCAAGATTGCAGAACCAGTCGCCGAGTCCTCTCCTGTCGTCGTCCCTTTTTCCGAACCATCCGTCGTCGAGGACGAAGAGTTCCACTCCGACTTCCTTCGCTTCCCTCGCCATCTTCAGGATGATTTCCTCGTTGAAATCGAAATATGTTCCTTCCCAGTTGTTGAGAAGGATCGGACGCGCTTTGTCTCTCCATATTCCTCTGATCAGACGGCTGCGGTAAAGCCTGTGATAGGTCCTGCTCATACCGCCGAGTCCGCTGTCCGAATAGACCATAACGACTTCCGGCGTGGTAAAGCTCTGTCCCTTCTCAAGCTTCCAGGCAAAATTCTCCGGGTTAATACCGATCGAAAGACGGGTCATGTCAAAAGTCGACACCTCTACATTTGCAAGAAAATTCCCGCTGTATACCAGACTGAATCCGTAAACTTCACCGAAATCTTCCGTTGCGTCAGGACGGAGAAGAGCTACAAACGGATTCTGCTCCGCTCCGGCGGTCGTGCCCGCAAGCCCCTGAATCCCCTGGAGACCCATCTCGAGTCTTCTTCTTTTCGGATAGCGTTCACGTCCCCACGCACCGGAGAGCTGCAGGAGATCATACTTCATATCAAGGAACTCAACGCCCGCACTCATTGCCCGCTCAAGGAAGATGCTGTCGTCGCCTGCATGAACAAATTGTGCATGGCGGGTAATGACCGGATAATCTCTGTAGAGAGTATAGTACAGATACAGATCGGTATTCATCAGACTGTCGTGCAGCCTGACAGAAAGCGTCTGTGCCTCCCCGTCAGATTCGACATAAGTGGCCGGCAGACCTTCGAGCACAGGTTTTCCGTCGCTTATCTCGTGAGAGACGTATTTGAAATCAACGATCCTGCTGCCGTTCTCCTGCCTGATCGTGCAGGCAGGGGATTTGAAATCTCCGGTCCCATATACCGGGTATTCCTGCCTTGTGTAATGCATGGACAGCTCGGACGGATCCGGCATGCAGACGGCTGCCTGGGAGCGCCAGCCCTCTTCGTGGAGGCGGTCAAAGTTCTCGCTGTCATGGACGGCTTTTCCGTAATACAGGTTCTCGAGCTGGCCGTTCTCCATAATGCGAATAATGTAACTGACGTAGGAATTTGTCAGATGAAATACTTTGCTCTTCTCATGAAATATCACAGACATCATTCTGTCTCCTTTCCAGGTTATTCAATACAAGGCAGTTTCGAAACTCTTCTCTCTCGGTAATTTGCTCCTCCAGGGTCAGGCGACCATGCCTGCATGGTCATCTGACCCGCCAATCAAAGTATGAATGCGAAGTAGTGGGCAAGCCATAGTTTTGGGTATAGCCAATAAACCCACCTGTTTTTCAAGGTG
>CACYPS010000015.1 GCA_902776305.1 uncultured Lachnospiraceae bacterium | reverse complement strand
TATCTGCTCGCAGCGCGAGCCAAAGGCATGGCCCTCCATGCTGATGGAGGATGAGGTATCATCCAACTCGCTGCTCAAGCGGGTGACGAAACACTACATCGTTATGATTGAACGAAAAGTGGCTGATTAACCCCGGCCACTGGCAACGCCGGGTGGCCACTGGCAAACGCACTGGTGGCCACTGGGCGGCGCAAAACGCACCCTGACCGACCAACCAGAGCGTTCACATTCCTTTTCATAAAAACTACGGCGATCCGGGTCAGAAATCACCACGAGTTCACAGTAATGTGACCATGTCAATTTGCCAGACAGTGTCTGGCATTTTGGGTAGGTCAAATATAAGGAGCGCATATTCTGAAGGTTGGAACGGGAGAACCCTTTCCCAAACTCCTTTGATAAGACTTGTGAAAGCTGCTTGATCGTTTCTTTTCCATAGCCAGCCCGCTCATTACTGTTTTGCTCGTATTCCACGATTACGCGGCCGATATTCCAATAGGCAAAAAGTTGTTCGCTGTTAACCTGCTTTGCAACATTCTGCCTCGCCATATTCATTATCTGTCTAATCTCAGCAACAAGTCCTCCAGGTACAATCACTTCATTTTCCATGTAATAATCCTTCTTTCATAGAATACCAGACAGCGTCTGGCAAATCTAACTTTGATTTTGTCACTTTCTTTTTTCTTTCCATGATGTTCCTTCAATGCTTCATCCAGATACTGCTAACCTCAGGAGCCTCAAGCAGCATACGTGCTATCTCCGTTTCATACTCATCAAAACCATAATCGCAGTCCTCATATATCATATAATCACTTAGCATATCATAGGCATTATTATACTTCCATTTCAGTCCATATCTGCAATGCACGGGACAGCCAAAATAACGATCATCTTCATGGACTTCCTCCGGATGAGAAACTATATAATCAACCTTTTCAGACACTCGTGATACAATATTTTTTCTGAGAGCCTCTTTTATTCTAAAATAGTTTATCTCAGAATTGCATTTCGATTCATATATTACGACGCCATTTCCATCCTGATATAAACGAAGTGTATACTCATATTCAGGCATTACCCTTTTCCTGATATGTAATATATACTCATCGTCTTCTTTTGCCCATTCAAACAGAAGACTATTTTCCTTTATTTTTTCTTCTGTCGCTTTTTCAAGAAGTTTTTTTGTTTTATCAACTCTATCAGCAGCTGCTCTATAATGGATGTAGGTATTTTTCCCTCTGACAGCTTCAAGCATAAGGGCAGAATCCAATTCATCTTCGATATTGTAACTATCATCGGTCAACCAGACTTCTTCGCTGGATGTTTCATCTAAATAATGACTTAGTGCCAAGAATTTG
Organism: uncultured Lachnospiraceae bacterium; assembly: GCA_902776305.1. GTDB lineage: Bacteria > Bacillota > Clostridia > Lachnospirales > Lachnospiraceae > Chordicoccus. The sequence continues at coordinate 50,437 of CACYPS010000015.1, read as the reverse complement.
GGACTATTCTTTAATGCTTTTTCAAGCTCTTCAGAGAGCATTTCTTGTCCGTTCTTCCCCGCAACATCGATCATTATATAGGCTGCCAGATAATCTTCTTTTATTTGTTTTATTCTTTCTTCTACCTTTGTCGGAAGGTTTAAAACTTCTATATCTTCTCTATCTCTTTCCATGACGATCCCCCAATGATTCTACAACTTCGATGTTCTTTCATACCAATTATCGCATGCATCTCTCTCTTCTTGGAATAGTCTGGTTTTCATACTGTTATATACTGCTTCATCGTCATATAGAATTACAATATCACTGGGCTTCTTCACGATACATATGGACAAGTCCAATTCATCTCTGAACTCATCTTCATTATCGACAGTACTTGTTAGACAAACGTCATCTACCGTTGCATGAAGATCATTGTCAATCAAGTCAAACTTCATTTCCCAATTGACACTGTCTACTCCATAGAAAAAGCACTTCATACAACCACTATTTAAAATATGTCTTGCCACCGTCTCGATATATTGATTCGAATAATGTCTCGTCAAAAACGTAAAGAACGTATAACAATCTCCAGTATATCCAAGAATTTGCTTAGTCTTTATAGCTTTGACATAATCATCATAAAAAATTGGTTCAAACATATGATATCTCCCGATAATCAAAATATTCCTGATTTGTCTTAGTCATATGCATTCCGTCCTTTTGAGTTTTCAATTTGTGACCTCAAAAGTAATTATTTATACTATAATTTCGTTTAGGCGAAATTTCAAGATGAGGTCAGATTATCATTACAATCATTTACCACAAGTCCTCCGAAAGAAGACTTGTGGTGATCTTCTTTAATTACCACGCTCCCTAATCATCGATCCAGCATAGTTGCCGGGAACTATATCGTTCTTTAATTGCAAGGCGAATGTAGAATTCACGTTCCTCATCACTCTTGCTACTTGACATGATCAGCAAATGATTCGTCCAACTCAATTGTGTCAGCAGTGCTGACACTTTTTCATTCCCGGCATAAGTTTCATAAAACTGCTTCATGCGATAAAGTCCACGGCGATTGAAACCCTTAATGCCGGGGAACTGTTCCGTAATATATACAGCAAGGGCATCGATGTACCCGTCACCATAGCTGGCCTCTTGCGATTTTTCAGAAAGGAACTTCCCTACCTTCTGGTACATGAGAATCAGCTCTTCGTTTACCTTGCGATAAGCGTTTTCACGTGCATTCTCTATGACCTGCGATATTTCAACGAAAGTACAATCAATCTCGTTCATAGCACTTTCCTTTCGATTTAGTTTGTGTCATCACTGCTGTCACTTTTTCTTTTTAATTGGTTGCACGTACATTAATTTTCACAAACATCGCTAATACTATTATTTTCGCTTTTTACGACTGTACACCGGACCTTTGTCCCAGTATCTTAATAAATCTCCGGCAGAAAACTGCAGATCCGTATAGCCATTCTCTTCCAGCAAATCTTTAACAAGCTTAGCATCCACCTTATCTTCATACCCCCACTTCCCCACATGAATTTCAAAAGCCACTCTATCCAGCAAACGGACAAACTTCTTATTCTCCCGCATCCACCGGGCAATTATTCTCTCTTTCTCCGCTTTTTCTTTATCTTTTGATTTATCCCTGTTCTTGTAGGACCAGCCGGCGTAAGCTTTCTGTGCTGTCTTATAGCCATATCCCTGAGCGTCGTCAACAATTTCTCCGCTCTCCGTATCAATTATTACATAGCGCTTTTCCCTTGTTTCAGAATCATATTCTGTTCCAGGTTTATGCGTCACAATGGTAGAAATCGCTTTATACTTTTTATCCATAGTCACCTCCTCTAACCGACCTCAGCAAAGATTGGCAATTACCATCTATCTGTTTAAATAACTTGAAATCTCATCCTATCAGAAGTAAAATATCCAATGGATACTCTTGATTTTTATATTTTATGGTATCCTTTGGTTACTGTCAATCAGGTTTTAGTGGAGTTTGTTATGGTGGATATGGTTTTTATTCCAGAACGACTAAAAGAGATACGAGAAGAACGGAATCTTAGTAAAGCTGCGGCAGCAAGAATGCTTAATCTGTCAAAGATGGGATACCTGCGCTATGAAACCGGGGATCGGACCCCTTCGTATCAGACCATCGTTTTCATGGCACAAAAGCTGGGCACATCACCAGAATATCTGACAGGAAAAGAGGATACTCCCGAGCCTCGGGAATATATAATTTCAAAAACAGATGATCCTGAATTATTCGCGCTTATCCAAGATATGATGGATACAAAAAATCCAGCCCGGACCAGGTTATTGACCTATTATAAGAAACTAAAAGCCGGCGCCATGAAATAAGATCATCCTTTCCAGACTATCCGCCGGGTACAATAACTACCGAAAATAAAAGATTGCAGACAACCACACGTATTGCCTGCAATCTTATATCACGATATGTACAATGTGGACGATATGACATGAATCTGTCATTCCAGCTCTATCGTCCCCGGCGGCTTCGAAGTCAGGTCATAAAGCACTCTGTTCACGCCCCTCACCTCATTGATGATCCTGCTCATGACCCTCTGCAAAACCTCCCAGGGTATATTCGTCGCCTCCGCTGTCATAAAGTCAATTGTGCTGACAGCCCTGAGTGCGACCGCGTAGTCGTAAGTGCGCTCGTCCCCCATGACGCCGACGGAACGCATATTGGTCAAAGCGGCGAAATACTGGTCGCTGGCCTTAGCCAGTCCGGCCTTCGCCATCTCATCTCGGAATATGAAGTCCGCATCCTGCACGATTCGAACTTTGTCTGCCGTGACCTCACCGACGATGCGCACGCCAAGGCCCGGACCCGGGAACGGCTGACGATAGACCAGATACTCGGGAATTCCGAGCTCCAGCCCTGCCTTTCTCACCTCGTCCTTAAAGAGCAGACGAAGAGGTTCAATAATCTCTCTGAAGTCGACATAGTCCGGCAATCCCCCCACATTGTGATGAGATTTGATGACCGCTGACTCCCCTCCCAGACCGCTCTCGACAACGTCCGGATAAATCGTGCCCTGGACCAGAAAATCAACTTTGCCGATTTTCTTTGCCTCCTCTTCGAACACACGAATAAACTCCTCGCCGATGATCTTTCTCTTCTGTTCGGGCTCCACCACGCCCTTGAGCTTAGCGTAGTAACGCTCCGCGGCGTTCACGCGCACAAAATTCAACTCATAGGGGCCATTCGGTCCGAACACGGCCTCGACCTCATCGCCCTCATTCTTGCGAAGAAGGCCATGGTCGACAAATACACATGTAAGCTGCTTCCCGATTGCCCTCGACATAAGGACCGCTGCCACGGACGAATCCACTCCGCCTGACAGAGCACAGAGAACACGACCGTCTCCTACCTTCTCGCGGATCTGTCTGATCTGGTTCTCAACAAAAGAGTCCATCTTCCAGTCACCACGGCATCCGCATATATTCCTGACAAAGTTATAGAGTATTTCCTTGCCGTATTCCGTATGGAGAACTTCCGGATGGAACTGTATAGCGTACAGATCCTTTTCCCGATTCTGAGCAGCCGCGACCGGTGTTGAAGCAGTGTGCGCAATGCTCTCAAAGCCCGGAGCCATCTCCGAAATGTAATCAAAATGACTCATCCATACGATGCTCTTTTCGGGAATACCTTCGAAAAGAGGAGACTTCGTATCGAACACAGTCTCAGTCTTGCCGTATTCGCGGTCCGCCGCACGTTTCACATCACCGCCGAGCACATAACTCATCAGCTGTGCTCCGTAGCAGAGACCCAGCACCGGGACTCCGGCATGGAACAGATCCGGAGTGCAGGTGGCTGCATTTTCCTCATATACACTGCTCGGACCACCCGTCAGGATGATTCCCTTCGGTTTTCGCGCAAGAATCTCTTCGAGCGGCGTCCTGTAAGAGTAGATCTCGCAGTACACGTTATTCTCTCTGACTCTTCTCGCGACCAGCTGATTATACTGTCCGCCGAAATCGATAACTACAACCAGTTCGTTCATCTGTTATCTTCCTCCTGTGCATCCTCAGCATGAAAGGTATGTTTTTTCTCGCGGAGCGTTTATGTTCTGCGTTCAATATTACTTCTCCAGCATATGATCCTTGTCGCCGAAATAGCAGATCGAAATCATCCCCGGACCCGTATGTGCACCGATGATCGGACTCATCATAACAGGCACGATATCAACTGTCGGATCCTCCTCATGGATCATATCCGATAGCTTCTGTACCCGGTCTTCGCAGTCCGCATGAGAAATGTACACGCGATTGCTGAATTTGTCATCCCGAGTCGCAAGATACAAACGCAGAATTTCCTTTAGCGCTGTCTTCTCGCCACGTTTTTTTGCAAACGGAAGAAGCGATCCGTCCGGTGCAAGGAACATAATCGGCTTCACGTTGAGCACCGTGCCGATAACAGCTGTCGATGCGGGAAGACGTCCGCCGCGCTTTAAGTACATCAGATCGTCGACCATCAGCAGAATGATGCATTCGTGGGAGCGGGCTTTAAGATCGGCAACATTTTCCTTGACATCCATCCCAGTCTCACGGTTCTGTACCGCCCGTTCGACCATAATGCCCATGCTGCCCGCCGCACCGAGAGTGTCGACCGGATATATGTGCGATTCCGGATATTTCTCCTCCATAGCGGCTTTTGCAATCTGCACACTGTCAAAAGTCTTCGTGATTCCGCTCGATAAAGAAAGATAGATAACATCCCTTCCTTCTCTGAGTTCCGGCTCAAAATTATCTATGTATATCTGCGGTGCGATTTGACTTGTCTGTGTTCGGTCGCCCTTGCGCTGTCCGTCATAAAACCTTTTCAGGACTCCGATCTCCTCCGGACCGTTTGAAATACGATCCTCTTTTCCGAGTGTATAATGCATCGGCACAAATCGAATGTCATGCTCTTTGACAAAGCTCTCTTCTACATCGGCTGACGCATCAGTAAATATTACATAATCGTTCATGTATTTACCCCCTGTTAAGTAACACATGTTGCTTTTCCAAAACAAACTCATTATAATTGTATGTTGAGATACGTACAACGGGCAAATTTCGGACAAATGCTACTTAATACACACATTTCAGCTTATTGTTACCGAAAACCCGAATATTACGCCATATTCATGATGTCCGAATCCTGACAGGGTACATTCTTATGTCAAATACAAGCACAAATAACAGGCAAAAGACTCTCGACAAACGCATTATCCGCTCCAAAAAAGCTATCCGTGACGCTTTTTTCGCAGAACTGCAGAAAAAAGAGTATTCAAAAATTACCATCACAGATATCGCAATTGCAGCCGGCATCAATCGCAAGACATTCTATTCCTATTACGATGGTGTTGAATCTCTCTTTGAGGAGATTGAAACAGAGCTCATAAACAAATTCAGACCTCTGTTCTCGACCCTTGATTTAAAATCTACCACTTTTTCTGCCCGCTCCTTTTTCAGCGAATTCAGCGAGCTGGCACGTGACGATTTTGAAATCTATCACCTTCTGAACCAGTGCGGCCAGCTGCCGCATCTCTTAGGCAAGGTTCAGGAGCTGGTCGTTGATATCATCATGTCTCAGGTCGAAGTGGAAATCGACGATCCGCATGAAAAAGCCAGACTGATGTTCATGTCCGAATATGTAGCGACCGGGATTCTATCCATGGTCTCCCACTGGATCGCAAATCCCGGAGGTATTTCTCTCGATGAGTTCACGGATCTCGCCGGAAATCTGACTCTTTACGGTCTGAGTAAGACTGTCGTACCGCAATCAGCCGAATGATTGAGATCAGCTCAGTTTCTTTCCGAGCTGCCTGCACTCCTCCATCACTTCGCTGTTCGGTGTCTCGCAGCAGATTACGCTCTCAGCGGCAAGCTGAACGCCTTCTTTCGCGATCTCCTCTTCCCAGGTGCGCATCCATTCTCCGCCGCCCCATCCGTAGGAGCCGAACAGTGCTATTTTCTTTCCGGGGAATTCCGGTTTAATGGACTCATAGGCCGGCTCGAATATGTCATCATCCAGCTGTTCGAATCTCATTGCAGGACATCCGAGCGCTATTCCCGTGCAGTCACGCACCATGTAGGGCTTAACTTCCTGCGGGATGTAGAGAATGGCTTCTCCTCCGTTTGCACGGACGCCTTCCGCGATTCCTTCCGCCATTGCTTTCGTATTACCTGTCTGGCTGTAGTAAATAATTGCTACTTTACTCATAGTGTACCGCCTTTCCTCTCTTTCAAAATATAGTTACTCACCCTTCTGCCTCAAGATCTCCCGCAAACACTCCCGTAAACTCATGCGCCGCATCCTCATACATATGCCCATCCCAGTCAGCGAATTTTTCCGAATCCATAAGATCCTCCTGTTTCAGTTCTCCTGTGTTGTAGCACATATACCTGAAGTCATATTTCTCTGAAAGCTCCGTCATGTGAGCGTAAGCCAGATCAAAGTTCTCCTTGCCCGCCTCATAGGTCCCGGCGGGTATCGGAGTAGACACTACGACAAGCTCAATTCCCTCATCACGGCAAAATTCTGCCATCTTGATAAAGAATTTTTCATCGTCCTTCTGGATCATGCTCTCATTCCATTCCCGGACAGTGATCTCATCTTCCCATTTTCCGGGTTTCACGCCGATAAATCCATCCCCGTAAACGGTTTGATTTTCCGAGTCAAATGTCGCCACCCCGTAGTTCTTATAATTATCGGTGGATTTCGTATAAAGATTTGCGGCTATGTTACCGAACTGAGACCTGTAAAAATACCACGGGGAGATCCAGGTGCGAAAATCCACCTTCCACATCTTGTCAAAAAAGTACTGCAGCTTCTCCTTAGACGGGCGCATCTCATAGAACATGTTGGCGTAGGAAGAATCTATCTCCTGGGCAGTCAGCCAATAAGTCGGATCAAATTCGTAGATGACCCGATCCGGCTTCTGGTCAATACATGCATCCTTAAGAAGGTAATAGCTGTCGACCGGGAACTGTTCACCCTGCGCAGCGTTGAACGTAGTCCTTCCGGTAAGACCCGCGAGATGCGTCGCATCGATATTTGTCCCGGCGTGGGAAGACCCGAGAATCAGGTTGTTGAACTGCATCGTCTCCAGCATATGCACCTTCAGCCGTGTGAACGAATAGGGTATGAGCAGGTAGTTCATCACCATATTAAAGACAATGACCACGGCTACGAAGATGGTGGTCACTGCAACCGGTATGAAATTTTTCCCGGTTTTACCCTTTGCATTCTGCACAGGTACACCTCCGTAAAAAATGTCAGCTGACACCGATTATCAATAACCCTCGGCGTTCTTGTCGTGACGAAATCCGAGCGGGGGATTTGAACCCCGATCAGAAATTGGCATAGATAAATCCGCCCTGCGACAGCGGCTGGTTTCCGATCAGCACAAGGCTGGCTAAGAGAAGAAAAAGTACAACGCAGCGAACCGGAATCGGTCTGTCAAGCAGAGCCGCCCGCACATCCACGCCGCGCTCTTTCATCAGGCTGTGTATGAAGACGACAATGCACCCGAATACGATACAGGCCATCGTCACCTCCTGCGAACCCGAACATGTATAGTAGGTATCTATTATGTCTCCGAAAATCCGGAATCTCAGAATGCTGTCCTTGAACATCATATAGGCCTGACCCACACTGCCGGCGCAGTCCAGATACCAGCTGATATTGACGAGAACAAATGTCCTCACGATCTGGAACAGCTTGAATCCTGCCGACTTATCGTTGATTTTCAGTGCCTTTTTCCAGCTTCTGAAGTTTTTGGTCAGAAGGCCGGAAATACCTATGATCAGACCGTTATAGAGACCGTAAATGATATAATGCCATGCCGGTCCGTGCCAGACGCCGACGACCAGAAATACAATTATATTTCCCACGCAGATCGGCATAGCGCGGCCGATGTTCTTGCCGAAGCGCTTCCGGCACCATTTGCCGAAATTTCCCATCCAGCGCGACAAGGAGACCGGGTAGAAGACATAATCCTTCATCCACGTTCCCAGCGTAATATGCCATCTGTGCCAGAAATCCCCGATGGAAGTGGCAAAGAACGGCTGTCTGAAGTTTTCCGCCAGCGTGATATCGAGACACTCGGCGATACCGATCACAATATCAATGCCTCCCGAGAAGTCGGCGTAGAGCTGCGCGCTGTACATCAGGACGCCCAGAACGCCGTATCCTCTCAAGGTCATGTAGTTGTCAAATATTGCGCTCACGTACAATGCCGCATTATCGGCAATGACCATTTTCTTGAAGAAGCCCCATGCGATTCTGTAAAGACCGCTCTCAATGCGTCGGATGTCAAATGTATGCTGCGCACACAACTGCTCGGCAAGCTGGCCGTACCTTGAGATCGGTCCCTGCATAATCTGCGGGAAGAACGATACGAACAGTGCAAAATGAAGGAAGTTGTGTTCCGCCTTGCAGCGTTTCCAGTAAACATCAAGCAGATAACCTGCCGTCTGGAACGTGTAGAATGAGATGCCGAGCGGAAGCAGTATATCGAGTTCATGGAATTCAATGCCGGCTATTCCAGCAAATGTTCCTAAAACAAAATTGGTGTACTTGATAATCGCAAGTGCACCAAAATCAAGCAGCAGTACGACCGGTACTGCTGCCTTCGACCCCTGTTCCGCGCGAAGGCCTCCAACATATGTGATTACTGTTGAGAACAGAAGAAATATGACGTATCGAGGTCCGGCTGCCAGGTAATATATATAGGAAAATACCAGGAGCCAGCACCACTGATACTGTTTCGGAATCAGATAATACCCTGCTATGCAGAGGATTACAAAAATAATAAATGCCGTAGATACAAATGACATGCAAGGCAGCCCTTTCTTTTATACTGCATTTTGCAGGGATGGCCTGCCGGGCATGTTACCCGGCGCAGGACCTTGACGTATCAGCCCTGAAGTCTCTTGACCATTGCATAAATCGCCTTGGCAGAGTTAAAGTTCGCGGGAATGATCTCGGCAGGGGTAATGCGGATATCATACTCATCCTCGAGCTCACTGATAATAGAAAGGATCGCAAAGGAATCCAGAATGTTGTCATCGATCAGTGTTTCACAGGTCTCATAGTCCGGATCCGGTTGAATCTCTTCAAGGATACTAATAATTTCTTCCATAGTTCAGTTCCTCCGTTTGAATCTGTTTTCTTATCTCTCTCAGCTCTGTTCCGTTCTTAATGTAAATGCGGGGAAGATCCCGGCTCAGGAAAAGGCTGATGCCTTCGGTGACCGAATAAGCTCCGGTACGCTCAAACACAAGTATATCGCCTGTTTCCGGATTTGCAAGCGGAACCTGTCGGATGATCACGTCGCTGACCGTGCAGAGGGAGCCGCAGATCTCATAATTCTCTGTGGCCGTCTCCGAGCAGACTCTTTCTGCCGTGCAATCGGCATTTTCCGCAGCGGATGCCGTTCCTTCGGGAGACGTATCACCCGTCTCAGAACCTTTCGCGCACAGCTCCTCCGTCGTTCCGTTCTTCATAAGCATGAACGGATACCTCATAGCCATCTTCTGACCGAAGTAGTTGATCTGGTGTATACCACCGTCTACAATACAATAGTTTACACCACGGCTGTGCTTTATGTCCACTATTCTTGTAACATATGAGCCGCAGCCCGCAGCAAGAAATCTTCCCATTTCAAGGCTCACGTTACCTTTCCACTGCATTCCGTCAAGGCACTCCATGACATGGCCGAGAACATCCGCATCGTCCACCGGATCGCCGTCCACGAAATAATTGACCGGAAGGCCGGGACCGTACTCGAACTCCGAGATCTCATATCCACATTCTTCTTTAATGCGGGCGATCAGCTCGTCAATTTTCCGCACTTCACGCTCGATGATTTTCTTTCTCGTCTTCTGCGTTCCCGTGTAGAGCTGAAGGCCGATGATTTTGAGGTTCGGATATTTTTCCCGCTCACGTACTATTTTCACAACGTCTTCCGGATCGAGACCGAACTGGTTTCCGGAAGTCACGCGGAGAAGAATCTCGCTCTTTACCGTGCGGCTCAGCATCTCAAGCTGCGAGAGTGATTCCACCGTGCATACCGGCAGACCATCCGTATCACCGGACGCAGCATAGTCAAATGCATGCTCAAAATCTCCCGCCTGCTTATTCACGCCGGAGAGCACCATCATGGACGCGGGAATTCCGTATCTCTCGCAGATCCTCTCTTCCCCAGGGGAACAGATCTCGTATGCGTCCACCACGTCCACAAGATAGGGAACAAGGAACGGATTGGCCTTGATGGCATAAATGATGCGGACTCGTCCGCCCGTGGCAGCCCGGATGAACTCCACCCTGCTGCGAAGCGCGTCCGTGTCGAAGACATATGCCGGAGTTTGGGCGGCCTGTGTTTCAGTATTCTCAGTTCCGAAATATGTAATATAATCTCTGTAATCCATAAATCCTCTTACCATCAGCGGTCAACCACGCTTCTTCCTCATCAGATACTCCTCCGTCAGTGCCTTCCTGTCGATTTTTCCGTTCTTGGTGATCGGCAGAGACTCCATCTGACGGAATGTGTTCGGAATCATGAACTTCGGAAGGCGTGTCCCCAGCTGCTGTGAAAGTTCTTTCTTATCGATATTGCCTATATAGAAGGCGTTGATCTTGTTGTTTGCAAATATACAGCACGCCCTCTCGATCTGCGGCACCGCATCCATGGCGGCCTCGATCTCTCCGAGTTCAATTCTGTGACCCATATGCTTGATCTGGAAGTCCTTGCGCGTGGCAAAACAGATCTGCCCGTCTTCGTTGTAATATGCAAGATCTCCGGTCCGATAGATCGGCTCCAGATATTTCCTGTTGAGAGGATTCTGTACAAATGCCTTTGCGGTCTGCTCCGGATTATTATAATAACCAAGGGCCAACGCTGTTCCGGAGACACAGATCTCGCCGTTCACATTCTTCTCCGTGACCAGCTTATCCTCGTCGTCCAGCAGAAAAACCTTCTCATTGGGGAACGGAATTCCGCTCGGCAGCACTTCACCGCGCTCATACTTGCGGTCAACGATAAAATAAGTGCAGTTGCAGGTGATCTCGGTCGGACCGTAAAGATTCACGAACATAGCCTCCGGCAGAGCTTCCTGCCAGGCAGTCAGATGCCGGATCGGCATGACTTCACCGGAGAATAATACTTTCTTAACTTCTGTCGGAATCTTGTAATCGAACCCGTGAAGCGTGGTTACGATGCACATCGCGGAAACGGCCCATGTGAGGACCGTACAGTGACGGTCGCACAGGAAATCGAGCAGCTGTGTCGGAATCGAAAAATACTTCGTCGGTATGATCTGCATCGTGGCGCCGCAGGCGATCGTCGAATAGATATCCTTAACGGAGACATCAAAGTCGAACGGTGCCTGGTTCCCGAAAACATCCGTCTCATTAAAACCGAATGTCTCCGTAAAGATATCGATAAAATCGATAACCGAGCGATGACCTACAACGACGCCCTTGGGAACGCCGGTAGAGCCGGATGTGAAATTGCAGTAGAGCGGATCGATATCCAGAGCCTGCGCTCTGATCTTTTCAAGAAGATCGTCATCTTCCGGCTCTTCGGCTGCCGCTTCAAGATCTTCCAGATACCAGATACGGCCATCAAAACCGAATTCCGCGATCTCTTCGTCATAAACATGGCTCGTTATAATAAAGTCCTGCTCAAGAGTCGCAAGAATGTCAAGAAGTCTTGCACGCGGCTGCTTTGTATCAAGCAGAGAGTAAAAGCAGCCGGCATAAACAGCTCCAAAAAACACGCTGATTGTATCGACACTCTTTCCCATAAAGACCGGAACCGGTTTCCGCGGTTCTTTAACTATCCCATGGAGGGCACGACCGAGTCCTCTTGCTCTTTGCACAAGTTCTCTGTATGTGATTTCTTTGTCCGGATCGGCAAAAGCTATTTTGTCCGGATACAAACCGGCTGATTTTTCGAGATACTCCAATATGTTCTTCAAAATATTCTCCTTTATGACAACTTCAGAATACCGAAGAGCGGGACATCCCTGCATCTTCGGTATTTAACTGCGTTATTATTTTGTTATATGATGGGACAGCATCGCAAGGGACGACGCCAAATTTTCGTTTTGCACCAGGACTCCTTCGGGCACATCGAGTCTGGTCAGCGCAAAATTCCATATAGCCATGATTCCGACACGACAAAATGTGTCCGCGATTCCCTGAGCGACGTCAGGAGGAGTCGTAATAATACCGATCGGAACGCGGTGCTCGCTGCAGAAAGCTTCCAGCTCAGATATATGATAGACCGGAATTCCGGAAATCTCCTTTCCGATGAGCTCGGGCTTGATGTCAAAAGCGGCCACCAGAGACAACCCATAGCCTTCGAATTCATGGTTGCCCAGAAGCGCCCTGCCCAGTGAGCCTGCACCGACGATAATCGCGTCCTTCTTATCGTTATATCCCATGTAATCAATAATATCCAGAATCAGCTCATCAACCGGAAACCCTGCTTTCGGTTTACCCTGTGTCGATGAAACAGCCGCAATGTCTTTGCGTACAAGAACGTCGTTCAGCTTCAGCTCATTTGCAATAGATGTTGCTGAAATCGTTTTAATACCGTTGTCTCTTGCCTGTTCCAGACAGTGCAAGTAGTAAGGCATGCGCTGCAAAGCCTGAACCGTTATATTAGAAGCTTTTTTTTCCATCAATACCTGACCTGCTTTCGTTGTGTTCATTCCAGTAGATTCAGTATAGCATAACTGCAGTCAAAAAGTATAAAAATTATAGAATATCCCCAGACAACAAGTATAAAACATCGTACAAAAAGCATCGTTTTCAAACACACATAAATATGTTAACATGTTACCTGACCAAGCCTTCACCGGCCTAACGCATACATGAACGGAGGAGTTTTATGGCAGAAGAAAACAAAGGTAAACGCCGCAAAAAGCTTACAGAAGCCCAGCGGGAGAAGCGCAGGCAGGAGCGTCAGCGCAGAGTCATGATCAGAGCAGCCAGCATTGCCTCTCTCCTTATTATTCTCGTAATCGCCATCTTCTTTGTAGCAAACGGAATCATCTCAAGTTCCCGCGCCCGAGCGGAAGCCAAAGCAAAAAAAGAAGCCGAAATTGCTGAAGAGGAAGCTGCTCTCCACGCGAGGCGCGCAGCCATCGCCGAGGCCGAGACCATCGCCCAATCCTATGACTACGACGGTGCGATCGCTCTCCTGCAGCAGCAGGACCACTATGACACGGACTCGGATCTGATAAACGCGATTGCCAGATATACTGCAATCAAATCGACCCTCGAAGCCAAGGAATGCACGACGGTACCGCACATCTTCTATCACTCGCTGATCGTCGATCCGTCAAGAACATTTGACACTTCGCTGTGGGATGAGGAAACAATCGCCGGTAACAATGCATGGATGACCACAATCGAAGAATTCGATAAGATCACGCAGCAGATGTACGATAACGGCTGGGTCCTGATCCGCATGCGGGATCTGGTCACAGAGAAGAAGAATGAGGACGGGTCGGTAACATTTGAAAAAAATAAGAACCTACTTCTCCCGCCTGACAAGCACCCGTTCGTGCTCTCCATCGACGACTGGAGTTACTATCACTCCTACGACGGCAAGGGCTACGGTGACAAAGCCGTAATCGACGAGGACGGGCTCGTAAAAATCCAGTACACCGACAAGGAGGGCAACGTCACTGTCGGCGATTACGATGTGCTCCCGCGTCTGAACACATTTATGCGCGAACATCCGGACGGCGCTTACAAAGGCGCGCGCGGAATGGCTGCCATGACAGGTTACAACGGAGTCTTCGGTTACAGGACAGACGTCGCGTACAAGACCCGGGAAAATCTCGGGCAGGATCAGGCGGCATATCTCGAAGCGCACCCGGATTTCGACTGGGATAAGGAGGTCGCCGAAGCGACCAAAATCGCGGAAGCCTGTAAGAATGAAGGCTGGGAATTCGCCTGCCACACATGGGGACATCTCTCCGTCACAGGCAAGTCTGTCGAGACTCTGTCGACCGATCAGGACAAGTGGCAGAATACGGTTGCAAATATTACCGGCAAGACGGACACTATCATCTTCGCACACGGCGCAGACATCGGCTCGTGGCGCGACTATGACGCAGCTACCAATGACCAGTACGCTTACTTCAAGAGCATGGGGTATAATTTCTATGCAAATGTAGACGCCTCCTCCGAGTACTGGCTCCAGATTCGAAGCGACTATGTCCGTCAGGGCCGTATCGACTGCGACGGGCTGCAGATGTGGCGTTCTCTTTCCGGTCAGGCAAAAAAGAACGTCTTTGAAAATTTCTTTGATGTCACGAGCGTCTTTGACAGCAGAAGACCGACGCCTGTAAGTGCGACCGGTAAGGTATAAACAAATAGGCTGCCGCTTTAATGCGGCAGCCTTATTCTGTTCACAGGATATTACCTGCTACTACACACTCTTCACTTTTCCGACTCACGCTTCGCTATCTGCACGAATATCACGGACCGTATCTCTTATGACCAGTTCCGTTCCCAGAATGATCTGTTCCGGAACACTCTCGCCGTTCAGCATCGTTATCAGAGTTTCTGCAGCAATTACACCCTTCTTCTCAATTTCCTGATGCACGGTCGTAAGACCCGGACGACGCAGCTTTGCGAGCATGTTGTCATCGAATCCGATCACGGAGATATCTTCTGGAACTCTCTTTCCCGCATCCACCAGCGCCGCGATCAGTGTTACGGCATACAGGTCTGAAACACAGAAGACAGCGGTATATCGATCCAGTCTGTCGCAGATATCTTTCAAACTCTCCTCTATCTGATCTTCCCACGGGTTGAGCCTCAGGAAATCCTCATCGCGGTAATCAATACCCGCATCTTGGAGCGCACTCTGAAAACCTTTCAGTCTCGCGCTGTCGACAGAGCCGACGCTGTCCGAAAGAAATGCGATCTTACGATGTCCTTTATTTGTGAGATATTTTACAGCGTCATAGGCTCCTTCTTCGTCTGTGAGTCCGATATCTACCATTCCGGGATGTTCTCCGCACAGATATCCGTCAATACAAACGATAGGTTTCTTATACCTCTCCCGAACTTTCTCTCTGTCCTCCTCCCGGATTCCGAAAGCAATGAGACCGTCAACATTCCATGTCGACACCTCCTTCATAATCTCTCCGAGATCATCCGAGGCATAGAGCATCATGAAATAGCCGCTGTTTCTTACAACTTTTTCGATACCTCCAATCAGTTCGGCAATAAAAGGATCTTTGAAAAGGTTAGGCGTCTTATCCGCCCTGCCTTTCATCGCCACACCTATAATTTTTGACTTATTCTGAGCAAGATTTCTGGCATTGATGTTGGGAACATACTCGTATTCTTCAAGCGCCTTTTGGACACGTTCTATCGTTGCTGCCGACACCTCTTTCGTCTTGCCGTGTATGACGTTTGAGACTGTTGTGGTGCTAAGATTCAATCTCTTAGCTAGCTCCTTTATCGTTACCATTGTCACCCTCCCGCTAACCACATTCAGCGACGGTTTGTATAAAACAACACCTAATCAAATATATCACACAGGTTTTGAAATTCCTATAAAATACTTTGTTTGAACGAATTTTGTGTGCTTTTGCGCAAAAGTATTAAACAGTTATCAGGGCTTCTCTGTCCTGCTTTTCTGCAGCTTCAAACTCGTGATTCTTCATCCATTTTAAGAAAAAAAGCTACTTATTACAACATGATGTATCGAACTATTCAGGGAATTTAGCCCGGTATGCTTCTCATTCCTGTACCGGGCAGTTTCCGGGAAATGATGCCTTCCGCTGTCATGCACTTAGTCTCATCCCCGCATCGGGATTGCTTCCGGAGCATAGAGGGCAGCAAAGACAATGTGCCACGTTTATTCTTGCTTCGGTAAAAATTTCATGCTACTATATAAAGACAGCGTTAATTCGCGATAAAGCAAATGTTTCGGAGGAAAAGAAAGTGCAGATTTGGCAGATTTTAACTATCATCATGGTGATACTGTTGATAATCCTGGTCGTGCTCTACTTTGTAGGGAGACGCCTCGAAAAAAAGCAGGCTGAACAACAGGTTCAGATCGATGCGGCGAAGCAGAACGTAACGCTTCTCATAATCGATAAGAAGCGGCTGCCAATCAAAGAGTCCGGTCTTCCGCAGCAGGTCATCGATTCTACACCGGCTCTGCTCCGCAGAAGCAAACTTCCGATCGTCAAAGTGAAAGCAGGCAACAGAGTTATGAACATGGTAGCCGATGAGAAGATCTTCGACTACATCCCGGTCAAGAAAGAGGTTCGTGCAACAGTCTCCGGTATCTACATCACGGATGTAGCCGGACTTCACAGCTCCCTTGACAAGCCGGAGGAAAAGAAAGGCCTGTTCTCCAAGATCAGAGGAAAAGCTCAGGATAAGCAGGATGAGCTCAGAGCCGAGTCGCGTGGCGCGACAGTAGATGAGTACAGAGACTCAAACCGTACAGCGGGCACAAAAAGAGCTACTAAGAGAAAATACAGACCGAAGAAAAAGAAGAAATAAATAAAAAACAGCAGCTATAATGGATGCAATCAAAACCCTGCACCATATAGCTGCTTTTTTCATGCTTATTTCATCTCCACACGCATATCCAGCACACAGTCGGCCACAAGCTCACTGTTCATAGCCAAAGCGTACTCGGCGCGTATGTTGATATTGTCATCATCGCGCTGCGTATCCACCGCCATTGTCGAAATTCCCATTTCAATCGTTCCGAACGGGGTCGTATAGTACGATACGTTCCTCTTTCCCGGCACAAATACCATGTCGACTTCCGCTGCTCCGGTCTTATGGACCTCAATGGAACCGTCTCTCAGCTCGACGCGGTTCCTTGCCGGATAATTCTCGAAACCTTCGAAAACCTCATCATATTCAATCAGCTCGACATCATTCTGCACGGTATATGTGCCCGGTACCACAAGTTCAATAGGTTGAGCCTCCTCTTCTTCCGGTGCATCCACCATGAACTGGGTACCGCGGAGGTAGACCAATACGTCTCTCTTCATATATTATCCTCCATCCGGTCCCGGGAAGAATTCCGAAGGACCGCATATTCATTACTTCATCAGTATTCCTCAATAGGAACAATCCTGGCCGTCTTTACATCCACCGGCAGAATCGAGTTGGCAAAATCAGTGAATCTGCCTGCATCGTCGCTCACATAAAAACGATACGGATGCGGCTCGCTCAGATTCCTTGGCGTAGTGTTGGAAAGCCCCTTTTCCTCGAGCATCTGTCCGAGCTCGATCGCCGTCTCGTAAGCCGGATTGATCAATGTGATTTTATCCCCGATCAGCTTCCTGATCTCACTCCTTAAAAGCGGATAATGCGTGCATCCCAGGATCAGTGTATCGACGCCGTGTTCCAGCAGGTCATCAAGATACCGCAGAATAACTTCGTCGGTGATGCGGTCATGAATCCATCCCTCCTCTACCAAAGGTACAAGCATAGGACAAGCCTGTCCGAGTACTTTGACCTCCGGATCGATCCTGTGGATCACGTTCGTATACTCCATGGCGTGAATCGTCGCACGCGTCGCTATGACGCCGACTTTCTTATTGGCAGTAGCCTTCACTGCCATCTTCGCTCCCGGTTCGATTACGCCGATCACCGGTATCCCCGCCATCTCGCGGACCTCATCGATAGCAAGCGCTGTCGCGGTATTACAAGCGATTACGATGGCCTTGATATTCTGTGTTTTAAGGAATCGAACAATCTGCCTTGAATACCTTACGATCGTATTTTTCGATTTGTTGCCGTACGGAACACGTGCAGTATCACCGAAATAGACAATTCTCTCATTCGGCAGATTCCGCATGATCTCTCTTGCCACCGTCAGGCCGCCGAGACCCGAGTCAAATACTCCGATTGGAGAGGATGCCGTCACATTTTCCGCAACTGTATTCGAAACACAAGCCGCCACATTCGAAGCGTCTGAAACGATTTCTGACATGGTGCTCAGTCCTCCATAGATTCAATACTTGTCTTGATGACATTCTGCTGCCTGTCGATATGATCGCCGATCAGCCTTACCGCATTATCAATATCACGCTGCTCCACTGCACACATAATTTCCCGGTGTTCCTCGACCAGTGTTTTCCTGATTTCATGATCCTTCAGGTACTCAATCCTGAATCGATACATCTGTTCACGAAGGTTTCCCAGTATCTGAATGAGCCTTCTGTTCCTGGTTCCGCTGTATATTGTGTCGTGAAACTCCACATCAGCCTCCGCGAGCGCTGTCACGTCATTTCCCTTCTGATTGACAAGCCGTTCAAACTTCTCTGCAGCGCGTCTCATCGCCTGCATATCCTCCTCAGTCATTCTTTCGCAGGCCTTATGAATCGCAAGCATTTCCAGGCTCTTGCGAACTTCCAGTACATCATCCAGCTCCTGGACGGTTATCTTCGCAACCTGTGCTCCGCGGCGCGGCTTCATCACTACAAGACCCTCATGCTCGAGCATACGAATCGCCTCACGGATAGGCGTTCGGGAAACTCCGAGCTTATTGGCCAGCTGGATCTCCATCAGGCGTTCTCCGGGCTGCAGTTCACCCTTCAAAATAGATTTGCGAAGCGTCAGGAACACAACCTCCCTAAGTGGCATAAACTCGTTGATCTCATTGTCATTTCCCACGTCTAATCCCTCCTTGTCCGCATGGTCTGGTCAGAAAAACTCTCGCTGCAGGATACTTTCTTCGCAATTCATCCCTGCACTTTCGTGCATTGGATTCTACTTCAAATATACCGAACACTGTCGGTCCGCTGCCGCTCATGATAGCCGAAAGCGCACCTGCCCGCTCCATCTCACGCTCCATCTCACCGATGATCGGTCTTGACGGTGCCGTGACGTCCTCAAGAACGTTGGCAAGCCTGTCCGTGATGCCATGCAGGTCTCCGTCCCTGATTGCATCAATCATACCGTCAATATCCGGATGATTCTCGATCTCGTCCGCTCTGAGTGCTCCGTAAACTTCTTTGGTCGATACACCGATTGACGGTTTTGCGAGCAAAATGCTGCAATCCGGCATATCCGGTAACGGTGTCAATCTCTCGCCGATCCCCTCAGCCAGAGCGGTTCCACCCATGAGACAATACGGAATATCGGCTCCGAGCTTTGCGCCGCGTTCTCTGAGCTGTTCGTCGTTGAGTCCGAGACGGAAGATTTTGTTGACGGCTTTCAGGACCGCCGCCGCGTCCGTACTGCCCCCTGCAAGGCCCGCAGCGACAGGAATAAATTTCTTTAGACTGATCGACAGTCCGTCTGTGACTTCGAATTCATCCATCAGTATCTTTGCTGCCTTGTAGGCCAGATTGTTTTCGTTGGTGGGAATGTACGGAAGATTGGTCCTCAGGATAATTCCCGGCTGGCCTTTTTTCGGTTCGAGTGTGATCCGGTCATACATTCCGGTCATCTGCATGATCATACGGACGTCATGGTAACCATCCTCGCGTTTTCTTACAACATCAAGCCCCAGATTAATTTTAGCTGTCGCCTTGATTTCCATAAAAGCCCCTCCTGCCTGATTTCCGGCGCGTAAGTTACACTAACGTACCATTTTACGGAATGTACTGTCAATTGTATTCTGTATACAATATTATACCGCACATTTCAATAAGTTCAAGGAATTCTTGAAAACCGCTGTTCGGAGTAATATACTATTTGATGATTACAGTGCCAAAAGTATCTTTCTTACACCGAGCTTGCTCGACCGTAATCGACTTTTGGATATAAGAAAGGATTTTTGTATGATAAGAACAATTATTGTAGCTATCCTTATACTGTTCTACCTGGTGATCTCCATACCCCTCATGTTCATCTTCTGGCTGCTGGAGGAATTCACGCCGAAGGCCAAATGGTGGTACCAAGTCATCGGTATGCAAGCTATGAAGACTCTTTTATTTGCTTCGGGCGTCAAGCTCACGGTGAAGGGCCGGGACAAAATCCCCACCGACACAGCTGTACTGTTCGTTGGCAACCATCAGAGTTACTTCGACGTTATCATCGGGTACGCCCTGATGAAGAGACAGACCGGCTTTGTGGCGAAGAAAAGCCTGAAAAAGATTCCGGTCCTCTCATGGAATATGGCTTATATGAACTGCCTCTTCATTGACCGGGAGAATATGCGCCAGGGCGTCAAGACGATCATGCAGGCAGCAGAACTTGCCAAGAACGGAACATCCATCTTCATCTTCCCGGAGGGAACAAGAAACAAGAGCGGTGATGAGACCAATCTGGCTCCTTTCCATGACGGCAGTTTCAAAGTCTCCCAGAGAGGGAAAGTACCGATCGTACCGGTCACTTTCAACAACTCAGAGTCCATTTTCGAAAAACACATTCCGAAGATCATTTCTTCCAAAGTTGTTGTAGAGTTCGGCGACCCGGTCAACTGGGACGATATGGACAAAGCGACGCAGAAGCATGTCGGTGAGCATTTCCGTGGAATTATCCTTGAAACGCTCCTGAAAAATCAGGAGCTGACTGCGTAAAGGTGTTGACAAAAGCAGCTGCATTCGGCGGTATTTCCGCCGTATGCAGCTGCTTTTTCTTCATCGCTCAATACTATTAACGTTCATCGCGGGATACACAAACGTAGTGATACTTGTTTTCACCTTGTGCATGATCCCGCGAGACCTGAATCCATTTCTTACCCTTTTTACTTCAGAGCCTCAACGATCCGATCAAATCTCATAAAGTGCGAAGCCTTGACCAGCACGATATCACCTTCTTTAAGCAATGCATCGAGAGCAGGGATCAGTTCTTCCACCGTCTCGAACGTATGGAGATCGGCTTCAGGCTTCACCTCCCGGATCGCCTCCGATATATTCTCAGAAAGCTTCCCTACAACGATGTATTCATCGATATTCTGCTCGCCCGCATACTCGCCGACCTCGCGATGCAGAGCCGCTTCGTTCTCACCGAGCTCTCCCATGTCTCCTAAGATAGCTACGCATCTCTCCTCAACGTCGTTCAGAACGCCGAGTGACGCCTTCATGGACATCGGATTGGCATTGTAACAGTCATCGATAATAGTATATTTTTCCGTCTCCACAATGTTGAATCGTCCGCCGAGCGTCTCAAGGCTCTCGATACCGGCCTTGATTTCCTCATCTGTCAGCCCGTAGAGAGAACCCACTGCTGCGCCTGCAAGCGCGTTCATGACCATGTGGCGTCCGGGGATCGGAACCGTCACATCAAAATATCTGTCGTCGATATTAATCGTGCAGGCGGTTCCCTTCAATCCCAGAGGCTGAATATTTTCAGCATACACGCGCATACCGGGATCCATTCCATAGAAGATCGGGGCTCTTCCGTGTACCTGATCAACGCGGCAGAGCTTATCATCTTCTCCGTTCAGAACGACCGTGCCATTTTCAAAATCCACATACTCAAAGCACTCTGTCTTTGCTTCGAACACGCCGTCACGGTCCTTCAGGAATTCGAGGTGGCAGGTGCCTATATTCGTAATGACCATCGTGTTCGGTCTCGCAGTTCTTGCCAGATCCGTCATCTCACCGAAATGGCTGATGCCCATCTCGAGAACCGCAATCTCATGCTCCTCCGTGATTCGGAAGATTGTAAGCGGCAGGCCGAGATTGTTATTAAAATTGCCGGCAGTCTTAAGAACATTGTATTTCTGCGACAGAACTGCCGCAATCATCTCTTTCGTAGAAGTCTTGCCGACGGAACCGGTGATTCCGACCACCGGGATTCCGAGCTCCACTCGGTAAAACTCGGCGATTCTCTGAATCGCTATATCCGTTCTCTTGACTTTGATATAAGGGTAACCTTCCGCAGCCTCGTCCTTCTCTGTCAGAGTAAGCAGCGCTCCGCCCTCCATGACCTGAGGAATAAAATCATGTCCGTTGAACTTAGCCCCCTTCATCGGGATATACAGACATCCCTCTGTGACCTTGCGGCTGTCCGTTGTGACAGCAGTCACCTCGCGTCCCAATATGTTTTCACAGTTTACCATCGTTCCGCCACAGGCTTTCGCGATGTTTTCCGGTGTCAAATTCTTCATTATAATAATACCTGCTCTTTCATCACAGTGAAAATACCCGGCAATTTAATAACCGAGGATTCCCGCTTATTATCCCAAAAATCGTCATCTATATATTTTCGATTTCATGTCTGTCTACAGTTACAAACAAAGAGCCGCTCAGGCGACTCTTTAACCTCTGATTCTCAGATCCCAACTCACTTAGCATATCGCTCCATGGATACCTCTATTAGCTTCTCACAGAAATCCGCGTAACTCATACCGACAGCCTGCGCCTCCTGCGGCATGAGCGACGTCGGTGTCATGCCCGGCAGTGTATTGGCTTCCAGGCAGAACATGTTTCCTTCCTCATCCATCATAAAATCAAGTCTCGCATAAGACTCCATGAACAGGGCATGATAGCCTTCCTCCGCGTAATGCTGCATCTTCCTCGTAAGCTCAGGCGAGAGCTCTGCCGGACATGTCTCGATCGTCGAGCCGGGTGTGTATTTGTTCTTATAATCATAGAACCCTTCGAGCGGCGCGATCTCAATAATCGGGAGTGCCTTGCCGTCTATGACGCCGACCGAGAACTCACGTCCTTTGATGTACTGCTCAACAATGACCTCGTCTTCGAGTTCAAATGCAGCCTCGACCGCCGCGTCATACTCTTCCTGATTCTGAACAATGTATACGCCGACGGAGGACCCGCCGCATGCGACCTTGACTACCACGGGGAAGTCAAGCCCTATATCGGATATATCAACCGAGTCAAGTCCCTTGGTCATAGACGTTCCCTTCGGTACAGGCACGCCTCCGGCCTCCAGCATGATTTTTGAGAGGCTCTTATCCATGCAGAGAGCGGAACTTATATAGCTGGTACCCGTATACCTGATTCTGAGCAGGTCAAAGGCTGCCTGAACTTTTCCGTTCTCCCCTGCCTCACCGTGAAGAGCCATAAATACAACGTCTGCCATCTTGCACAGCTTTATGACATTCGGGCCGAAGAAGCTCCGGTTCCTATTGGCTTTGGCGCTGGCAAGCTGCTTGTCAAACTTGTGGATATATGCTACTGCTTCGTCTACATCGTACAGGTCCGGGAACGCATCCATAAAATCCGAATCTTCAACGCCGAACACAACGTCGATCAGGATCGCATGATGTCCCTTTTCACGCAGCGCCTTACATACGCCGGTTCCTGACACGATCGAGATATCCCTCTCTGTTGAAACACCACCGCATAATACAACTATTTTCATATTTTCCTCCGGAATATTCGGTTCTTCTGAACTCTAACCGTAATATCAACCTACAATATATCAAATATGACCGTTTTCAGCAACCACACGCGGCGAAATTGTTATTGTTAAGCCCCGTGTACAATAAAAGAAGGACAGTCGAATCGACAGGGCAGAACCGAAGCAGTCGGCATTTTCATTATGCCTTCTCTGCCGGATGCTGCCACACACGGTCCGACTGACCCTCTTTTAAAGGAAATACATTATGCAGGAAATGTCTAAATAGCTCCGATCTGCAGGATGATTCCGAGAATACAGAGGAGCCCGCCGCCTGCGGCGTATGCTTTCTGACTGATTTCAGCACCAAAAGACCTGCCGCACAGGTAACCTATGACCACAAACGCCATGGACAGACAGAAAAATGTCAGCCCGACGACAATAAAACGGAACTCCAATAGTCCGCAAGATAATCCGCACAGAAACCCGTAAAGAAGAAATCTGAGTCCCAGAATCACGTCATGCTTCATATCGATGGATTCCATACGGTGTTCCAGTATGGCTCCCGGTCGAAATGCGTGGATCAGCATGTTTATGCCGACCAGTGCAAGGAACACACCTGCCACCACGTGAATCCAGAATATCTCTCTCACCCCGATATCACCTGTCAGGATCCACTGTCCCCCGCAATAACCGAGCGCTACGGATACAAGCGCGAACGCTCCCCATATACACGCCATAATGGTCATCTTCTTATCCAGTTTTACGACCTGTGCCCCGCGTTGGGCAACCATGCCCAACTCTTCAAGCGCCAGACCGAGTGCTATCAGCACAATAATCATTACTCTCATAATACCATCCTCCGAAAAGGCTCCGTAAATCGCATCCGGGTTCACTCCCCGATACCTTCATTCTTGATAATGAACTTAACACTGCTCGATGTACCATCCGCCGCACCCGTGAATGTCGTGTAAGACTTTGCGGCATCACGGAGCTCTTTAATCGTCTTGTCAAGATTCTTGCCGTCTTTCTCATAGAATTCGGCAATCTTCTTGATGCCCTTGTCATTGATCTTGACAACGCCGTCCTTCAGCTCGACTGAACCGGAGAATATCTTGGCCATTCCGTCTGCAAGCTCTTTCGCTCCCGAAGCAAGTTTGTCGGCACCGGTCCTCAGCGCACCTGAGTTAGCATTCAGGGTGCCTGTGCCGCTTGCGAGGGTACCTGTGCCCTCATAGAGAGTGGTCATGCCGCTCGCGAGCTCATTCGTGCCGTCTGCCAGCTGACGTGCTCCATCCGCCACCGTCGATGTATATGTAAGAACACCGTCTCTGATCTGTGCCGCACCGTCTGACAACTGGTTAGACGGCGTATCCAGTTTTTCGAAGATCGACAGTGTTACCTGTGAGCCTACCTGCGATGCAATATTTCCGGCAGTATCATCCATCATGGACGGTATATCGAGCTCCTCTATTTTGGAAACCGCAGTTGATTTAGCTGTGTCCAGAGTACTGTCAATACTTCTTATACCTGCTTCGCTCGCAGCTGCTGTTGCTGCGGCACCTCCTGCCTTCTCAGCAGCTATCGCTGCAGCCGTGGTCGCTGCTGTATTTGCTGCAATATTAGCGGCTGTCTCAGCGGCAGCACCTGCTGCCTGTGTAGCAATTGCCTCCCCGGCAACCGTGGAAGTCGTCTGGGCAGCTGTTTCTGCCGCAATGCCTGAAGCTATGGTCGCTGCCTTTTGTGCGGCTGTTGCTCCCTCCGCAGTGAGCGCAGCCTCAGCTGCTATGTTTGCCGCCACCGGAGCTACAGCCTGAGCCGTAGCATTTGCCGCAATACCCGCTGCTGCTTCCGCTGCCGTTCCGCCTGCTGCCTCTGCGGCGACTCCGGCTGCGGTTTTTGCGGCTGCACCGCCGGCCGCATTTGCCGCGATACCGGCTGCTGCCTGCGCTGCGGCTTCGCCTGACGCATTTGCCGCATAGTAAGCTGCTGTCTGCGCTGCTGCGCCGCCGGCTGCATTTGCCGCATAATATGCCGCGGTCTGTGCTGCCGCGCTTCCCGCTGCCTGGGCTGCATATCCGGCAACGACTCCCGAAGCTGCCTGCGCTGCGGCTTCACCGGCTGCACTTCCTGCTTTTTGTGCCGCGATTTCCGCTGCTGCCTGTGCGGACTGACCGGCGATCTGCTCTCCGAGGGCAGCACTTGCATCTCCCAGATCGTTGGCAAGTGTGTTCCCAAGGTTTCCTGAGGAATATGCAAGTTCATTATATACTGAAGTGAGGATTGCCTCTGCCGCTTCAGGAGATATCGTTCCGTCTTCGACCATAGCCGATACAGACGTTTCTATCGAAGAGTAACAACTATACGTCTCGTTCGTGATGTCGCCTGACACAGTGCCTACAATGCCGCTTGTATCTACATTCACAGCTCCTTTTACCGCATCTGAGATTTCAGTCTGCGTTCCCTCGTCAGCCATTGTATTCATGACGGCGTCTGTCGCAGCGCTCGTTGCGGCTTCTGAAGCCTCATTTCTGGCGTCTGAACCATCTGACAGAACCTCTCCGACCGCTGCCGCCACATTATTCTCGACAGCCTGAGCCCCTTCCGAGCCCTCAGCGAGTGCAGCCTCCGCAGCGGCTGCTGCTGAATTCGTGACATTCGAAGCTCCTTCAGAACCTTCCGCAAGGGCTTCCATTGCGGCGTTCGATGCGGCATCCGTAACTGTCTGCTTACCGTCCGTTCCGTCTGCAAGAGATGCAGCTACTGCTTCTGTGACTGCCTCAGTTACTTTATTATTCCCGT
The DNA here is from genome assembly GCA_902776305.1 of uncultured Lachnospiraceae bacterium. Lineage (GTDB taxonomy): Bacteria > Bacillota > Clostridia > Lachnospirales > Lachnospiraceae > Chordicoccus. The sequence goes on along the minus strand of CACYPS010000015.1, from coordinate 24,363 downwards.
CAGTTCCGTCTGCGAGAGCTGATTCCACCGAGGATGAAACAGCGTCATGAATTGCCTTTTGATTATCACCGTTCGTCAGTGCATTCGTGACTGCCGACTCAGCTGCTTCTTTAATTGCTTTCTGACTCTCTTCCGACGTGAGTGCGCCGGTAACAGCCATAGTCACACTTTGTTTGAAATCCTCTGAATTCAGCTCTTTCGCTATTGATTCAGTAATCTCTCCTTCTTTTGCACCGACAGCCTCAGTGACAGCTTTCGTGATCCTGTCATTAAGTTCGCTGCGAAGTTTTTCATTCGTCAGTAATTCCGAAACAGCGTCCGTGACATTTTTCTTTATGGCTTTCTGGCTATCCTTCTTATTCAATTCATCCTTAACGGACTTCCCTACAGATGACGCAATTTCCTTCTGCGTCGCATCAGCGTTCATCACACCTGTGACAGCATCTGTCGCTGCGGCTGTTATATCCTCCTTCGAAGCCTCAATACCTGCCTCGATTGCCTGATACATCTCGTTATTCTTATTCTCGTTATAAGTCTTCGATTCATCGCCCGTAAGTGCAAGCCCCATGGACTTCTTGAAAGCTACCGTATAAATGCTGTCAATGTAGTCCCTGATTCCGTCTACCTCCTTCGGAAGGGTATTGACTTTGTCGATGAGCTCTTGTTTTTTCGCTTTATAGTCGTCATTTGCAAGAAGTCCTTCTTTTGCAGCCTGACCCGCTTCGTCCAGAGCACCGTCTGTATTATTCACATATTTCTGAACTTCATCATGCAGCTCGGCAGTTCCCGAAGCGAGGGACTGAACACCGAGCCTCAGTGCACTGATTTCCGTACTGTCAAGACTTGTACCCGTTGCAAGCGTTTTTGCTCCCGTGTTGAGCTGATCGGCACCGTCCTTGGCAGCCGCTGCACCTGATTTCAGCTCGTGTGCACCGTCATTTACCTTGGAAACGCCGTCTGTGTATTCCTTTACGCCGTCGGCAAGTTGTTTCGTACCGTCCTTGAGATCCGGCATATTGTCATTGGCTTTCTTTATACCGTCAGAGAGCTGTGTCGCGCCGTCAGCCAGCTTATTTCCTGATTCTTTAAGCTTGTCTACGCCCTTATCGAGCGAATCGAAGAAATCATCCGTATTCTTATCATCGCCGTCATCTGCAAGCAGATTCGAGAATACCATGGTCATACACATACCCATCTTGAAATCCTTAGCATCCATAGTAATATCGCAGGATGACGGAATATCAAAATCGACCAGATCTGTGTTCAGATCCTCCACAGTCTGCTTTGCATCTTTATCTTCCAGTTCAGTCGCTATTTTTTTCAGATTGGACTCTGCTGCATTTTTTGTACTCTGCAGACTTTCCTGGAGACCCGGAAATCCCATTCCTACGACAACGGTATTTTTACCTTCGGATATGACAGATCCATTGTCGATCTTGACATTCTTTACATGCTCGTTATCGAGGACGATCCCGGTTACGGCAGTGAACGGCACATATACATCTTCATACTTTTCAGTATTCTCATACTCAATATGAATTCTTACTTCTCCTTCTTTGCCTGCAAGCTGATCCGGCTGTACTTCCTGTCCGTTCAGGAAATATGTGAACTTTGCCTTGACCGGAGGCTCCTTGGTGGTCTCTCCCTGATAATAGACATCACCGCCGTCCTCAGCTGTCCACGTAAGTTCATCGCCGTTCGCATTATATGATGCATCGCCCTCGACATTTTTGATATCCGAAAGCGTAGTGTTGTCCTCAATCGCAGTGAGATGGTCCTCATTTTTCAGCCAGTTGCTGACGGTAATGTTCTGCGGGTTTCCGCTCGCATCCGTGAATACATATACGGTCTCTTCTTTCTCGATTCCGTCAGTTGAACCGCTGCCGACCGCTGCCGTGATGGCCTGGGTGAGCATCTCCTGCTGCTCCGCCTCTGTCTCAGTGCTCTCCGTGCTGATCTCCGTACTATTTTCCTGACCTGCTTTCGTCCCATCACCGGAGGAGGCAGATTTTCCGCACGCTGTCATATTTGCGACCATCACCAGTACAAGTGTCCCGGCAAGCAGCTTTTTTACAAGTTTGTTTTTCATAATTTACCTCCTTCAGCCCTGCGGCTGTGCCTTTCTTTTAGATTTTCCGAATAACCCCTTTTGTTCCCCTTCCGGCAGGAATCCTCTGCTCGTCCGAACGATGATCGGATCGAACATCAGAAGCACTGCCGGCAGAACCATGATAACCGTGACCATTGAGATCAGGGCTCCTCTCGCCATGAGAATGCAGAGAGATGAAATCATCTCAATGTTGGAATATATACCGACTCCGAATGTAGCCGCAAAGAATGAAAATGCGGATACGATAATACTCTGGATCGATGTGAGGTGCGCAATTCTCACTGACTCTTCGCGCCCCTTGCCGGCTGCACGCTCCGACTGATAACGGCTCGTCATGAGGATAGCATAGTCGACTGTGGAGCCGAGCTGGATCGTACCGATAACAATCGAGGCAACGAACGGAAGCTTTGTGCCGGTGAATCCCGGAATTCCGAGATTGATGAAGATTGCAAATTCAATGACCAAAACAAGCAGGAACGGCAGGCTGACCGAACCGAAGACAAAGAAAATGATGGCAAATATAAAGCCGATCGATACCCAGTTCACAACATTGAAATCGTGGTCCGTGATCGTGATCAGATCTTTCGTACACGGAGCCTCGCCAATCAGCATTCCTTTCGGGTCATATCTGTCCAGTATCTCATTCAGCTGCGTCACCTGATTGTTGACTTCATCGGATGCCGTAGCATATTCGCTGTTGATCAGTATCAGCTGCCAATTGTCTGACATAAGAGCATCCGTGATCTTTGCCGGAAGGAATTCCCTCGGAATTTCTGCTCCGACGAAAGAATCAAGACCAAGCACGCTTTTTACGCCCTCTACGTGTTTCATCTCATCACACATTTTCTCGGTCTGTGTGCTTTCAAGCGACGAATCAACGAGCAGCATATGCGTCGCTCCCATATGGAACACTTCATCCAGCTTGGCGTTTGCTGTGACCGAAGGCAGATAATCCGGCAGCGTCTTGTCCAGCTGATAATAGACTGAGCTGTGCATGTAGCCCCACGCAGCCGGGATCCAGATGATCAGGTAAACTACAAGAATCAGTCTATAGTGTTTTGCGACAAATGCCGGAACCCTCTCGAACTTCGGCAGGATCGGTCTGTGTTTCGTCTTGTCGATCGCCTTGTCAAATATAAGTATGAGCGAAGGAAGGATCGTTACGCATCCGATTACTCCGAACAGAACGCCCTTGGCCATAACAATTCCGATGTCCATACCCAGTGTAAAGCTCATGAAACACAGCGCAATAAAGCCTGCTATAGTCGTGATGGAGGAGCCGACAACTGACTGCAGAGTCTGCGTAATGGCATGAGCCATAGCGAGCTTATTATCGCTCATCTTCTCTTCATTTTCCTTGTAGCTGTGCCACAGGAAGATAGAGTAGTCCATCGTCACGCCGAGCTGCAGGACTGCAGCAAGGGCTTTTGTAATATAAGAAATCTCACCGAAGAAAATGTTCGTACCGAGGTTATATATGATACACATTCCTATTGAGAGCAGGAAGAAGACCGGCGCAAGGAATGTGTCCATCGCTATGGAGAGCACCACGACTGCCAGAGCTACCGCGATGAGTACGTAGATGGGTTCCTCGGCATTTGCAAGATCCCTCGTGTCCGTAACGATGCCTGAGATTCCTGCCAGATAGACATTTTTCTGTGCTATTTTTCTTATCTGAAGAATAGCCTCCATCGTGTCGTCGTCGGATGTTCCCGTGTCGTATGTGACAGCCATGAGCGTTGCATCGCCGTTTATGAAAGCCTCCCGAACATCCTCAGGCAGAAGTTCCACAGGAGTGCTGAGCGATACAAAGCTGTCGTACCAGATGACGTCTTTTACATGCGGAACTTCCTCTATTTCCTGGCGAAGCTTTGAGACATCCTTCCACTCCATGCCGTCCACGACCACCATGGAAATTGCCCCTGTCCCGAATTCGTCAAGGAGAATATCCTGACCTTTCATGGTCTCAATATCTTTAGGCAGATACGTCAGAACGTCATAATTGATGCGGGTATTAAGGTATGCGATTCCTGACGGAACCAGCAGCGCGAGTGCTATCGCGATTATGATAAAACGCGTCTTAACTACCGCTTTTCCGAAATTTAACATGTATTTCCCTCCCTTTCAGGTTTCCTGATACAGCATAAAAAAAAGGGCTGAATAACTGAATATTCAACCCTAAATCCATGTAAAACCGTTTTTTACATTTGTTTCAAAATGTATATCTCACTAATATATTCGCTTATCTGCACAATACCCCGCCTAAGCATCGTTACGCATGCATCGGCACTCGAGAGTCCGTTTTTCATTTTATTCCTGCATTTCTTCAATGATATCCCATAACGATCTCGATGCTATGTATTCATAGACAGTCGCCATCTCCTCCGGCTCGACCGTCATACCGCTTTTGATCCAGTTCACCACTACATATGTCATAGCCTGCGAATAATATCTTGCCAGATACTCCGGCTCCATCCACTTATGCGCGAATTTCTTTTTGGTCCTGTTCTCTTCCAGAAGCGATAAGAGAAGGCCTCTTATTGCCGACTCCACGATCTCCGCGAAAGAATTCTGTCCCTGCATCGTCACAACATGCATATAGAATTCCTTGTCTTTTCGCATATTGCTGAAAATGAGCACAATGGCTTCTCTGAACATCTTATTCGTAAACAGGATCCGGACCGGATCAAGGATCTCTGTTGCCATGATCCATTCCAGAAGATCATACTTGTCCTGAAAATGATTATAGAATGTGACACGGATGACGCCTGCCCCGTCTGTGATCTGTTTTATAGTAATCTTCTCAAAAGGCGTCTTAACAGCCAGCTTCTTCAAACTGGCAGCAAGTTTTGCCTCAACAGCGTTTTTTCCTTCCATTATAAGCTCCAAGCCACGTGTGAGACCTGCCCGCTACCGAATAAAGCAGACCGTCCTCCACTGAGATTTTGTCATATCACAGAAGACATCATATCATCTGAAAAAATGCTTAGCAAGTTTTTTGTGGCAAACTTTGTCTTCTATCAAACCTCATCACCATTCCCCGAAAACATGCTACATAACTTAGGCACGTGCTTGATACTTATGCGCTAAAGTTAAAAATCTATGAACTTTCTAAACTTTTTCATACTCAAACTTGTTGAATAAAATACTGTTCTCAGCTATAATGCTTTATAAGAATTCCCGTCGAAGCGCATCATTTCGACTGGTTTTTTGTGCACATGCACCAATTTTCAGAAACTATTAATAAAGAAAGGGAGGAAGAGTAGATGGTAGGTATTCTTCTCGCTACTCACGGAGATTTTGCTGAAGGTATTAAGATGACCGGCGGCATGCTCTTCGGCGAGCAGCCAAACGTAGCAGCTGTTACCTTACAGCCAAGCGAGGGCCCGGACGATCTGAGAGCTAAGATGCTGGATGCAATTTCCAAATTCGAGGATCCGGAAAACGTTCTTATCCTTGTCGATCTGTGGGGCGGCACGCCGTTCAATCAGGGCAACTTCATCATCGCCGGACACGAAGATAAGTGGGCGATCGTTGCAGGCCTGAACGCACCTATGCTCATCACAGCTTATGCGAACCGCGATGACTGTGAGACAGCTCACGAACTTGCAGCAAGTATCCTCGAAGATGCACGTGACGGCATCAAAGTTTATCCGAAGGATCTTGAGCCGGAAAGCACGACCAAGGCTGCTGCAGCTTCCACTGCACCGACAGGTGCAATTCCTCCGGGAACTGTTCTCGGAGACGGCCATATCAAGATCAAGCATGCGCGTGTTGACACACGTCTGCTTCATGGCCAGGTTGCTACTAACTGGTCCAAGGCAATTGCCCCGGATCGTATCATTGTTGTATCCGACAACGTTTCCCATGATGATCTGCGCAAGCAGCTGATTATGGAAGCAGCACCGCCCGGAATCAAGGCTCACGTTGTTCCGATTCAGAAGATGATTGATGTTTCCAAGGATGTTCGCTTTGGTGATACCAAGGCTTTCCTTCTGTTCGAGACACCGCAGGATGCGCTTAAAGCGATTGAAGGCGGCGTGGACATCAAGTCTCTGAACATCGGCTCCATGGCTCACAGCCAGGGCAAAGTAGCTGTAAACAAGGTTCTCTCCCTCGATGCAAAGGATATCGAGTGCTTCGAAGAGCTCAAGAAGCATGGCGTTACATTCGATGTTCGCAAGGTCCCGGCAGATGCTCCGGAAGACATGGACAAGCTGCTGCAGGTTGCAAGGGACGGCCTGGGTATCAAGTAACAATTGAATAATTACACAAACAGGAGGAAATGAAATGTCTGGCATTTCTATTATCTTAGTAATTCTCGTGGCATTCCTGGCCGGTGTTGAAGGTATTCTCGACGAGTTCGAATTCCATCAGCCGCTGGTAGCCTGCACACTGATCGGTATCGTTACCGGCCAGCTTGGTCCCTGCCTCGTTCTCGGCGGTCAGCTTCAGATGATCGCTCTCGGCTGGGCCAACATCGGCGCTGCTGTTTCTCCGGACGCTGCTCTTGCATCTGTCGCTTCCGCTATCATCCTCGTTAAGGGTGGTCAGGGCGTTGACGGCGTAGGTACAGCTATCGCAGTCGCTGTTCCGCTTGCTGTTGCAGGTCTGTTCCTTACAATGGTCGTCCGTACACTCTCCGTCGCTGTTGTTCATCAGATGGACGCTGCTGCTGAGAAGGGCAACTTCAGTGGTATCGAAATTTGGCAGCTCATCGCTATCGCACTCCAGGGTCTTCGTATCGCGATTCCGGCCGCAGCTCTTTGCGTCATCCCGGCTGAAATCGTTCAGAACTTCCTGCAGTCCATGCCGGCATGGCTGACAGACGGTATGGCAATCGGCGGCGGCATGGTCGTTGCCGTAGGTTATGCTCTCGTTATCAACATGATGGCAACTCCGGAAGTATGGCCGTTCTTCGCACTCGGCTTCGTATTTGCAGCAATCGGCGACCTTACACTGATCGCTCTCGGTGTTATCGGTGTCGCTATGGCTCTCATTTATCTGCGTCTCACAGAGAGCGCAGGAGCTGCTGCAGGCGCTGCCGCGGGTACAGGCGATCCGCTTGGCGATATCCTTGACGATTACGAATAAGAAGGAGGAACCAAAAAATGGCAGAAAATGCAAAAAAAGTAGAATTATCTGTGTCTGACCGCAGAAGCGTATGGCTTCGCTCTACCTTCCTGCAGGGTTCCTGGAACTATGAACGTATGCAGAACGGTGGCTGGTGCTACGCTATGATCCCGGCTATCAAAAAGCTCTATACAACAAAAGATGAACAGAGTGCAGCTCTTAAGAGACATCTCGAGTTCTTCAACACACAGCCGTTCGTTGCATCCCCGATCCTCGGCGTTACTCTCGCTCTTGAGGAAGACCGCGCAAACGGCGCACCGGTAGAAGATCAGGCCATCCAGGGCGTTAAAGTCGGTATGATGGGACCTCTCGCCGGTGTCGGTGATCCGGTATTCTGGTTCACACTTCGTCCGATTCTTGCAGCTCTCGGTGCTTCTCTGGCATTGTCCCAGAACCTTCTCGGACCGGTCCTCTTCTTCGTACTTTGGAATGTTGCCCGTATGGCGTTCATGTGGTACACACAGGAATTCGGTTACAGAGTAGGTACAGCTATCACGAAGGACCTCTCCGGCGGTCTTCTCGGCAAGGTAACAAAGGGTGCTTCTATCCTCGGTATGTTCATCCTGGGCGCTCTGGTTATGAGATGGGTATCCATCAATTTCGTAATCAAAGTCTCCGAAGTACAGCGTTCCGCAGGTGCTTACATTGACTGGGCAAATCTTCCGGAAGGATATGAAGGTCTCCATCAGGCATTCTCACAGTTCGCAGGCGGCCTGAGCCTTGAGCCGACAGTTGTAACAACACTTCAGGACAACCTGAATTCTCTGATTCCGGGTCTCGTTCCGCTTCTTCTTACTCTCGGCTGCATGAGACTTCTGAAGAAGAACGTTTCCCCGATCGTCATCATCCTTGCACTGTTCATTATCGGTATCCTTGGCCACATCATCGGCCTGCTGTAATGACAGTTCGGTTTTAAAGCTGCGCGGGACCTTCGGGCCCCGCGTTTTTCATTCTTCACCGCGCAATACTCGTGCGACCTGTTCGTGAGATACGCGCGCCAAGTCTCTCATACGAGGCTTGAACTTTAACGCAGAATTGAGGAAAATCCAATGCCAGTAGAAAAAAGCAAGAAAGGTTTCAAGAATAACCGCCCTATGCTCGAACCGCTTAACACAGAAATCGAGTTTCAGGTCAAAGGCACCTCGCATCACGGACTCGATTCCTACGGATTTATTTTTGTGGGCGACAAGGGCTTTGAATTCTACAATGAGCGTACAATTGAGGATTATATTCAGATTCCCTGGACTGAGGTCGAGTACATCATAGCATCTATCTACTTCGGAGGACGCTATATACCTCGCTATGCATTTCGCACAAAATCAAACGGTGACTTCGCTTTCTCCTCAAAAAAGCCTCGTGCGGTCCTAAGAGCCTGCAGAGAGCATGTTCCCGCTGACAGAATCGTACGATCACTGTCTTTCGGCGAAGTATTGAAACGGAATACAAAGTGGCTTATTGACAAGATAAAAAACAAAAAATGAAAGAAGCTGCCGCATCAGGCATTTGTAGCCACAATACCCTGCAGACATTTGCAAATAACGTCTGCAGGATATTGTGGCTACCTGCCTTTAAGCGACAGCTTCTTTCATATTCTCAGGTACTTATCATTTTCAAGAACGTCTCAGCGCTCTTGCCGCGATGTGTACGGCGCTAAGGTACCTTCCACAGCGCACGTCTGTGATCCGCCGGAGACTATTTTACTCTTCTTTCTCCGAATCCCTCTCTTCTCCTCCCTCCTTCTTCTGCCCCTTCTTTATCATCTCATCGAACACAGGATGATAGATCAATGCACAGAAATATGAAGGAAGCGATATCCCGATCAGCAGCGCCAGCGGTGCAAGACGCAGGTCATGTGTCAGAATAAAAGGTATGACTGACATGATGAGGACCATCGCGGCCGTGCGTAACAGTTTCGAAATGCACAGGATACATGCATTGCGAAAGCATCCTACTGTCGTGTAGACAAATTTCGCAGTGAGCGGGAACAGCCACACGCCCAGCATTGAGAGAAATAGCGCTCCGGCATAGACAAATATTATGACAATCCTGCCTGCACCGCCCTGCCCTTTAAAAACATTGTACTCAAACAGAAGGAGCCCTCCACTGACGAGCATAATAAGCCACAACGGAGTGGCACTTCGAAGATTTCCCCTGAATTGTTTGAGATAAGACGGAACAATATGTCCCTCCTGATCTTCTATCATCTGGTACAGAACGTAATGCATGGACGCCACTGCGGCTCCTGCTGTCACAATCGGCAGACTGCAGACGATTGTAATTAAATTTATAACGACAAGTGATGTCAGGTCCCTCATGGCCCGCCACAAAAAACCGTCTGTGCTGAATAAATTTCCCATTGAACTTCCTTAAAAAAAGGAGGCCGCGCAATATATGCGAGGCCTCTGTGATGAATCAACATTAAGTGAAGAACTGCTCTGTCGCAAAGACCTTCAATCAGCCCTTAACAGCACCTTCTACCATACCTTCCATGATCTGTTTCTGTGCGATCAGGAAGATAATGATCATAGGCAGGATTGCAAGCAATGCTGCTGTCAGGATAAGATCCCACTGCTTGACGTAAGAACCGACGAACGCCTGAACCGCAACCGGAAGTGTTTTGTACTTACTGTTATTTCCGAGCATCAGAGACGGAAGAAGGTAGTCGTTCCAGATCCACATACCGTTAAGAATCGTAACGGTTGTAATGACCGGCGTAAGAAGCGGAAGAATAACCTTAAAGAATGTTCCTTCCGGTGAGCAGCCGTCAATAGCCGCTGCCTCCTCAAGGTCATAAGGAACGCCCTTGATGAAGCCGGTCAGAATGAATACTGTCATAGCGCCGCCGAATCCGCAATATGCGAAAATCGCACCGGGAATGGACTTCAGCATCGGAATGCCGATGAAGTTTCCTACATCACGGAATGTAGAAATAAGCGGAAGCATGACGACCTGGAACGGGATGATCATGGATGCAATAAATATCATGTATATTACAGTTGCCCATGCCTTCTTATTATTACGGCTGATGACCCATGCTGCCATGGAACCGAACAGAGCAAGAAGGATGAGAGAAACGATTGTAATACATGTGGATGATCCGAGAGCCGTCCAGAAATTGAAGTTTGAATTACTCACTACGCTCGAAACGTTTGAAACGAACTGTGAGAATGAAGCGCCTAACCACGCAATCGGGCTTGCAACGATATCTGTCTGCTTCTTAAAGGAGTTGAGAACTACCAGATAGAAGGGGAACAAAATATACGCTGCAATAATGATACCGATAATCGTAAGGATGATTGTTCTTGATCTCTTTGTCTGTGACATTATAGCTCGACCTCCTTACTGTTAGATATACGTACCTGAATGAGAGATACGACAGCGAGAATAATAAAGAACAGTACGGCTTTAGCCTGTCCGACTGCATAACTGTTTTTAGCGATCGCTGTATTGTAGATATTAAGAGCAAGCATCTGAGTACCGTTGGAGAGATAAGCTCCCATGAAATTCGGTACGGAACCTGCACCGTTGGTCAAAGCCATGTTGACGTCGAACTGCTTGAAGGCAGATGTCAGTGTAAGGAATGTACAGATCGTAATAGTCGAAGCAATCATCGGAATCTTGATCTGGAACAACGTCTGCATCGGTGTTGCACCGTCAATATTCGCGGCCTCGAGAACATCACCCGGAACCTGCGTAAGACCTGTGATATAAATGAGCATGATATATCCGCCATACTGCCACAGATAAACGACTACGATGCAGAGCAGAGCCGTTTTAGACTGTGAAAGAAGTGATATATGATTCGTCATTCCTATCAGAACGTTGTTAAAGACGAACTGCCAGATATAACCGAGTACGATACCGCCGATCAGGTTCGGAAGGAAATATGCCGCCCGGAAAAAGCCTGATGCCTTGATGGAGGATGTACAAAGGAGAGCCAGGCAGAAACCGATTACATTAATAAGTACCATATTAATGATAACGAATACGAATGTAATCAGAATGGAATAAATAAACGCCGGATCTTTGAACATTGACATGTAGTTGGCAAGCCCGACGAACTTTGTAATTTTTACACCTGTCCAGTCAGTGAAAGAGTAACCGATACCGAGTACGAGCGGAATAATTACAGTTACTGCAAATGTAAAGAGAAGCGGGAACAGGAATATAAAATATACGATCTTCCTGTGATGCTTCATAGTCGGTATGAGATAGAGGCCGGCAAAGAAGGCGATTATACCGAAGATCAGCATAGCCCCGCGGCCTGCAAATTTGGTGCCCATTACGTCCATCGCCAGAGCTGCAACAAGAAGCACTATTCCAGCTATGAGCAATATGAAGGACAGAGCACTATTCCCCTGTGCTTTTGTTTTCACAAAATCCCTCCTCACTTATTAAATGAAATGCAGGCGGCAGCTTTCGGCTGCCGCCTGTCGATTATCTGAAGTTTACATGCGTATCATGAGATCATGATCCGTAATACTGTGCTGTTACCTGAGATACAGTCTTTGTGAATGTAGCGGCATCCGGGATATTGCCTGCTGCATAATCCTGATATACAACGCCGAGTGCATTCTGTGCAAGACCTTCTTTGTTGTTGAGCCAATGCCATCCGGATGTCTTTCCTGCCTGTGTGTAATCTGTGATCGTCTGAGCGAACGGATCATCAGCTACATATGTGCAGGATTCGAACGGGGAAATGAAGCCGGCGTCTTCAACAAGGATCTTCTGTCCGGCGTCTTCGGAGCACCACTGCAGGAATGCCTTGGCAGCGTCAGCCTTATCGCCGTCAAATACTGCCCACCAGGACGGAGAATTTGTAAGGATCGTATCCTGTCCTTCTTCGAATGCGTACGGAAGCATGCCGACCTTGAAGTTTCCGGCTGCCTCATACTGCTCTTTGTCATCAGCTGTCATTGTAGCGCCGATCCAGGAGCCCTGTGTTACAAATGCATACTTGCCGGATGCAAAGTTAAGGATCTGCTGATCATATGTTCCGGAAACCAGAAGTGGCGGATCGGAATACTGGTTGAAGAGTGCGATCATCTCAGCATATTTCTCGAAACGCTCTTCATCGATCTTGCCGCCGTCAGCGAGCATATCGAAGTACTTTGTGTCGTCACGTGCAAGACCTTCGTCTTCGTAAATGCCGAACATATGATTACCGGTAGACCAGTAAAGGTTTGTAGCCTCTGCGCAGTAACCGATAACTGCTGTGAGTCCGAGCTCATCTTTCTTGGAATCAAGTGTCTCAAATGCAGCCTTCATGGAATCCGGTCCTGTGATAGAAGCCGGGTCGATGCCTGCCTTCTCAAGAATGTCTGCGTTGTAAGCGAGACCGATTGCTTCTGTTGTGTACGGGAAGCCGACAACTTTGCCTTCACCGTCAACATATTCAGCTTCTGTGTCTTCTACCCACTTCTCACCGCTCATATCAGCAAGAAGGCCTTCCCAGTTAGCGAAATCCGTAGCACCGCCGTTTACGAAGATATCCGGCATATTGTTGCCCTGATAGTACTGCTTCAGCTGGCCCTGAATGTCTACGCCGCCGCCCATGGATTCGATTTCAACATGAACGCCTGAAACCTCTTCATAAGCTTTAGCAAGTGCCTTGAGCGGTGCATCGACTTCGATCTTACCGTTTACGAGACGAAGTGCGTTCGCATCGGAACTTCCGCCGCCTGAAGAAGCTGCTGCACCTGCTGTGGAATCATCTGTACCTGCACCTGATGATCCGGAGCCGCCGCATGCTGCGAGGCTGAGTGTCATTGCGCCGACGAGCGCGATTGCTAAAAGTTTTCTTTTCATTTTTTTCCTCCTTATTGCTTTCTTTGTGCCGTCAAAATTTTGGAAAAAGTATACAATTTTCATTGTATATTACATCCAACTTTTGCACAAAAATTACATATTCATAATACCATTTTTAATGTCAAATTCAATACCTTTTCCAAAAAAACATTCCTTTTAACATATCACACAAATTTTAAATACATTATTTGTCTAAAATACTTAATTTTGGGTCGCCGTTATTTCATTGGTTTTGTTCACTGTCCCGATGTTCAATAAAAAAAAATGTCCGTACAAAGTTATGAAAAAGTCAAATTTCCATAATTTATTGACAAATTTCAGTTAGACATATCCGTATAGCATTTCTATAATGAACTCATAAAAACAAAAGAATTAACGCATCATTCGGATACTCGGCAATGTAATAGCACAAAATTACGAAATCACATTTTTTAACACGCACGGAGGTTTAATCAATGAATAATGAAAAGCGCGCCTGGTGGAAAGAAGCTGTCATTTATCAGATCTATCCACGCTCCTTTCAGGACAGTAACGGGGATGGAATCGGCGACCTGAACGGTATCACCATGCATCTGGATTATCTCAAAAAACTCGGCATTGATGTGATCTGGCTGTCTCCGGTATACAAATCGCCCAATGATGACAACGGTTACGACATCTCGGACTACAGAGATATTATGACGGAGTTCGGAACCATGGAAGACTTCGACCGCATGCTCGCCGCCGCCCATGAAAGAGGGATCAAAATCGTCATGGACCTGGTCGTGAACCACAGTTCGGACGAGCATAAATGGTTCATCGAGAGCCGCAAGTCCAAAGACAACCCATACCGTGACTATTATATCTGGAAAGATCCCAAAGACGGACATGAGCCCACCAACTGGGGATCGAATTTCAGCGGATCCGCATGGAAATTCGATGAAACGACGGGACAGTACTATCTGCATCTGTTCTCGGAAAAACAGCCGGATCTCAACTGGGAGAATCCCAAAGTGCGCGACGAAGTATACGATATGATGACCTGGTGGTGCGACAAGGGAATTGACGGTTTCCGCATGGATGTCATCTCCATGATCAGCAAGGTCCAGTCTTATCCGGACGGAGAAGTCTTCGACGGCGTGTACGGCAACGCCAACCCCTATGTCTGCAACGGTCCCCGCGTACATGAATTCCTTCAGGAAATGAACCGCCGCGTACTCTCCCGCTACGACATCATGACTGTCGGTGAGGCAGCCGGGGTGACAGTGGATGAGGCAAAACGTTACGCCAACAACGAAGGAACCGAGCTGAATATGGTCTTCCACTTTGAGCATACAGACGGAAGTTCCAACTCAGAGTCTGTTATCGGAAAATGGACCGTCAACCCGCCAAGGCTCTCCTACGTCCGCGGTATTCTCAACAAATGGCAGACGGAACTTGAAGGCAAAGCCTGGGGCAGCCTTTACTGGGATAATCACGATCAGCCGAGAGCTGTATCCCGTTTCGGAAATGATTCGAAGGAATGGCGGGAAATCTCAGCAAAAATGCTCGCTACAGTCCTTCACATGCAGAAAGGAACTCCTTACATATATCAGGGTGAAGAGTTCGGCATGACAAATACCCATTTTGATTCCATCGACGATTGCAGGGATATTGAGGAAATCAATGCATATCAGCAGTATGTCGTTGACCATAAATTAGTTGACAGCGAAACCATGCTTCGTTGCTTTGATACCATAGCAAGAGATAACGCCAGAACTCCGGTCCAGTGGAACGACAGCCCTAACGCCGGATTCACCACCGGTACACCGTGGATCAATGTGAACCCGAACTATACGGAGATCAACGCCGAAGCGGCGCTCGCCGATCCTAATTCCGTCTTCTATTATTATCAGAAGCTGATCAGTCTGCGGCACACGACCCCGATCATAGTCTACGGTACGTTCAGACCTCTTCTTGAGAGCAGCGAAGTTAT
This sequence comes from uncultured Lachnospiraceae bacterium, assembly GCA_902776305.1. Lineage (GTDB taxonomy): Bacteria > Bacillota > Clostridia > Lachnospirales > Lachnospiraceae > Chordicoccus. The sequence continues at coordinate 9,358 of CACYPS010000015.1, read as the reverse complement.
CTATGCATATGAGCGGGAACTGGATGGCAAAGTCCTTACAGTCGCTGCCAACTGGACAGACAAAGAGCAGGGATGCACATTATTCGATGACCTCGGCGGTGAGGAGCTCATCTCCAACTACACAAGTCACAAAGACGGCGTCCTTCAGCCTTATGAAGCCAGAGTCATACTTCACTGATCAATATGAAGACAGGTTTACACACGCAAGAAGCAACAGAGGAGATCAGACAGCAGGGTTACACATCATTTCCGTGTTCCATGTACTTTGCCGATTCGGAAAAAGACGGTTCAATACGCTTTGATACCAAAGCTCACTGGCACAATTCGACAGAGTTACTGCATTTTGAGAGAGGAACGTTCGCGCTCTCGATCAACATGGATTACTACGAAATCTCAGATGAGTGCTATGCATTTGTTGAGAGCGGAATGCTCCATTCCATAACCGCTGAATCGGTCTACAGAGAGTCCGCGCTGCTTTTCAGCCCGTCTGTACTCTCAACGAGAAATATAGATTCTTCGGAACAGAACCTGATCGAGCCCCTGATACACGGCAACCTTACCCTTCCGAGGTTCATAAGACCGGATATGCCGGTGTTCGGGCAATTCGACAGGATTTACACAGAGATAGCGGATATTTTCAAAACAGCTGAAGACAGACGCGATGATCAGTACAATCTGTCAGGTTCCACTGATCAATTGAAGTGCAAGGCGCTTATGATGCTTCTCATCTCCTCACTGGCAGAGAGCGGGCTTATGACTGCCTCTGCGTATGACCCTGACCCGAAAGCGGAAGCACTGAAATCCGTTCTTTCATATATAGATGAGAATTACGGCAATAAGATCTATATCAAAGATCTGGCGTCTCTCATGAACCTCAATGAACAGTATTTCAGCCGCTTCTTTAAGAAAACGTTAGGAAGAACATGCGTGGATTATATCAATGATGTACGCATCAGGCACGCGATGAAGATGCTCAGGACTACGGATGCTCCCGTACTCGACATTGCATATTCCTGCGGTTTCGGGAATATCGGGCATTTCATTCAGACTTTTAAGAAGGCGACCGGGAAAAAACCGCTTGAATACCGTCTGCATTAATGTTCGCCCTATATAAAGAATAAACACATAATATTATTAACTAAAGGAATAAGACCGGACCCTGAATATCCGGGGATTAGACATATCACAAGAGGGATAGTAAGATGATAAGACAATGGTGGAATGAAAAAGTAGCATATCAGATTTATCCGAAAAGCTTCTGCGACAGCGACGGCGACGGTATCGGTGACCTGCAGGGCATCATCAGCAAACTGGATTATCTCAGGGATCTGGGCGTTGATATCGTCTGGCTGAGCCCGATTTACGTCTCTCCTCTCGCAGATCAGGGATATGACATCGCGGATTACTATAATATTGACCCAAGGTTCGGCACAATGAATGACATGGACGAACTTCTTAGAGAAGCCCATAAACGGGATATGTATATCCTGATGGACCTGGTAATCAACCACTGCTCCGACGAGCATGAATGGTTCCGGAAAGCTGCGGAGGATCCGGACGGCAAATACGGCAAGTATTTTTATCTGGAACGCACGGATGATCCTTCGACTCTCTGCAACTGGAGATCGTACTTCGGTGGCTCGGTATGGGACAAGCTTCCGGGACACGACGATATATATTATCTCCATCTCTTCCATAAAAAGCAGCCGGACCTCAACTGGGAAAATCCGGAGCTTCGCGAAGACGTTTACAAAATGATCAACTGGTGGCTCGACAGGGGGCTTGACGGTTTCCGTCTCGACGCCATTATAAACATCAAAAAGGCCCTGCCGTTCAGGAACTATCCGGCAGACCGTGATGACAACATGGCGTCCTGCACACGGATGCTCGAAGACGCCATAGGAATCGGCGACTTCCTCGGTGAGATGCGTGACAGATGCTTTAAGCCGCACAACGCTTTTACCGTAGGTGAGGTATTCAACCAGAAAGATGAAGAACTGCCGGAGTTCATCGGTGACAACGGCTACTTCAGCTCCATGTTCGACTTCGCCGAGACAATATTCGGACAGAGCAGGAATGGCTGGCAGGAAAATGTGGATATCACGCCGGACGACTATAAATCCTGTGTTTTCACCGCTCAGGAAAAATTCAACAAGGTCGGCTTTGTCTCAAATATTATCGAGAACCATGATGAGCCCCGCGGCGTATGCCGTTATATCCCGGAGGGAGACCAGTCCGTCGTATCAAAAAAGATGCTGGCTACCGTTTACTTCCTGATCAAAGGTCTTCCCTGGATCTATCAGGGTCAGGAACTGGGTATGGAGAATCTGAAAATCTCTTCCATCGAGGAAGTGGACGATATCTCTTCCATCGATTCCTACAAGGTAGCCCGGGCACAGGGCGTTTCAGACGCGGACGCGCTTCATATGATCGAAAAATACGGGCGCGACAACGCAAGGACGCCTTTCCAGTGGGATTCCTCGGAAAATGCAGGCTTCACAACGGGAACGCCGTGGCTCCGCGTAAATCCGAATTACACTGAAATCAATCTGGCGGATGAGAAAGACGATGCTGACTCGGTATTTAACTATTACCGGTCGCTGATCTGCCTGAGAAAGAGCGAAGAATATGCGGAAACGCTCGTTCACGGAGACCTTACTCCGTATCTTGAGGATATGCATAATGTCATGGCATATTACCGAAAGACCAAGGATCAGACCCTTCTGATCATGGCCAACTACCAGAATGAACCTCAGAAGCTGCCGCTTCCCGGAAGTGTCAAAAAGGTAGTCCTGACCAATACCTCCGATCCTTCGTTCACAGAGACTGAAATTACGCTCGACGGCTATCAGGCTGTGGTTCTGGAGATGAAATGACACGATAATCGTATCGCAGACGTAAGCAGTAAAAGGCACATGAGCACCGCTCATGTAGCCCCAAGAACTCTGAGGCATATCTGAATATCAACTTCGAGATGACCTGTCAGGCATGAATAGAACACGGGACTGTCACATCAGATGACAGTCCCGTTCTTATGTCCGAAAATCTTTATTCAATTCACTGCTGAAAGCAGACCTCCGCTGATCATCCCTGACAGCATCCATCTGCTGATTTTCTCTGACAGCATCCATCTGCTAATCAACCGAAGAACCGGTTTACTCCATAAATTTCCGCAGCGCCGGGTTATCGGCCCAGTACTCTCGATTCTCCTTGTAGGCCTCACCCTCCGGCAAAGTTTCTCCCATGAGTTTTAATATCTCAATGACGGTTTCCTGAGAGATGCCCATGTCATTTGCGACCTCATCGATCGTAGGCTTCGTCCCGATCGTCTCTGTGAGTGAGTTGATGCTGCGGTTCAGGAGTTCCACCTGAACAAGGAGCTGGTCATCCCGTTTCGCGAGTGCACGCTGCTCTTCCTGCGCGATGCTGATCTGCTCTCTGATAGCCCGTTCAAGAGACTGTGCTATCATATTTTCCTTCACCCTTTCCTCATACTGAGCGATGATGTTCAGGCCGGCTACAAGCCCCACAAAGGCTTCCTGCGTAAGGTCTTCAAGCGGAATCGCACCGTCATCCATCTCCGCGGCAATCCTCATGGCAAGCGGCATATATTTTTCAGCCAGATCGGCTTTCTGTCTTTCGTTCATGTACACCTCCGGCGATATTCTCGCCACTTTACTTCTTATTTCATATCCCACTGAGACTATTTTGTTGCCACCGCCTATAGGGCGGAGGTCATCTCACACTGAGATATAATAGCAGTGTTCGCATCTTTTAGCAAGTCACGAGGTCCAATGTCCGAAATGAGTGTCACCGACCTCAAACATCACAGAAGTTTCCGATGAAGCCAAATTACACCTTCCGCGCGTATCATAGGCTCACGTCACAAATATTGCGCGATGAAGAATAAAAAATACCCTATAAAGCAAATATCGACTGTCCCATACGTCCAAACATGGTATGATATGATTACAGTTGCAAAATATCATTCTGACACCGAGCCTGCCCGAGTGGAAATGGCGTCTCAGTCGTTATGTAAATCACAGACAAGGAGATTTATTATGGATAAATTATTAATTGCATCTGATATACACGGCTCCGCATATTACTGTGAGCGTCTGTGCGAACGCATCGCAGAGGAAAAACCCGAACGAATCATCCTTCTCGGCGACATACTCTACCACGGACCTCGCAATGATCTTCCGCGTGACTATGATCCGAAAAAAATAATCGATATGCTGAACCCCCTCAAGGACTATTTTTTGTGCGTACGCGGCAACTGCGACACGGAAGTCGACCAGATGGTCCTGGATTTCCCCATAATGGCTGAGTATGCGGTCTTTCTCCTCGGTGACGAAACCGTCTACGCGACACACGGACATCACGCCGGTGAGGCAGCTCCGCCGCCGCACAGACCCGGGGATATCCTGCTCTGCGGCCATACCCACATTCCGGCCTGCACATGGCATGAGGATTTTCTTTATATGAATCCGGGCTCAACTTCCATTCCCAAGAACGGAAGCCGTCATAGTTATATGGTCTGGGAAAAAGGCGATTTCTACTGGAAGGACGTGACAGACGGGACAACTTATCACAAGAGAAATAAAAATATTCGGACTTTAAGCGAAAGAATAAAATCCGAATCAGATAATGCCGCTAAGCAGTAAAAGAAATCTTCCGGCGGCCGCGCAATTTTAGCATTTTCCTCAATATATTCGCACTAAATGCCGGCCATACCCCGGCACATGCCGGGATACTCTTTCGGAACCGGAAGAACGTAGAAACATTATACAATAAAATGGGTTGGCCTGAAAGTGCGGGCTGCGATTTTTTCTTCTGTTTCGCACTTTAATGGAGTGCGTGCTAAATTTCCTTTTGCTCGCACCTTAATGGTGTACGTGCTGAAATTTTCCTTCTGCTTCGCACCGTGACGTCAGGCATAACTTTTATGGAGGTAAAAATGAGATTTGTAATACAATGTGTCAGCAGCGCACAGGTCGATGTTGACGAAAAAACTGTGGGAAAGATCGGAAAAGGTTTCCTGGTACTCGTAGGCGTCTCAGATGAAGACGACGAAAAAACCGCTGACGCCATGGTCAAAAAAATGCTGGGACTGCGCGTCTTCGAGGATTCCGAGGGTAAGACCAACCTGAATCTGGAGACCGTCGGAGGCAACCTGCTGATCATCTCCCAGTTCACTCTGTACGCGGACTGCCGCAAGGGCAATCGCCCCTCCTTCATTAAAGCAGGCGCTCCGGACCACGCGGAAAAGCTCTATAAGTATATCCTGGCCAAAGTCCGCGAGCAGTTCCCTGACGCACAGGAGGGCGTCTTCGGCGCTTACATGAAGGTCTCTCTCGTCAATGAAGGACCGTTTACCGTAATTCTGGACTCGGAAGAGCTTCTGCGCAAACGCAGCTGATTCCTGAACCTCACGAGCTGAATGTCACTTTCCTATACGATAATGACAAATTCGAACTTGCACAGTAATATTTGGCAAGATTGTAGAATTCTAAACTTTTTATTGTCTTGCGCATAGTTTCGTGCTTAAATGATATATGGCAGTTTTTTGCCGAGGTCATTTCTTTGGAAATCCGAACAAATTTCATGATCGGGAATTCCGGGAAAAATCAGGGTACCATGTGCCCAAAGCATTTTCATAATGAGGAGGTAGAATATGGAAAAGAAAGGCCTTGTAGCAGAATTTAAAGAGTTTATCATGCGCGGCAATGTGCTTGATATGGCAGTCGGTGTTATCATCGGCGGCGCTTTCGGAAGCATCGTAAGCTCTATCGTCGATGACATCCTCATGCCGCTCATCACAATGATCACCGGTGGAATCAACTTCGATAACTGGTTCCTCCCTCTCGACGGCAATACATACGCGACACTTGCAGCAGCTAAGGAAGCCGGTGCATCCACACTGAATTACGGTGTGTTCATCACGAAAGTCATCAACTTCCTTATCGTAGCATTCTGTATCTTCATGATGATCAAAGCCTTCAACAAAGCAGCAAGTATTGCCAAGAAGGAAGAAGAGCCGGCTCCGGAAGCTCCGACAACAAAGACATGCCCGTTCTGCAAGAACGAGATCCCGATCGAAGCTGTACGCTGCGGATTCTGCACATCTGTTGTTGATCCGGCAGGTGAAAAGACAATTCTTGCTTCTAAATAAACTGAATAGTAATTTTGATCCGGTCGTCTTACGGCCGGATCTTTTTTATGTCCGAAGAGCAGCAGAGCACTGCTTTGGACTCAAAAAGAGGGACCGCGCATGTGCAATCCCTCTCCATTCCCCTTTATCAGGGGCATTTTCCATATCCTGCTTTATTTACTCTTCTTCTTTCCGAAGGACTTCACTGCAATCAGGAGGCAGAGCGCCGCCACTACAGCGTCGGCAACATACATCATGACCTTCCAGGAAGCCATACCTTCGCTCAGGTTCTCCGGATAATAAGCGCGGCTGTTTGCTACAACGTAGAGGATGTTCTTAGCGGCATCTCTCATAGCCTTCTTAGCGCCGTTGGTGTCGCGGAACTGTACGTCGTTGGTAGCTGTCGGGTAGTTGACAAGCATCAGGTCCGTGCCGTTGCGGATAGCCTGGTCGGAGCTCATGTATCCGTATACTCCGAAATAGTCTGTCTCAACAAATCCTTTGAATCCCCACTCATCGCGAAGGACTGTCTTGCAGAGCGAGCTGCTGCCGCCTGCCCAGCGGTTGCCGATGTAGTTGAAGGAGGACATAACTGCGAGGCAGTTTGCTTCCTTAACGCACATCTCGAACGGCTTCAGGTAAATCTCACGGATTGCCTGCTCATTGGACCATGTGCAGACCATATCGCATCTGTTCTGTTCCTGATCGTTCAGTGCGAAGTGCTTCATGTAAGCGTAAACTCCGTTCTCCTGAGAGCCCTTGACAGCTTCTGCTGCGATCCATCCGGAGAGCAGACCGTCTTCAGAATAATACTCGAAGTTACGTCCTGCAAATGCAGTTCTGTGATTGTTCATAGCCGGTGCATACCAGCCGGAAACATCCATTTCATTTGCCATCTTGCCGATGGAATCGCCGAATGCATGAGCAAGTTCCTTGTTCCATGTCGCTGCGACCACAACGCCTACCGGGAAGCCGATGGAACCGACTCCGGTGAAGTTGTTGTTGATGGAAGCCGGGCCGTCACAGTCGTTCGTGCGGACCTTGCCGATGGAATCGACGGAGTTCGTCTGATAACCGCCGAGTGAAATAAGAGCGTTCATGTCATCCAGTGAGAGCTGATCCATGAATGTATCCCACTGCGGATCATCCTTCTCAAGACCGACCATGTCTTTCAGCTTGAGACCGTTGGAAGCACCCGTTGTGACCTCACCGGCATCCGGATCCTCGTCGAGAGCGGTTGCCTCAGCTGTCAGATAGTTGCTGATGTTGTAGAAGCTTGCCTTGGCATCCTCAGACATCTCCATGGAAGCCGGAGCTGCTGTTGCTTTGTCATAGTTCGCGAACTTGTCCGCGCGGGAGAGGTACTCGATATCGCCTTCTGCATAATCGAACTGGTTCGTAGCTGTGACGAGATCGCTCTCTCTTTTACCTTCGCCTACATAATCTACTCTTTCGGCTACAGTATACGTCTTGCTGTCGATGATGTTGTGAGCATCCGAGTTGATGGAGATGATGTAATCACCCTGCTCAAGAACGTATCCGCCGAGTTCCTTTGAGTCATAAGAAGCCATATCTTCCACTGCAAAGGAAACAGTGACTGTCTCGGAAGCGCCCGGATCAAGGAGACTTGTCTTCTCAAATCCGATGAGATTTGCGGAAGCCTTCTCGATGCCGCCGTTCGTATAAGGCGGATTATAGTAAACTTCTACTACTTCCTTGCCTGCAACATCGCCGGTATTTGTAACTTCAACGTCGATACTGATCTGACCGTTGGATTCCTTGATGTCACCCATCTTCTGCTCAAATGTTGTGTAGGACATACCGTAACCGAACGGATACTGTACGACCTTATCATAATCTATGAATCCTTCAGCCGCTGCTGTCTCATAGAATCTGTAACCAACATAGATGCCTTCCACATAGTTCACAAAGCCGGGAACAGCTGTGGATTCCGTTCCTGTGAAGCCCACGGATGTGTACTCGAACTCTTTCATGTTCGTGTAGTTAAAATCACCGAAGTTATTCCACCACGGCGTAGCCTTGAGGTCATATACATATGTATCGATCATCTTGCCGGACGGATTGACTTCGCCGTTCATGATCTTTCCGAGCGCCTTCATACCGACATGTCCCTGACCTGCTGACCAGAGAACCGACTTGATCTGCGGATGGTCTTCTACGAAACCAAGCTCGAAAGCATTTGCACCGTTATAGACAAGAACAACCTTGTCAAAATTCTCACATACAAGGTCTACCATCTCCTCTTCTCTGTTGGAGAGCTGCAGATAATGGTCGCCTTCATCCCAGTCATTTCCTTCATTCAGAGAATCATCATAAACGCCTGCCGTGTAGGTGGTGCCGTCCTGATAGGAACCGTCGACGACTGCGTTCATATCAGCCGGAAGGTCAGCACCTTCGCCGCCGGAACGGGAGATAACGATCATAGCCGTGTCGGAGAATGCCTTTGCATTGGAGATGAGTTCATCTGTATATGCGGAAACGTTCGGCTCCGGAAGTGTCCAGTCCTGTGCCCACATTCCGACTACCGGACGGTCAGCCTTATACTCTGTGTAGAAAGACGTCAGTTCGGCGTTCGTCTCAATGCCTGCATCCGCAAGGCTTGTGAGAATGTCGGTTGTCGGATACGCATCATTCAGCGCACCTGAACCGGCACCGCCGAGGATCGGGTTTATGGAAGCCCAGCCGAAGACGTTCAGCTTGTCGCCGCTTGCGAGCGGAAGCAGGTTATCGTCGTTGTTCAGAAGAACAATACCTTCCTCACCGATCGAAACTGCGAGTTCCTGTGCTTCTGCGGAAGTCTCGTCCGTGATCGTGCCGGATCCGCTGATCAGGTCGAGCATTGTGCTCATCGGACCTGTGCAGATCATGTTGACGATGACACAGAGTCCTGCGAGAAGCGCTATGGCTGCGGCTCCTCTGACTTTGCCCCTTGTAGGCTTGGCAATCTTTCCCGCCAGAATCATAACGATGATAAAAGCGACGAGAAGAACTGCTGCTGCGATCAGATAAGACTGAATCGAAGAGATGACGTTCATGACATCATCCATGTTAATAGATAGCATACCTTTCCCTCCCTTTATAATTAATAGACTCTCGGAATCTCTAGGCCGCATAAATACTGGCTTCCAGAGATTCCATTTTTTAAATTCCCCCACATTTTCCTGCTGAATTTTAAAAAAACAG